>CALWLL010000051.1 GCA_944381555.1 uncultured Agathobacter sp. | reverse complement strand
TGAAATGGCGGACATTACTTTCCATAGATCACTTGGCATCCTAATGGATGCCTTGATGGCAAGCCTTCAGGAAATCTTAAAACTCAGCGATGAGCAATTGACAGCTTTTACTGCTGATTTTGAAGCGAGACTGCCGAAATATCTGCGTAACGCACTCCATCCAGAGGCTATAGGGGCATAAATCACTATTTTGTCAGCTGAAATATTGAATTTTCAAGGAGCGCAGCCCATTTCAGGTATGGGAAGTCTTAGTTCTTTAATTTTAAAAATTCAATATCTTCCTCACTCGGATAATTCTGAACATCACTACGAAGGATGCTTTCGCATCTTGTCTGTTTGCCTGTCTTTGTTATATATCCTCCCAACTCTCTGGTATTCTCCGTTGTATTAAGTAAACTGCGAACCATTTCTCTTCTCCTATAATAAATTTCACGTTTCCTATTATACCAAAAACACTCCCGATTTTCTACCGGGAGTGTCATTAATTACATCTATTCATTTACCTTCTACAACAAACGTTTTACATCCTGCTTGTTATACAAAAATCTTCTTACTTCCATAATCTTATCATCACCCTCATCATCTATCACAACATAATAGACAACAAAGTTTTTTACATAAATTCTGTAATATGGATAGCGACGTTCCCTTAAAGAACGATAGGGTTCAAATGATTCTGCCACAGGCTGTCGCTCCAATATTGCCGATTCAACCTCATCTAACAAATCATTTGCAGCCTTTTCATTATGTAATTCCTCTGCAATATATACAATCTTTTCCTCTAAATCTTCATAGAACAGTGGTAAATATCGTAGCTTATACTTTGTATTAGCCATTTACCCTCCTTCTAAGCTTAGAGAAAACTTCTTCATGCGTATATCTTCTGTCATCTTCTTCCGCAGCTTTATCAGCCATATCAAGAGCCGCTTCAATACCGTCTGTCAATCTTGAATACGCTTCCAGACTAAGCACAACCATTGCACCATATCCGTTTTTTGTTAAATATACCGGTTCACCACATGCAACGGCTTTCTCCACGTCCGGAAACTTATTTCTTAAATCTGAAACTGGTCTAATCTGTATCATAGGAACCTCCTTACAGTGCTTATCATAATTTTATCAATATTTTATCTTTGAACATATTATAACCGATTAATCATAATTTTACAACAAGCAACTGCAACAAAATTTTCAAACACATACAAGGTTCACAGTACACAAAATTCAAAAAAATATAGGGAGCCTTTGCAGACTCCCTATACAATGTATAGCTTCAATTCCATCTTATTAGGAAATCGAAATACATTATCTTCATAATAGAGCTTTGCACTCTTTTTCATGAAGTCTTTTGATATTTCGAATGTCCCTAAAAACGTCGCATCTTCAATTAACGTGCTGAGTTAATAGCAGCCTGTGCAGCAGCTAATCTTGCGATTGGCACACGGAATGGTGAGCAGGAAACATAATCAAGCCCAATCTTATGGCAGAATTCTACGGAAGATGGGTCTCCGCCGTGTTCACCACAGATACCGATGTGAAGGTTTGGATTAACCGGACGTCCTAATTTAATAGTCATTTCCATTAACTTACCAACACCAACCTGATCCAATTTAGCGAATGGATCGTTTTCGAAGATCTTCTTATCATAGTAAGCATCTAAGAACTTGCCGGCATCGTCACGTGAGAAGCCGTATGTCATCTGCGTTAAATCGTTTGTACCGAAGCAGAAGAAGTCTGCCTGAGCAGCGATTTCATCAGCCGTAAGAGCTGCACGCGGGATTTCGATCATGGTACCTACTTCATAGTGAAGTTCAACACCTGCTGCTGCGATTTCAGCCTCAGCCGTTTCTACAACAATTTTCTTAACATATGCTAATTCTTTTGCATCACAAGCAAGCGGAATCATGATTTCCGGAACTACTTTCCAGTCTGCATGAGCTTTCTGTACGTTGATTGCTGCACGGATAACAGCTTTGGTCTGCATCTTAGCAATTTCAGGATATGTTACAGCAAGACGAAGTCCTCTGTGTCCCATCATTGGGTTAAATTCATGTAATGATGAAATGATTGCTTTGATTTCCTCTACAGATTTACCCTGAGCATCCGCAAGTTTCTTGATATCAGCTTCTTCTGTTGGAACAAACTCATGAAGAGGCGGATCAAGGAAACGAATAGTAACCGGGTTACCTTCAAGTGCTTCGAATAATCCTTCGAAGTCTCCCTGCTGATATGGAAGAATCTTTTCAAGAGCTGCTTCTCTTTCTTCTACTGTATCCGCACAAATCATTTCACGGAATGCAGCGATTCTGTCTTCTTCAAAGAACATATGCTCTGTACGGCAAAGACCGATACCTTCTGCGCCAAGTTCACGGGCTCTGCGGGCATCCTCCGGTGTATCAGCATTTGTACGAACTTTGAGTGTACGATATTTGTCAGCCCAAGCCATGATACGGCCAAATTCTCCGGCGATTGTAGCATCTACAGTTGGGATGATTCCATCGTAGATGTTACCTGTTGTACCATCGATAGAGATTTCTGAACCTTCTGTGAATGTCTTGCCTGCTAATGTGAATTTCTTGTTTTCTTCATCCATGTTGATGTCGCCGCAGCCGGAAACACAACATGTACCCATACCACGCGCTACTACGGCAGCGTGAGATGTCATACCGCCACGAACAGTTAAGATACCCTGTGCAGCTTTCATACCGGTGATGTCTTCCGGAGATGTTTCAAGACGTACTAATACGACTTTTTCTCCTCTCTTAGCCCATTCTACCGCATCATCTGCTGTAAATACAACTTTACCGCAGGCAGCACCCGGTGAAGCACCAAGACCTTTGCCCATTGGAGTTGCAGCTTTGAGCGCTTTTGTATCAAACTGTGGATGTAATAATGTATCTAAGTTACGAGGATCGATCATTGCAACAGCTTCTTCTTCTGTTCTCATTCCTTCGTCAACCAAATCACAAGCGATTTTAAGAGCAGCCTGAGCTGTTCTCTTACCGTTACGGGTCTGTAACATGTAGAGTTTTTCGTTTTCTACAGTAAATTCCATATCCTGCATATCTCTGTAGTGAGACTCTAATTTCGCGCAGATTTCTGTGAATTTAGCATATGCTGCCGGGAATTTTTCTTCCATCTGTGCAATTGGCATTGGTGTACGAACACCTGCTACTACGTCTTCACCCTGAGCGTTTGTTAAGAATTCACCCATAAGTTTCTTCTCGCCTGTAGCCGGATCACGGGTAAACGCAACACCGGTACCACAGTCATCACCCATGTTACCAAAAGCCATTGACTGTACGTTAACGGCTGTTCCCCATGAATATGGGATATCGTTGTCACGACGGTATACGTTTGCACGCGGGTTGTCCCATGAACGGAATACAGCCTGAATAGCTCCCATTAACTGTACCTTTGGATCCGTCGGGAAATCTTCACCGATTTTTGCTTTGTATTCAGCCTTGAACTGGCCTGCTAATTCTTTTAAGTCTTCTGCTGTAAGGTCTACGTCCTGTGTAACACCTTTCTTTTCTTTCATCTCGTCGATAAGTTCTTCAAAGTATTTCTTACCAACTTCCATAACTACGTCAGAGTACATCTGGATGAAACGTCTATAGCAGTCCCAAGCCCAACGTGGATTTCCAGATTTTTCTGCCATTGTATTAACTACTTCTTCATTAAGACCTAAGTTAAGGATTGTATCCATCATACCCGGCATAGAAGCCCTTGCACCGGAACGGACAGAAACAAGTAATGGATTTTCTTTGTCGCCGAATTTCTTTCCGGTAATTTCTTCCATTTTTACGATGTATTCATTGATCTGAGCCTGAATCTCATCGTTGATCTTACGACCATCCTGATAGTACTGTGTACACGCTTCCGTTGTAATCGTGAAGCCCTGTGGAACTACATCAGCACCGATAATTTTTGTCATTTCAGCAAGGTTAGCACCCTTTCCTCCGAGAAGATTACGCATAGAAGCGTCGCCTTCGTTAAACAAATATACCCATTTGTTTGCCATTTGACATTTCCTCCTAAAAATAAATTATAATATGTAATACCTCGCAATCAAAAACTGCAAGCAGTTTTTTGCGCTCAAGCGGAAATTACAAAACAATCCGCTCCGCGAGGTGCGCATTCTGTATGACAAAAAACAAAAAGTCCATGTACGACCAAAAAAAGGTCGCACATAGACTATTTTAACACAGATTTCTCATTTCGCAAGTGTTTCCTGTTAAAAAAATATCAATTTTAATCAGAAAAAACAAAATGAATTTCTGTGACACTATTAAAATGTGAATTTTTCTGCAAAATATGCATCCAAATCGGCAATGGAAATTCTTTCCTGCTGCATGGTATCACGGTCACGGACTGTTACGCAGCCATCCACTTCTGAATCGAAGTCATATGTGATACAGAAAGGAGTTCCGATTTCATCCTGACGGCGGTATCTCTTACCGATTGTTCCTCTGTCATCAAACTCACAGTTGTATTTTTTAGAAAGCTGGGCAAATACCTTTTCTGCACCCTCGTTTAATTTCTTAGAAAGTGGAAGCACACCCACTTTAACAGGCGCCAGCGCCGGATGGAAACGGAATACTGTTCTTACGTCGCCGCCTTCTAACTCTTCTTCATCATAGGCTGCACAAAGGAATGCGAGTACTACACGGTCAGCACCAAGCGATGGTTCAATAACGTATGGCACATATTTTTCTCTCTTCTCATCATCAAAATAACTCATATCCTCCCCGGACACATTCTGATGCTGGGTTAAGTCATAGTCTGTTCTGTCTGCAATACCCCAAAGCTCTCCCCATCCGAACGGGAATAAGAACTCAATATCTGTAGTTGCCTTTGAGTAGAAGCACAGTTCTTCTGGCGCATGGTCACGAAGCCGCATCTCTTCTTCTTTGATGCCAAGAGAAAGCAGCCAGTCACGGCAGAAGCCTCTCCAGTACGCAAACCATTCTAAATCTGTACCCGGTTCACAGAAAAATTCCAATTCCATCTGCTCAAACTCGCGGGTACGGAATGTAAAGTTACCCGGTGTGATTTCGTTACGAAAGGACTTACCAATCTGTCCGATTCCGAATGGAATTTTCTTGCGGGAAGTTCTCTGGACATTTTTAAAGTTTACGAAAATACCCTGTGCCGTTTCCGGTCTTAAGTAAACCGTGTTCTTTGCATCTTCTGTTACACCCTGGAATGTCTTAAACATCAGGTTAAACTGTCTGATGTCCGTAAAGTTATGCTTTCCGCAGGTTGGACATGGAATGCTATTTTCGCGAACGAAGTTTTCCATTTCTTCTTTTGACCAGGCATCCACAGAACCATTTAACCCGATTTTCTTTTCTTCACAGTAATCTTCAATCAATTTGTCTGCGCGGAATCTTTCGTGACATTCTTTACAGTCCATAAGCGGATCTGAGAAGCCTCCAAGATGACCGGATGCAACCCATGTCTGTGGGTTCATAAGAATCGCACAGTCCACACCTACATTATATGGGTTTTCCTGAATAAATTTCTGCCACCATGCTCTCTTTACGTTGTTTTTTAATTCTACACCCAGATTTCCGTAATCCCATGTATTTGCAAGGCCGCCGTAAATTTCAGAGCCCGGATATACGAATCCTCTTGCCTTTGCCACTTGTACAATTTTGTCCATGCTCTTTTCCATAACATGTTCCTCTACTTTCTATGTAATATTCTCTTTCTAATACCCTATCGATAAATAATGTAGGTGTATACTTCGCTGTAAGTATCTTCTTCCTCTTCCGGCTCATCCTCATCTCCGAAATCAAAGATAATCTCTGTACCAGTTTCCTCTTCTTCCGTTACAAGTTCGGTTGCATCTACGGAACCATCTGTGGTTTCTGTTTCAGTATTTTCTGTTACATCAGTTTGAGAATCCCAAGCCTTACCATTTGCCAGAAGATTGCATCCGTCCTTTGTCACAATCCAGTTCTCGCCATAACTGTCTACATTTTCTGCTGACAGATACATAATTTCACCCTCTACCTGAATTTTGGTATTGGCTCTTATAATCGCAACTTTAAGATCTGATTGTCCGTAAAACTTTTCAATCGAACATTCTACCGCTTTACCATCAACAATACTTGCAAACTGTCCGTCAAAGGTATATCCCTTTGCTACTGCATCGGAAATCGTACCTACATAAAGCTCTGTTCCCGAAAAATCCTTATATGTATCCGCATCCATATATGTTAAAATCAGGGAAGCCGTATTATCTTCAATTTCAAGCGATTCTTTAACAACCGCTTCCGCCCCGTTTTCCTTATTGTATGTACTAATTGTTTCCTCAATAAAAAGGCCTAATTCATCCTGATTATACTTGCTCGTATCAAATGCAACCACATCATTCGAAACAACTTTGCCATCCTCTAAAACGAATACAACACTTGTTTCCGAATCAAACCGTGCTTCCCATCTCTTGTATAACCAAACACCGGCCAAGATTGTGATGACTAATAACAATATAAGGAGCATTATTATAAGTGCAATTCTTTTTATGCGTCTGGAATTTGCGCTTTTTCTTTTTTTTCTTCCGTTAGACGTACGTTTAGCCATTATTTCCTCCAAATAAATCATAATCCCTGCTATTATACACTGTTCGTTTTTTTATTTCAACATAAGTTCATCAATAATTTGCAAGGATTTAAAACCATGCCTTACATAAGTATGCAGATAATCTCTCATAATTTTTTGCAATTCTTCAAGAACTTCTTCAGATAATTGGAAGGAGAACAATTTTTCTACCGGAGTTGAAATAATATACTGCATCGCGTAGCGGGTGGACTCGTGGATCTTCATAAAATCCCTGACCGAGACTTCTCTCTCATGAAACTTATGAATCTTTTTTACACATGCCGGGCAGAACATCCCGCCTCTTTTTACGGAAAAGTAAATCAGTTCCTCCGTTTTGCGGCAATGCATACAGGCAAACATACTAGGACCTTCCCCGTTTATTGCCATTGCCTTTAATTCAAACACTGCCCGTACTAATCTGTTAGAAAAGGCGGGACTTTCCAAAGCCCTTAGGGACTGGTACAAAAGTTTTAGCATTTCTTTCTCATCACTGTTTTCCTGACAGAAATATTCTGCAAATTCCAAAAAGTAAAATCCCATATATGCCGCATCCACGTCCATTGCCAAATCACGAAAATAATTATGTATATTTGCCTTAGAAACATTGTAAGAGCTTTTTCCTTCGAAAAGTTCAAACTCTCCGAAGGAAAAAGGATTCGTTGCAGCTAACAACTGGCTGTTTGGTCTGCGGGCGCCTCTGGCAAAGGCGGTAATCTTGCCACGTTCTTTTGTCAGTATCGTTATTCTCTTGTCATATTCCGATATGGGCATGGTTGTTAGCACCATCCCTGTTACCACTACTGACTCTCCCATCTTCCTCTCGTTCCTTTTTGTGTTCTTCACAGCTTCTTACACTATTACGGTAGGACAGATAATCATCTATCCTGCCGCTTGCCCAAAAGCTGTCCCAGTTTTTTTCTGCTTCACGTTTCTCCATTGCAAATCCCTCCACTAATGATAGAATTTGCAATGCACTAAAATCTATGCCCGAGAAATATTGGAAAATATTTTACCCATGCTAATCTTCTTTCCTATACCCGAAGTTCTTAATTAAGAAATCACTGTCCCGCCAGTCCTTTTTTACCTTAACCCAGAGCTTTAAGTTCACTTTGGCATCAAGAAGACGTTCTATCTCGTAGCGGGCATTGGTGCCGATCTTTTTAAGCATTGCGCCCTGTTTTCCGATAATAATACCCTTGTGGGAATCTTTCTCACATACGATGGTGGCGTCAATATCCGCCATTTTTCCCCCCTGACGGAATTTCATCTGGTCAATGGCAACCGCAATACCATGCGGAATTTCATCATTTAAGGCATGAAGCGCTTTCTCACGAATGATTTCCGCACAAATGGCACGTTCCGGCTGGTCTGTGATGGTATCTTCATCATAGAACATCGGTCCGTATGGCAAATACTTAAAAATACTGTCAATAATATCCCCGGTATTCTGGCCTCTTAAAGCTGAAGCCGGAATAATCTCCGCAAAATCATACACCTTGCGATAGGTATCAATAAACTCAAATACCTTATCTCTTTCTACGGTGTCAATCTTATTGATAATCAGAATTACGGGTGTGTCGGCCTTTTTCAACTGCTCAATGATATGCTGTTCTCCAGCACCGATGTAATTGGTCGGTTCTACGAGCCACAAAATTACATCCACCTCATTTAAGGTCTTTTCTGCAACGTTTACCATATATTCGCCCAGCTTGTTTTTCGCCTTGTGAATGCCAGGCGTATCAAGGAAAACAATCTGTCCTTTGTTCTTATCCGTAAATACCGTCTGAATGCGGTTTCTTGTGGTCTGCGGCTTATTGGATGTAATGGCAATCTTCTGCCCGATAAGATGATTCATAAGCGTTGATTTTCCAACATTCGGTCTGCCGATAATGGTTACAAAACCCGATTTAAACTGTTCGTCCATATTTTTCTCCATTTCATTTGCTATTCATTCAGATTGCGAATGTTCATAAACATATCCTCTTCCTGTCGGATTGTATTTTCATTACCAAGTACGCAGAAATTGCCATCGCTAAGAACGGCTTCAATCATCTCTGCCAGAGCACGAATATCCTCTTGTGTGGCATGCAGTATCTGGTCGCGTTCTTTCTGCGCATCTTCCAGTGTGAGTTTCTTTAAATAAGCATTCATTGAACGATTGCCTTTTCCTTCCGGATAAAGCGGTGTGTCGAGCCCTCCTAATGTTCCGATGATGTATTTGGTCATTTCCCGTTCATCTGCCCGGAAGGCACGAAGATACTCAGGTATCTTATCATATACTTCATTGGTTTTTCTAAGATTTGGATCCCTGTATGAGGCAAAGTAGGATTCCCCTGAGCGGAGGAAGGAGCTCATACAGCCATATGCACCGCCCTTTATACGGATATTAATCCACATATAATCATAGCTTAAAATCATTTTGAGAATATGAAGCGCTCCCGTATATGCAAAGCCATGTGCGATAAAATCACCGGAACGCGCCACATACTGGATGGAAGAAGCATCTGCAAAGCCTTCATTCTTTTTCTCAGGAACAAACACCGCACTTTCTCCTGCCTTTTGTCCCATTGGAAGCAGCTTTACAAAATCCGCAAGCTCTTTCTCTGCTCTGCGGTAGCTTTCTGTATCAGCCGTAAAACCAATCATTAAGCGGGACTGACAGAATACTTTATCCGCAATTTCACGAAGTTTTGCAATTACCGCCTGCGGATTTTCACGCATCCGGGCATCCATCTTACAGATTTCATCATAGTAAGCAATCCCGGAAGAAGCATCCTGATAATAAGCATATTTTGAGAAATATGCCATACTTCTGGTTGCTGTAACCACATGGCCGGAACTGCTAAGCACCGTCTGCAAACGAGATTTGCTCTGTGCGATAATCTCACTTAATCTTTTTACATCATCAATTCTTGATGTAAGAATGATTTCCTTCATAAGGTTAAGGGCAGATGAAAGTTTATCCTCTAACACCTTTACTCTAAACTCATAATGGACAAGGTTCTTATCCCGATTGTGTGCCTGCGTATTCACATTCAGTCCTGTTGATATTCCGCCTGTGTAAATATTAATTGCATTTGCCAGATCCGCATACGCATAATTTTCCGTATCAACGTATGCCAATACATTTCTTAGAAAGCCTAAGTATGGAACATCTTCCATAGCAATATCTTTTGCATCAAATAACAAGGAAATATAATCAATTCCGTTCGTAAAATACGCATGACGAACTACCGGCACCTGCGCAATTTTCTCTTCAATATTACTATACGGTAGAACTTCCTTTCTTAAGTCTCCTCTCTCCAGCATCGGAATCTTTGCTAAATCCTCCTCCGGCGAAGGTGTTTCCTGATATTCCTTTAAGTGTCTGGTTTCTTCTATGAGAGCTTCCAGCGCTTCCTCAGATAATGTATTTTTGTATTCTGCAAGCTGTTCCTTTAAAGCGTCTTCCCTCTTCTGGTTTAAACCTTTTTCCGGTTCTAAAGAAATCACAGCACCATGCGTATTGTCAAGCAGATATTTTTGAATCAGATCCTCGAAATATCCGGTTCCTGCCTGCTCCTTTAAAAAAGCAAAGGTATCTAAAAGTTCCAGATACATAAATGGTTCCATGTCATCAAACAGCCAGCTGTCCATACACTGGATACCATAGAGAAGTCCTTTTGGATAATGTCCATAGTCCGCCTCACGGAAACGAAACTCCGCACTATTTATCGCAGCAAGAATGGATTCCTGATTGATTCCATCTTTTACTATTTTCCTTAAGGTGCTTTCAATTATCGCTGCAAAACGCTCCTTATCAGATGCGTTTGCATTTTTTGCCACGATATGATAAACCGGCTGGCATATACCATCATCAAAGCTGGCATATACGTCCTGTCCGATTCCTGCGTCAATAAGCGCCTTTCTGACCGGTGCGCCCGGTGCGCTGACCAATGCGTAATCAAGCATCTCAAACGCCTGACACAAGCGCTTGTCCAAAACGCTTCCGATAACCCTGCTATACGCTAAGTAGGTGTTATTTTCCTCCGATTCCTCAGAAGCGATTGGATATTTTTCTGTAACTTTTTTGACCTGTTCAAATGCGGCTTGTGGATGGATTACAGAATCAACGGCACTCTCATCATATTCAGACAGATATTCCCGGTCCAACCACTCTAAACGTTCTACAATATCAAAATCTCCATACAGATAAATATAGGAGTTGGATGGATGATAATACTTTTTGTAAAAATCAATGTATGCTTCGTAAGTAAGCTCCGGTATATGATTTGGGTTACCTCCGGAATCTTTACTATAAGTATTATTCGGGAAAAGCGCTTTCATAACGGCAGTCTGAAGCATTTCCTCCGGTGAAGAATAAGCGCCTTTCATTTCATTATAAACAACGCCGTTTATAGTAACCGGACCGTCTTTTTCTTCTAATTCGTAATGCCAGCCTTCCTGCTTGAAAATTTCCTGATATTTTAAAATATTCGGATGAAACACCGCATCCATATACACATCCATCAGATTCTTGAAATCCTTCTCATTATAGCTGGCAACCGGGTACATCGTCTTATCCGGGTAGGTCATCGCATTTAAAAATGTATTCAGCGAGCCCTTTACCAGTTCTACAAACGGATCTTTTACCGGGAACTTATCCGAACCGCAAAGTACGGTATGCTCAATAATATGCGGAACTCCCGTCTCATCCTCCGGCGGCGTGCGGAATCCGATATAAAATACTTTATTATCATCATCATTACAGACAAGCGAAAGTCTTGCTCCGCTCTTCTTATGACGCAATATATATCCTTTTGAATGAATATCCTGTAAATCCTGCTCCTTCAGCAATTCATATGCTTCTAATCCATAAAAACTCATAGTATTCTCCATTTCTGCTCTGCTTTTTTGCGTGTAAGCAAATTTGAGCCATGCAGCGCGCACACTCAGACTGCCAGCACATAGATAATAATATTATACCTCATGGTATGGGATTTTTAAATGCTTTTCTTCATTTATCAGCGCTTAAATCAGCACTATCAATCGCAGAAAAAACATCCCCCAGCGAAGCGCAGATAAACAAATCCTTTTCTGCATCCAGCTTAACATCTAATTCCTCTTTATTGATAACGACCAGATGTTTTCCCCTGAAATAGCGTACATAGCCTGCGGCAGGATATACACGCAGAGAGGTTCCCGCAATAATAAGCATATCCGCATTTGCAATTGCATTTACTGCGTCTCTTACCGCATCCTCCGGCAGCGCCTCTTCATAAAGCGTTACATATGGACGGATGATGCCTTTACACTCACATCTTGGTACTGCCTGACTGCTCGTAAAGATATAGTCCGCCGGGTATTCTTTTTTGCACCGGCTGCAATAATTGCGCTGTGTAGTTCCATGCAGCTCATATACTTTTTTGCTTCCTGCTTTCTGATGGAGGCCATCGATATTCTGTGTAACGACAGCCTTTAGTTTTCCCTGCTCTTCTAACTGTACCAGCGCCCGGTGGGAAATGTTCGGCTCAATATTCCTCGTATCCATCTTCTGTCTGTAATATTCAAAAAACACCTTTGGATAGTCTCTTAGGCAGCTATGACTAAGCAGATATTCCGGGGAATACATTTCAAACTGCACATCATGCTGGTTATACAGCCCATCTTTGCTTCGAAAGTCAGGAATGCCGCTTTCCGTAGAAACTCCGGCTCCGCCAAAAAACACGATAGAATCCGATTCTTCTATATATTTTTTAAAAACAGCAATTTTAGCTTCCATATTTTACCCCCTACAGATTCAGGCTGATTCCGTTTTCTTTCAGCCACTCTTTTCGTAATTTGTAATCCGGCAGCACACTTTCCACCGCTCTCCAATACGATGGGCTATGGTCCATATGTTCTAAGTGGCACAATTCATGTACCACGACATAATCAATGATCTCCGGCGGCGCCATCATCAGTCTCCAGTTAAAAGTCAGCCCGCCCTTACTGCTGCAGCTTCCCCAGCGCCCTTTGCGGTTTTCCATAGTAATACTTTCATATTTGCCGGGAATCATCTGTGCATAATATTCTACCTGCTTTGTTATATATTCTTCTGCCTGCTTCTTATACCATTCCTTTATCTGCTTCTCAATGCCTTTGGTTTCAAAAGAGACTGTATATAGAAGAAGCAGCCTCTCCTCCTCTTTCTTGGCAAGTTCCATGCGCTTTCGCCCTGCGGCTTTTATCGACAGGACATACTCCATTCCCAGATACAGAAATACATCACCGCTTTGATAGGTGTGTATCCTTTTTTTGCTTTGATATTCTGCTGCTTCCCTGCGCTTTTTCAAAATCCAGTCTGCCTTTGCCTGCACGAATTCCCGGACAAATGCATCGGACATTAGCTTCGGTCCCCGTACCTCTGCCCTTCCGTCCGGCAGGATACGAAGGCAGGCCGTTTTGCGTCTGCTTCGAATGATATAGATTGTAATTATTTCGTTATTGTGTTGAATCTGCATATTTTCCATTTCTTTTGCACGCAAACGTATCACGTTCTTTCCTAATTGATATTAAAAAACCATCATGCTCTAATTATATAACAACATGATGGTTTCATAAACGATTCTTTTATGTGAAATATACCAGTTCATCTTCCGGTTTTTCTGCCGGTTCAATCGAAATCGGATACAATACCGGACCTTTTCCTTTGTATTCCATTGCAAACTCGACACGAATCTCTGCGGTTATGGTAATCCATGATTTGTGTGCGATTTCATTTTCTTTTGGATATTTACATTTAAAGCCAATAAAAGTAATATCATCCACACAACAGGTCATTGCAAAACGTCCCGGTACCATAACTCCGCTCTTCAGGCTGTCCGGATTATATACAAGTGCAAGGAACTTTACTTTCTTGCCATGATATTTCTTGTAATTATCCACAGCATCCATATACCAGATACCATAGTCTGCATCCGAAAGTTCAATCACATCCTGATTTATATCGAATGGAAGTTCTTCCTCTCTCTCATCAATGCTTCCGTCTGTTCTCTCATATACAATCTGCGCCTTGCGGTTTACCGTCTTAATCATGCGGCGGAACTTTCCTCTGTCGGTATTGTCATCTGTCCTGTTAAAAATAACCACATCTGCTTGAAATACCTGCTCCTGCATCATAGCACGCAAATTGTTCCAGTAGGATTCAAATGTTGTAGAATCTATTGTTGCCAAAGCCTGTACCATAACCCAATGCTTCGGGAGGTTTGCTTCTAAAACGGTATCTGCGCCCCATGTTCCATTGTATTCAATAAATACCTGTTCCGGCTTATACTTCTCATTGATTTCTTTTAATTTAGCTTCTGTAAAATCTTCTTCTTTTTCGATTGTTACAAGCGAAAAATTAACAGACGCCAGCTTATCTGCACTAAGCTCCACATCTCCGTCTTCACACTGGATGATAATTCCCCTGCCGCCTTCGGCAAAGTTATTTTCAAACAAGGTTTCCTGAATCAGGGATGTCTTTCCGCTATCCATAAAACCGGTAAAAAGATATACCGGAATTTCGCGTTCTGCCATAATCTATCCTCCTTAAGAATTATCGTCCGCTAAGGAATATCTGCTATTTATTATTATATTCCGAATAATTCCACCAATTTATGCTCATCAATATCTGTTCCGATTACGCAAAGTCTTCCTGTATAATCCGGCTGGCCTTCGCGAAGCTCATATTC
Source organism: uncultured Agathobacter sp. (assembly GCA_944381555.1). Classification (GTDB taxonomy): domain Bacteria; phylum Bacillota; class Clostridia; order Lachnospirales; family Lachnospiraceae; genus Roseburia. The sequence continues at coordinate 7,929 of CALWLL010000051.1, read as the reverse complement.
ACCCGGAACCATATCAAAGTATATCCATGTTCCGTCTGTGCTTTCCACCATGCCCTTTGCGCGTAAAATCGTTCCATAGTCTTCCGTATCACAGAAAATCTTTAAAATCTCTTCTATTTTTGCGCGTTCAAATTTATGCGGTGTTTCCTTGCCCCAGCTTGTAAATACGTCATCTGCATGATGATGGTGTTCATGGTCATGGTCGTGACATCCACAGGTGCAATTCTCATCATGTTCATGGTGATGGTGTTCATGGTCCTCTTCATGATGATGTCCATGACAGCATTCATGCTCCTCTTCGTGGTGATGTCCATGACAGCATTCATGCTCTTCTTCATGATGGTCATGGTGATGATGTGCATGATGCTCTGCAAGCACCTTCATTTCCAGATTGTCCTGTCCTTCCATAACGCTTAAAATCTGCTTTCCGTCAATGGAATCCCATGCGGTTGTAATAATCGCAGCCTTTGGGTTCAATTCCTGCATCTGCTTTACGCAGCTTTCCAACTGTTCTTCTGTTGCGCTCTGGCTGCGGCTTAAGATAATCGTTGTGGCATGTTCAATCTGGTTATTGAAAAATTCTCCAAACGCTTTCATCTGCTTGCTTGCTTTTAAAGCATTCACAACTGTAACAAGCGCGTTGAGTTTTACATCCTGTTCTTTTTCGATGTCAATAACAGACTTCATGACATCTGATAATTTGCCTACACCGGATGGCTCAATCAAGATACGGTCCGGATGGAATTTTGTAATAACTTCGTTTAAATTTGCTGCAAAATCTCCAACCAGAGAGCAGCAGATACATCCGGAGTTCATCTCTGTGATTTCAATACCGGAATCCTTTAAAAATCCACCGTCAATACCGACTTCACCAAATTCGTTTTCAATCAGCACAATCTGCTCGCCCTTGAATGCCTCTTCTAACATCTTTTTGATAAATGTTGTTTTTCCTGCACCAAGGAAGCCTGAAATAATATCAATCTTTGTCATTTTTCTATCTCCTTATAAAACAATCACATTCTTATTTTTACGTTTCCACAAAAAATTATTTTACAACGAAAAATTATAAATTGCAAGTTCGCCAGCTTCCCGCGATGAAGAAAGATGTTTTCTTTTATTGCGGAATGTTTGCTTCCTCGCAAAAATACGGTACCAAGGCGCATTTTTTCGTCCTAGATACCGTAATTCGCGACAGTTGCCGAATATTTTTCATCTTTAGCATTCACTATTATTAAGAAACCGAACGCTGTAATTTTACTGGTTCACAGGCTTCCATACCAGCCTCTGTTTCACCATATTTTATACTGATTGTATCTTCATCAATGTATTCCAGCGTAACATATATATCTTTTATCTCATCAACTGATATTATACTTTCATCAGGAACAGATGCTCCCTTCATAGAGAAAAAAATATTGCTTGTTTTTTCAAGAGATAATTCTATACTATTGTCCACATTATACAGAGCAACATCATTTTGAATGTTTTTTATTGATAATTCTATTTTACGCACATCACTCTCATCAATGATAGCTCCAACTGCTTCCCTTTCTCCATCACTTATATACATAGTGCCCCGATATATACCTTCCCAAGTATCCGGCTGGGAAGGCCGAAACATAGTCAAGCCAAGAACGAGCAATATGCCGATAAAAATACACCCTGTCAAAATACCGATTGTTAATGCAACCACTTTCCTATTCATACCTGCTCCTCATCAATTCAATATTTAATACTGTTCCTTTCTCATTTTTCCACTGTAGCCGCTCCGTTGTCAAGACAAAAATCTAAGGTTTTTGTAATGATATTTACATATGCATATGATACAGTTTTTCGTATATTCCCTTTTTCTCAAGCAGTTCCTTATGCGTTCCCGATTCTGCAATGCCCTCTTCCGTCAGCACCAGAATCTTCTCGGCATTCTGGATTGTGGTAAGCCTGTGTGCTATTACAAATGTCGTACGATTTTTTGCAAGGCTCTCCAGCGAATCCTGTACGACCTTCTCACTTTCATTATCCAGCGCGGATGTTGCCTCATCAAAAATCAGAATCGGAGGATTCTTTAAGAACACTCTTGCAATGGATAAGCGCTGCTTCTGTCCGCCTGAGAGTTTAATACCACGCTGTCCGATATCCGTGTCATATCCATTCGGAAAAGACATGATAAAGTCATGGGCGTTGGCATTCTTTGCTGCGGCAATTACTTCTTCCATCGTTGCTCCCGGCTTTCCATAAGCTATATTCTCATAAATCGTTCCTGCGAAAAGATAAACATCCTGCTGCACAATACCAATCTGGCTGCGCAGGCTTTTGAGTGTTACTTCACGAATATCCTTTCCATCTATCCGGATTGTACCGGAGCTTACATCATAAAATCTCGGAATCAGTGAGCAGAGAGTCGTTTTCCCGGCTCCCGACGAGCCAACCAGCGCCATGTAAGAGCCTGCCGGCACTTCCAGATTCACATCATTTAATACCATCTCTGCATTATCCTTGTAGCGGAACGCAACATCTTCAAATGTAATGTCACCTTTTACATCCGTAAGTTCAACCGCATTTGGCGCATCTTTAATATCCGGCTCCATGTCCATAATCTCCATAAAGCGCTCGAATCCGCTGTATCCATTCTGAAACTGCTCCGTAAAATCAATTAAAGTACGGATTGGGTCTGTAAACACACCAATATACAAAAGGAAGGTTACCAAATCTACTACATCAAGCTGTCCCCTTGCAATCAGCAGGCTTCCGACAATAATGACACAGACCTGGATTAACGTCGTAAAACTTGCAACACCCGCCTGAAAACTGCCCATGTAAAAATAACTGTTCTTTTTTGCAGATAAAAATCCATCATTTCCTATCTTAAATTTTTCATTTTCCACTTCTTCATTGGCAAAGGATTTTACCACGCGGATACCGGAGAGATTATCTTCTATCTGGGCATTGATTTCCGCGATTTTCTGTCGGTTTTTTCGGAATGCGCCTCTCATTTTCCGGTTTAGGACAAACGCATATCCAAACATAAACGGAAGTACTGCAAAGGCAGCCAAAGTCAATATCGGGTTTATACCTGTCAAAATAATTAAGGCTCCCGTAATTTTTAATACCGACAGAATAATATTCTCCGGCCCATGATGCAGAAGTTCTGTAATATCAAACAAATCCGTCGTAATACGGCTCATAAGCTGGCCTACCTTCTGGTCATCATAGAAGGAAAAGGACAGCTTCTGCATATGGCTGAAAATCTCCGCACGCATATTATATTCAATTTTTGCGCCCATAACATGACCATAGTTTCCGATGAAGAATTTACAGTAAAAATCCAGTGCGATAAGCACCAGAAGTCCAATGCCGATTATGGCAACCTGACGCACAATTTCTTCTGCCGGCAGATAAATCAGCGTACTGGTCACATACCGCACAATCAACGGAATCGACAGCGCAATACATGCAGACATCGTCGCAAACAGCATATCGGCCCAAAACATTTTCATATGCGGTTTATAATAAGACAACAATCTTTTCATATTCTTCATATTTACTACTCACTTCTTTCAACTCTTCTTTTTCTCACAAAAATATATTTTATCACATTTAAAATTTCTGTCAAAGCGGTATACTTTTTCCATAATTTTCTTGAATTTCGAAACAAAAATCCTTATACTTTAAGAAAAACTTTTTGGGGGATACCTATATGAGCATAAAAAAAGACTATTATAAAAAGCTTGCTGATACTGTACTCAAAGGCTTTTGCAAACGCCACATAGAAGGCTACTACTGCGATTCCGTTAAAGAGGCAAAGGAAGTTGCCATGTCGCTTGTTCCAAGCGGCACAACAGCTTCCTTTGGCGGTTCGGTTACCTTAGAAGAAACCGGTGTATTGGATGCGCTCCGTTCCCGCAAAGATATCGTGCTTTATGACCGTGCTAAAGCCACATCTCCTGAAGAAACCAAGAAAATTTTCCACGATGCCCTATCCTGTGATTATTATTTCATGAGTTCGAATGCCATCACTGCCGATGGGGAACTGGTTAATATTGACGGAAACGGCAATCGCGTTGCCGCGCTCATTTATGGACCGGAAAATGTCATCATTCTTGCCGGCATGAATAAGATTTCCGCAAATGTAGAGGAAGCCATCTCCCGCGTGCGCAATCTTTCTTCACCTATGAACTGTATCCGTTTAAACAAAACTACCCCATGCGCTTTAAACGGCAGATGCGGAAACTGTCTGTCCGATACTATCTGCGACCAGATTGTTATCACAAGAGCCAGCCGGGTTCCAAATAGAATTAAGGTTATTTTAATCGGAGAAGAACTTGGATTTTAACACTTTCTTTTTCCAAAGAATTACCGCCACTCCAACAGCAAGCAACGCTCCAGCACCTAATATTACTGCAACCGCAGCCAAAGGCGTATCCATGTTGATTCCACCCTCAACAACTGCAATATAGCGAATATCATCCGTCTGAATGGTATATAGATTACCATCTGTTTCTACTTCTGCCTGCTTTGCATTTCCATCGGCAGAGCAAACATATATGGAATATGTCTTTCCTGCATCAATTCCTGCCTGCGGCACCGGAATCGTAAGCGTGTATTCTCCGGCCGGATTGGCTTTATTCTTCATTGAATATAAGGTCAAATCTTTCGCATCACAGCCAATCGTATCTATAATTTTCTGATAAGACGTATCCACCTCATCAACCAGCTTTACGGTAAGCTGCGGCGATTGGCGGTTGCTGCCTGCATATACAGCGGAAGCAAAAATACCGGTTTTCGCATCCACAATGGTAATATTTCCCCTTCGCACACTTTCTCCCGCTATGGCATTTCCTAAGGTTTCCAGATTACAGCCTGCGCCGGATACGGTAGTATCAACCCCTTCAATCTGCATGCATACTCCAACCGCACGCATTGCGATAATCTTAGAAAGATTTGGGAGCCCCTTCTTTACATCACCCGGCTGATTGATATGATTCATATAATATACATTGTCTGCCAGTTTTTCGGAAGCTGCCGCTATGATTTCCTCCTGCATTGCTTCGATGTACGAATGAAAATATCCCGGTTCGTAAGATTTTCCGTTTACCGTTCCGCCCAGTGCGGCTATCTGTGAACACTGCTTCATATATCCATAGTATTTTTCCATCAGGGAATCATTTTGGAAAATCACATAAAACAGCGGAAAATCCTTATAGAAACTCTCCGGTGAAAAAGTCGTTCCCCACAACCCATTCCGCCACATGACGTCTACATCAAAATTTGCCGTTGCCTCTGCTGTGCTTGGATAATAACAGCCAAAGCTCAAATCGTAATCCCAAGGCAGAATAATAGCTTTCCCGTCTTTATCTATATATAAACCGAAATTCTTATTTCCATCAAACATATTATCCATCTGGCATAGCCAGCTATGGGTAGCAAAATACTTTACCACTTCTTCCACATCATATATCTGCCCCAGAAGCTCCAAATATTCATCGCTGTTTACATCAATTGTATTTCCCTGAAAATCCTTTCCCTCATGAAGACAATTTAATTTTTCCACCCACTCAATAACCGTTGGAAGCATATCCGAAACATCTTCTTTGGTTCCTTCATCATTCTCCCATAACGGAGCCATATTATCTGCAAGAGAATCATATAAAAAGCTGGTCCCCTCCGGCTTCACAAGATAACTGCTTAACTCATCATCATCTACTCCGTAATACTGCTCTAAAATAGATTCATCCATAGCTTCTATCATTGCATACACACCATAGTATTCATCATTGATGTAGAGTTTTGCCAATCCATACCGGGGAGTCGGAAGTCCCATCTCGTCCATCAGTTTTAAAGCGAAAAACTCTTTCATCATGGTTTTATCGAAAAAGAAATTGTTAAAGCTAATTTTATTGCAGCCAAAAAAATCCTGCTTTTTTCCATAATCCGCTTTCTTTATGTATTTTCCAAAGTGAATCGTAAAAGAAAACCTGTCGCTGCCCGGATTATCCGTATATGCGTGTTCTAAGGTATAACTTCCCTTGGTTTTAAAGCCGACATACCCTAGTGTTACATCGCCAATCGTAACGCTTTCTGCCATGACATACGGTTCGTCTATCGCATTCTGCAACACATAGTTTAAGTTATTCTCATCAATGGTAAGTCTTACCACCTGTAAATCTTCTTCCAAAAAATACCGGTTGTATTCCTTGTCTTTTGCTTTCCCCTGAACGGCCTCGTTTATCACATAATCGGCCGGCGGCTCATTCGACAGCATATCCTCCGTAATCACGGTATCAGCGGTGCCGTGAGTAATATTTTCCGCCGCAGTAATGCACTCTGTGGGAACTAATCCTGCAAAGAGAATAAGCGCCAGAAAAGCGGCTCCTATTCTGTAAAATATTTTTCTTTTATCCATCCCTACTTCTCCTTCCATAAGCTAAAGATTATAAAACCCCTATCTATATTGTCTTAGAAAGTACAAGTAAAGAAAAGTTGTTTTTTGTGAAAACGTAAAATATGCCTACTTCATTTTTATTTTTTTATAATATACAAAAATGTGGATTGCCACAAAGAACACCACACCAATGGATATTGCCTTATGGAATGCCAGAATCATTGGAACTTCTTCATAAATCATTCCGAATATGCCGCTTAAAAAAGCCAGAATAATGCTTCCCAGCACCAGAAATCGTTTTCCGTTCATCTGCTTTCGATACATCATGGTATGAATCAGACTAAAGAGCAGGAAACACAAGGACGCCATCTTATGCACCATAATTCCCGTTAGCGGCGCCATTATTGTCACGATAAATGACAGTAGTAATAAAATGTTTATAACTCTTGCTTTCATAATACCTCTTTTCTTGATAATTTTATTAGTTAGTTGTATCTAACTTTTGATAGTTTATCAAAACTTCTTGAGGATTTCAAGCAAAAATTTTTACCAATTAATAGTAAATCCTTCTAGCAACGGTTGCAGAATTTTCACAATCCGTTATTCTTCCGTTTTCAGTTTTACTACCGTATAATCATGTTTTACCGCTTCTAAAAACGGTCCGAACACATCCGCTACCTTCATTCTCATACTCGAAGTGTTAATACACGGATGACAACCAAAGTATTCTTCTTTTAAAATATCTTCATCTACCAGTAACTTTACCTGATTTTCCTTATCATTCATAAGTCCCATAACACTTACAGAGCCCGGCGTAATATCAAGGTATTGCTCCATATACTCTGCCGGTGCAAAGGACAATCTCGCGCTGTTGATCTGCTTGGAGATTTCTTTTGTTTTAAACTTCTTATCCTCACGGATCATAAGCAGATAGAACTTTGTCTTTTGTGTATTGCACAGGAACAAGTTCTTACAGATTACTGCCGGTGCGAGAACTTCATCTATCGCAGCACATGCTTCCATTGTATTTACTTCTTCATGGTCTACACGCTCATATTCGATTCCCAAAGTATCCAATAAATCATATGTACGGATTTCCTTTTCCAATCGTCCTTTTGTATCCTGCGGACGTCCGTGTACCAATTCCAAATTCATAATGTTTCTCCACCTTTGTATAATTAAATTTTATCATAGGAAAGAGGATGTCTTTCCTATGATATAAAAAATAGGCTTCGCCTACTCAACTCCCCTGCCCCTCAATCTTGAGGGGATTAGGGGTTTCTTTTTGTTTCATTTTCCCACATAATAGTCCTATGAATATCTTACAGGAAATTTTTACCGACTATTATGAAGAAATTAAATATACTCTTCATCCCAGAAAAACTGAGATGGAAAACATCGATAAGATGTTAAACTGTGGTGATCCTTCTTTTGGCGGTGCCATGTTCGGCTGTCCCCACTGCGGCAAGCTTAAATTTGTCCCTTTCCGCTGTCACAGCCGCTTCTGTCCTACCTGCGGAAACAAGTATGCCATGGAACGCACTACCACT
>CALWLL010000050.1 GCA_944381555.1 uncultured Agathobacter sp. | reverse complement strand
ACATGGCGAACAAAAAGTGTAAATTTAGATATGATCAGAACTTCATAAGAGACGATAACAATAAAAATGTTCGTCAGACAAAGAAAAAAAGAGTAGCCGAAGCTACTCTTTTATACTGACTAATTCCTGATCCGGATAAAGTTTCTTAAAAGATTCTATGTAACACTTAAATAAATTCAACATATCCGTTTCAAAATCACTATCAAATGTATCGGAAATATAATGCAACTGATCCAAAACTTCTGACGGAACAGAGCAAACCAAAACAGTATTGTTCATAATATTCCACCTTTCCTGAGAACTCTTAATCAGGGTGTCCAGGGTTCGAGCCCCTGAGGGTGCATTATAGAAGTATCGGTTTTGCGAGTAAGTCGCGGGGTCGGTGCTTTTTTATTGCAGAAATTTATTCTGCAATAAAAAAGCAAAGAATACCCAGCGTGAAATGCTGTTCCTAGCGCGTTGCAATAAGTTTACAGATAGGATTTCCCTTACTGGAGAATTTTTCTTCATATTCCGTCATAATATTGCCGAAATTCAGCATCGGGTCTTCATGCAGATTATAAGTTTTTACCTGAAGCCTCCAGACAGAAGAATTTTCAATCTCTTTCAAGGAGAAGTTAAATAAATCTACGTTATCAGTTTTAAATTCAATACGTCCCTCTGGAGCCAGAATCTGGTCATAGCGGTTTAGAAATTCACTGGAAGTTAAACGTCTTCTGGCATGACGGTCCTTTGGCCAGGGATCAGAGAAATTCAGATAGATTCTGTCTACTTCTCCGGCAGCGAATATTTCCGGTAAAGTTGCGGCATCAATACATAAGAAACGAACATTTGGAAACTGCAATTCATCTATTTTCTGCACAGCGCGCAGAAGTACGCTGGTGTAGCGTTCGATTCCTATATAGTTAATGTTTGGATTAAAGGCAGCTAAGTCGGTAAGAAAGCGTCCTTTTCCCATTCCGATTTCAATATGGATGGGATTGGCGTTGCCGAATACGGCGTTCCAGTTTCCTTTATATTCAACCGGATTTTGTATGCAGACAGGGCTGTTTGAAATCACTTCATCAGCACCCGGGATATTACGAAGTCTCATGTTTGTTCTCCTTTAATTCGACAATAAATAGCAGAATATCTGCGCAGCATTTATTGTATTATAATTTTTGATAAAACAAAAGCATTTTCCAGACATTTTCTCGTACAAAAACGGAAAATGTCTTGCGATAAGATTTTATAGCAATTATACTTAGAATAATGAAGTAATCGCAGAGGAGAAAGAAGATGAGACAAGTGTCCCCGATATGGAAAAAAACGATATGCATGGTGTTTGCAGTCATACTGTTATTAACACAATTTCCAATAAATGTACAAGCAGACCAGTATTGGCCGGAAGGCCCTGAAACAGAGTCTCCAAGTGCGATTGTGATGGAGATTAACTCGGGTACGGTTTTGTATGAAAAAAATAGTGATGAAGTAAACTATCCGGCCAGTATCACCAAGATAATGACAACTATGCTTACATTAGAATACTGCGAGTTAGATGAGGTGGTTACTTTTTCGGAAGATGCAATTTACAATACGCCAAGAGATAGTTCTCATATCTGGAGGGACGTCGGGGAGCAGATGACGATAGAGGAATGTCTGTATGCTGTTATGTTAGAATCTGCCAATGAGTGTGCGTATGCAGTAGCAGAGCATGTCGGACAGAAGCTCGGAGGAGATTACCAGACTTTTATTGATCTGATGAATGCGCGAGCACAGGAATTAGGCTGTACTAATACCAATTTCACAAATGCCAACGGTCTTCCCGATAAGGAACATGTAACAAGTGCTCATGACATGGCATTGATATCCGCAGAAGCATATCGTAACGAAACCTTCCGCATTATTACAGGAACCAGAACATATCAGATTCCGCCAACGAATAAGCATGATGAAATTACTTACATGGCAAATCACCATAAATTACTGCATAGATATGAGAATTCGAATGTAGTATATGAATATTGTACCGGCGGAAAAACAGGATATACGGACGCCTCCAGATGTACATTGGTAAGTTACGCAGAAAAAGACGGATTAAGTCTCGTATGTGTTGTAATGCGAACAAGCTCTAAGGCAGAGTGGGCAGATACTACAGAGCTGTTTGAATATTGTTTCCAGAATTTCAAGCCATTTAAAATCTCAGAATATGATACATTGATTGCAGAGAATGAAGAAAACAAAGGCATAATGAATAATTACGCATCTTATGTAAGACTAGACGAAAGTGCCTATATCGTATTGCCTGCAACGGCAGTTTTTTCTGATGCGGAAAGTACGCTGGTTGATACAGAAGGTTCCGGTACGACAATTGCCAGATTGCAATATACCTATGCAGACCGCTTGGTAGGAAGTGCAGATATTGTTGTTTCCGGTTCTACGATTGAGGACAGTTACTTTCATCTTGCCAAAGAAGAACAAGACCAGACTAAAAAGAATGTGGTTAAGATTAAACCAATATATATCATAGGAATTATATTAGGTGTTTTTGTTATTGGTGTGATAATCATCTTCTGCAAACGTTTATATGATAATTATTATGTAATTCTTCATAATATGGAAGTACGAAGACAGCGGAAAGAACGTTTTAGACCAATTGAAAAGAAGAGAAGACGACGCAGAAGAAGCGACAGGATGTTCAGATAGCTGAAATTTATAGACCAAAAAGAACAGAAGAATAAAACTGGCAATATGAATGGAAAATCGGAATCGGAAATGGAAGCAATACGAAGAAAGAGAATTACATGTTAGATAATAAGTTAAAAGAATATGCAAAAACGGATATATATCCTTTTCATATGCCGGGTCACAAGCGGATTGTCCTTGATACATGGAGTCCATATCAGACGGATATTACGGAAATAGATGGATTTGATAATCTTCATCATGCGCAGGAGATACTGCTGCAAGTGCAGGAGAGAGCCTCACAATTGTATGGCTCGGAAAAATGCTTTTATCTGGTAAACGGAAGTACCTGCGGGATTTTAGCGTCCATTTCTGCAACGGTGCCAAAGCGCGGCAAAATTCTGGTGGCAAGAAACAGCCATAAATCTGTATATAATGGGATATTGCTCCGGGAATTGGATGCAGTATATGTATATCCGAAAATTGCAAAAGCAGGAATACAAGGGCAGATTTCTGCCGCTGATATAGAAGAATCCTTGGAAAAGCAGCCGGAAATTGAGGCGGTGTTAATTACTTCTCCTACTTATGACGGCATTGTTTCAGATATTGCAGCTATTGCGGATATAGTGCATAAGCACAACAGCGTGCTTATCGTAGATGGGGCGCACGGGGCGCACTTGGGATTCTCCCCGGCATTTCCGCAAAATCCGGTTAAGCTGGGAGCGGATATTGTAATTGAAAGTGTACACAAGACATTGCCGGCTTTAACGCAGAGTGCGCTACTCCATATATGCAGTGACAGAGTTTCCGTAGAAAAAATCAAAAGATTCTTAAGCATATATGAAACAAGTTCACCATCTTATATTCTCATGGCGGGAATAGACAGATGTATCGGCTATCTGGAAGAACAGGGAAAAGAAGTTTTTTCTGCATTAGAAAGCAATTTAAAAAGTTTTTATGACAGGGCCAAAAAATTAAAGAATTTGTATGTGCTGCAAAGGGAGGATATATCAAAAGAAGATGCATTTGACTTTGACTGGTCAAAGGTGCTGATTTTCTCAAAGAATTTGCGGGTATCCGGAATGGATTTGCATCAGATTCTTTTGGAAAAGTATCATCTTCAGATGGAGATGGCAAGCGGCCGGTATGTATTGGCGTTATGCAGTGTGATGGATACAAAGGAAGGGTTTCAGAGGCTTATCGAAGCACTTGAGGAAATAGACAGAAGCACTATTATTGAAGAAACAGGCAGCAGGGAATATGCAGACGCGGAAGAAAAAAAGCGGGATTTTATGAAGATTTATCGAAAGCGTAGGGTAGTGCTTCCTTTATATAAGACAGAAGAGCTATTGACAGAGGAAGTGCCGCTTTGTGAGGCGATTGGGCAAGCTGCGGGAGAATATCTCTATCTATATCCGCCGGGAATCCCGGTGATTATTCCGGGTGAGGAGATTACGGAAGAATTGATTCAGGATATCAAAAACTGTCAGGCAGCCGGACTTACAGTAGAAGGGCTGGCTGATGAAAACAGGATTTGCATTGTCAATTTTTCCTGACTATATTATACTAAAAGGGCAGGAATAACATGGGCAAAATATTTTGCGTAATGGGAAAAAGTGCAACAGGCAAGGATACCATTTATGAAAGTCTGTTGGAGGATAAGGACTTACAATTAAAAAGAATTATTCCGTATACCACCCGTCCGATTCGTGACCACGAAGAAGAGGGGCGGGAGTATCATTTTTGTACAGAGAAGGATGTACAGAAATTAGATAAAGAAGGACGTATTGTAGAGATGCGTCAGTATAATACCGTATACGGATTATGGAAATACTTTACGGTAAACGACGGAAGCATTGATTTAGATAAGGAAAATTATCTGCTCATCGGTACGGTGGAAGGGTATGTGATGGTCCGGGATTATTTTGGAGCAAAAAGCGTTATCCCGATTTATGTAGAAGTGGAAGACGGGGAACGTCTCCTTCGTGCAATTTCCAGAGAAAAGAAACAGGACGTTCCAAAATACGAAGAAATGTGCCGCAGATTTTTAGCTGATGCTAAGGATTTTTCCGAGGAAAATATCAAAAATGCAGGCATTACCCATCGATTTTATAATTTCAACCTAGACGAAACCATTGCTGAAATAAAGAAATATATTCAGGCTAAAATGCAGTAGATTAAGTAAAGGAGGCGGCTTATGGATATGAAAGTCAACGACATATCTCAGATAAGTCAGATAACGGAAACCTCAAAAGTAACACAATCAGATGGTTCTTTTAAGTTCACGCTGGCAAGCGCCATTTCAGACGCAGAGTTACAGGCGAGAGTAGATGCTTTGCTTAAAGATATTACTGTGCAGGGGGAGCGTATCGCCCGGCATATGGATATTCGGGATTTGAAGAAATATCGCGGACTGATTAAAGATTTTTTAAACGAGGTTGTATATCGTTCTCACAAGTTTTCCCGTGAGAACTTTCTGGACAGAAGAGGACGGCATCGGGTATATGGAATCATCCGCCTGATAGACGAGAATCTGGATGCATTGGCAGAAGAACTGGTGGCAGAAGAAAAAGACCATCTCGCAATTTTAAGCAGAATTGGTGAGATAGAAGGTCTGCTTTTAGATATTTTTACATAAGTAGGGAGCAATATGGCAGGTTTTTTGGATATCATCGGACACAATCAAATAATAGAACATCTGAAGAATGCCATTCGAATGGAAAAGGTATCCCATGCTTATATCTTAAATGGAGAGAATAACTCAGGTAAAATGATGCTGGCTGAGGCTTTTGCCATGACGCTTCAGTGTGAAGAACACAAAGATGAGCCGTGTATGGAGTGCCGCTCCTGCCGTCAGGCCAAAGAGCATAACCAGCCTGATATTATTTATGTTACCCATGATAAGCCGAATGTGATTTCTGTAGATGATATCCGTCGTCAGATAAATAACGACATAGTAATCAAACCATATAGCAGCAAATATAAGATTTACATTGTAGACGAAGCGGAGAAAATGAATATTCAGGCGCAGAATGCATTGTTAAAAACGATGGAAGAACCGCCGGCATATGGAATCATCCTGCTTTTGACAACAAATGCAGATAGTTTTCTTCCAACGATTTTATCCAGATGTATTACCCTAAACTTAAAAAGTGTACATGAGGACTTAATTATGAACCACCTTATGAAAAAGTATCAGGTTCCGGATTATCAGGCAGAGGTGTGTGCGGCTTTTGCGCAGGGAAATGTGGGAAAAGCTATTTCGCTTGCTTCTTCCGATGAGTTTAGCGAGTTAAAAAAATCTATGATAACACTTGTAAAGAAGCTGGAAGATACGGATTTGTATGAATTAAACCAGAAAATCAAAGAAATCAGTGAATATAAGACAAACATAGAGGATTATTTTGACTTATTGACCCTGTGGTTTCGTGATGTGTTATACATGAAAGCCACAAATGATGTAAATAACCTGATCTTTAAGGATGAGGTTTATGATATAAAAAAACAAGCAGCAAAAAGATCTTACTTCGGAATAGAAAATATATTTAAAGCCCTTGAGCAATCAAGGGCGCGTTTAAAGGCTAACGTAAATTTCGAGTTAGTAATAGAATTGTTGTTGCTGACAATTAAGGAGAACTAAGTATGATAAAAGTAGTAGGAATTCGTTTCCAGACAGCCGGAAAGATTTATTATTTTGACCCGGGTGAATTTGAACTGGAAACAGGAATGCATGCCATAGTGGAAACGGCGCGCGGCGTTGAAATGGGGACGGTGCTTCTTCCGCCAAGAATGGTAGAGGATGAAAAGGTTATCCAGCCGTTAAAGCCGGTCCTTCGTATTGCGACAGATGAAGATGAGAAAGTCATGGAGCAGAATCGAAAGAAAGAAGAAGAAGCATTTGCTATCTGTAAAGAAAAAATAATCAAGCATGGTCTTGATATGAAATTAGTAAATGCGGAATATACATTTGATAATAACAAGCTGTTATTTTACTTTACCGCAGACGGACGTATTGACTTCCGTGAACTGGTAAAGGATCTGGCAGCAGTATTCCGCACCAGAATTGAGCTTCGTCAGATTGGTGTTCGTGATGAGACCAAAATTCTGGGAGGAATTGGAATCTGCGGACGTTCGCTCTGCTGCAAGACATATTTATCTGATTTCGTACCGGTATCCATCAAGATGGCAAAAGAACAGAATCTGTCCTTAAATCCAACCAAAATATCCGGCGTATGCGGAAGATTGATGTGCTGTCTGAAAAATGAACAGGAAACATACGAATACTTAAACGGCCGTCTTCCATCTGTCGGAGATATTGTAACAGCAAAAGATGGTGCAAAGGGGGAAGTGCAGAGCGTTAATGTGCTTCGCCAGCTTGTTAAAGTAGTTGTTGATACCGGAGATGAAAAAGAACTTAAAGAATATAAAGCTGATGAGCTTAGCTTCCGTCCGAAAAAGCGTAAGGATATAAAGTTGACCGCAGAAGAATTAAAAGAGTTAGAAGGTCTTGAGGATGAAGGCATGGAAACAGAAAAACCGGAAAGACCGGAGCGTCGTGAACACCATAAAGAACGTCGTGAGAAACCGGAGCATCCAATAGAGCAGGAAGTAACTGCTGAAACGGAAGAACTTCAGGAAAACAACGAAAGTCAGGATAATCGCCAGAATTATCAGGGTCATCATGAGAAAAAACGTTATAACGGAAAAGGAAAACGTCATTTTGGAAAGAACAGAAAACACAGAGACCATACAGAGCAAGGCAGCGCTGCTGAAGAATCATGAGAGATTAGATGAACTTCATAGAAACGGTTATCATATCATACAGGACCCGGGAAGATTTTGTTTTGGAATGGATGCGGTGCTGCTTTCCGGCTTTGCGCATGTAAAGAAAAATGAAATCGTGCTGGACCTTGGAACAGGAACCGGAATTATTCCGATTTTGCTTGAGGCAAAGACAGACGGTTCTCATTTTACAGGTTTGGAAATCCAGCCGGAAAGCGCCGATATGGCGCAGCGCAGCGTACAGTATAATCATCTGGAGGAAAAGGTGTCCATTGTAACAGGAGATATCAAAGATGCTTCAAAAATATTTGGAGCATCTTCTTTTGATGTAATTACTACAAATCCCCCGTATATGATAGGACAGCATGGACTAAGGAACGAAGCAGATGCGAAGGCGATTGCAAGGCATGAGGTATGCTGTACGCTTGATGACATCCTAAGAGAAAGTGCGAAAGTCTTAAAAACGGGCGGACGCTTTTATATGGTGCATCGTCCGTTTCGTTTGGCAGAGATATTCAGCAAAATGGTAGAATACCATATTGAGCCAAAGCGGATGAAGCTGGTATATCCATATGTAGATAAGGAGCCGAATATGGTGCTTATCGAAGGGCTTCGGGGCGGAAAATCCCGTCTTACCGTAGAAAAACCACTGATTGTATATGAGGCCGAGGGCAGGTATACGCAGGAAATATACGATATTTACGGATACTAAGAGCAGCAGTTTAAGCAGGATTAAAAGATTAGGGAGTGAGATGCATATATGGCAGGAACCTTATATTTATGTGCAACGCCAATTGGAAATTTAGAGGATATTACCTTCCGGGTTCTTCGTACCTTAAAGGAAGTAGACCTGATTGCGGCAGAGGATACCAGAAACTCCGTGAAACTGCTAAATCATTTTGACATCCAAACGCCAATGACCAGTTATCATGAATTTAATAAGATAGAAAAAGCCTATCAGTTAGTAAGACAGTTAAAAGAAGGTAAGAATGTCGCGCTTATTACGGATGCGGGGACTCCGGGAATATCAGATCCCGGAGAGGATATTGTGCGCATCTGTTATGAGGAAGGAATTGAAGTTACTTCTCTTCCGGGTGCAGCAGCCTGTATTACCGCACTTACTATGTCCGGCCGTTCCACAAGACGATTCGCCTTTGAAGCATTTCTGCCAAAGGATAAAAAGGAGCGCGCAGATATATTAGAGGAGCTTAAAAGCGAAACCCGTACCATTATTCTCTACGAGGCGCCGCACCATCTCTTAAAGACGGTTAAGGAATTGCGGGAGGTCTTAGGAGACCGGGAGCTAACAGTATGTCGTGAACTTACCAAAAAGCATGAAGAAAAGATACAAACAACCTTTTCTTCGCTTTTATCTTATTATGAAGAGAAAGAGCCAAGAGGAGAATATGTTCTTGTTATTTGTGGAAAAAACCGTGAAGAAATCAAAAAAGAGCAGCAGTCTTCCTGGGAAAGCATGACCATAGAGGAGCATATGGCACACTATGAAAATCAGGGCGCTGACCATAAGGAAGCGATGAAACTTGTTGCAAAAGATCGTGGAGTAAGCAAGCGGGATATTTATCAGTATTTGGTGAAATAGTATGGCAAAGATTAAGGAAAGACTAAAGAAAAAGAAACGAAAAAAAGTAGCATCCTATATACTGGGCTGTGCTGGTGTGTCCGCATTTGTTATATGCATGATTGCGTTAATTATGGCTTCTGTATTAGAACATAACGCAGCCGCAAAGGAAACCTCCGATAAAAGAGAGTCTTCATCTGCAGGGGAACCGGAAGTGACAGAAACTGCTCTTACACAAGAGCGTGAAGAAGCGGAGAGCGTCAGCGAAGAGCCGCCGCAGGAACTGCAAATCGTTATGGTGGGAGATATGCTGATGCATAGCCGTGTCATTGATTCGGGAAAACAAGAGGATGGAACTTACAATTTTGATCACCTATTTGCAAATGTGAAGGATTTTATCCAGGCAGCAGATATTGCCATTGTGAATCAGGAAACCATTATGGGAGGGAAGGAACTTGGATATTCGGGCTATCCGCGTTTTAATTCTCCCTATGAATTGGCTGATGCAGAAGTAAAAGCAGGATTTAATGTTATCCTGCACGCAACAAATCATACAACCGATAAAGGGAAAGAAGCAGTTTTAAACTGTATGGATTACTGGGACAGCAATTATCCGGAGGTTGCGTATTTGGGAATTAACAAAACGCAAGAGGAACAGGATAACAAAATCTATGTTTTCGAGCAGAACGGAATCAAGGTTGCAATTTTGAATTACACCTATACCTTGAATGGAGATCGTATGCCGGCCGATATGCCGTATCTGGTAAACCTAATGAAAAAGGGTGTATCAGAGGAAAGAATCATTGCGGATATAAAAAGGGCGGAAGAAATTGCGGATTTTACGATTGTCTGCCCGCATTGGGGAACGGAATACCAATTAACCGTATCAAGCACGCAGAAATACTGGACAGAGATATTCCTTGAGAATGGTGTTGACCTTGTAATGGGAACGCATCCACATGTAATTGAACCAATTGAATGGGTTACGGATGAAGAAGGACATCAAATGCTGGTGTATTATTCTCTGGGAAATTATGTAAATGGAACCTCTTCCACAAAAGACAATCTTGCACAACGCATGGTTGGAGGAATTGCAGATGTGACCATCGGAAGAAATGAAGCCGGTGAAGTGGTGGTTCTGGAACAGGATGTGGTACCGATTGTATGTCATATTGATGAAAAAGATTCTTACACGGTATATTATCTGGATGATTATACCCAAGAACAGGCACAGGAAAACCGAATCCGTTTGCAGGATTCGGCATTCTCATTAGATGCGTGCTGGGATGTTGTTCATCAGGTTTGGGGAGAATAGTATTCCTCCAAATAGTCTTTAATGATAAAGAATGGTGCAGGACCAATATCTAAAACCGCACGATGAAATTCTATAGTTGAATATTCTTTTCCAAAGGTATTTTTTGCATAATCCCTTAATTCAAGAAATTCTATATAGCCAACATAATATTTTAAATAGTTACCCGGTTCAGCTAAAATGAGCTGGGTAATTTCATGTATAGTATCTTTGTCAGTAATTCCATAAGAGGACCAGAACTCATACATATCATTCTCGTCCCAGCCTAAATAGTGAAGGCCAATATCAGATGAGGCATACAGGCTTAAAGAGGCGGATTGATTGTGAGACAGCATAGCTGCGACATCATCATTCAGATTACTATAGTAGTAAGACATCATTTCAATGTAGGTTGCCCATCCTTCTACATATCCGGAATAATTGAGAATGCTTCGAATTGGCATCATCTCGTACTCATAACTCATAACAGTCTGATATAAATGTCCCGGATAGCCTTCATGTGCAAGTGTTGTAAAAAAATAAATGTCGGAACTATTATTTGCATCATTAACGTAAATGGTATTATCCGTATAGTTATCAATTGGAGCAACAATATAGAAAGCGGGAGCCAGATAGTCTTCTAAAGCCGGGTCCACATAGCGGATAGTATAAGTTGTAGCAGGGCATTCCGGGAAATCATTTAGCATCTCCGTCTGTAGTAAAGAGAGCATTTCATCTTCATCCGGGATTTCCCATTCCAAGTAAGAACACTGCTCAATGATAGTCGGATTGGTTTCCTGTAAATCGGCACATACCAGTAAATCTTTTCTGCGCTGCTGTTCGATGCGTGTATAGATGTCTTCCACAGAATCATCGCATCCGGTTTCCGAGTAAACCAAAAGCTCATAATATTTCTTGCCGTCAGGGAGATTACAAACCCCACCGTCATTTTTTCCGGTACCAAGAAGCCCGGTTAATTCTTCTATAAGCATTTCATAAGCAGGAACTATCTGCTCTTTAAAGACGGTTTCATTTGTTTTTATATAAGTATTAACGTCCTTTTCTGATAAATCCAAAGATGCTAAACGGTTTTCAAAAGTGGTCAGCATATAATGTTCATCCTGATTTTCAAGAAAAGCTTCACAACTGTCAATCACACGGCCGCATAATTCATCGGACATAAACAGGCCGGCTTCTGATTTGTCTTTTTCAAATTCGATAATGTCGTCGATATATTCATCCACCAAAGTAATCAATTCAAGATAGTCTTTGATGTCCTGCTTGGAATTGAACTCATATTCTGCAAGGAGAATCGGAAGCTGCATCTGCATACCATTTGAAAAAGACAGAGGGTCTTCATATAAGGAAAAACTGCATAATTGAAGCTGTGTGTCCAGATAATCGCATAAGATGTCATATGTCAGTTGTTCTTCTGTGGATAAAGAAGTATAAGGATATGTAAGCAGCTCAAGCTTCATATTTTTAAGTTCATCCATAGCAAGCCGGGAATCCTCTGATGAGTAGCTGCCTAGTGAAATGTTATATTTCTTAATGCCATATTCCTTTGGATTTTCGATTGTATAATGCAGATTAATGGTATTCGCAGAGATTTCATCAATAAAAACAGAATTGCAGTATTCCGCAAAGGTTTGACGCTGTCCACAGCCGTTAAGCACCGTGATACTGAGGACAAGCGTCAGAGAAAACACCAGTAAACGTGTCTTAGATTTGTACATAGTAGAAATAATACGTTTCAAGAAAGGCCTCTTTTCTATATAATGTGCAATTTATACTCCAACATTATTATAGCTTCTTAGAATAATATATGTAAAGAGGAGAAAGATAGAACTTGAAAAAAGAGACATAAAAGGCTCTATGCAAATTTGCTTCCTTCCATATCCTCTGGATTTTTCATGGAAAGTCCAAGTTCCTGAAGATATTTACTCATTTTTCCCGCAGATTTATCTTCAAACTGAGGCTGTCCATAGACTTTTTTTATCCACTCGGAGCTTAGTCCCTGCCAATGGGCAAAGGCAGAATTAAGTACCTGAGAGCTTCCATCCGCAGAAACTTCGGTTCCAAGTCCCATTCCATGCGGACCGTGCTGGAAAACGTGCAGTTCGTACCCAAGTCCTAACTCGGTATATTTATTAGCAACAGCTAAAACGCCGGAAGGCGTTAGGAGATCCTCTGCCGTTGCAAACATAAATACCGGAGGCGCATCTTTGGTAATCTTAGGCGGCAAGTCAAAAACGGCAATATCTTCGTCCGTATAATCAGCTTTGCCTGTTAAAATCTGGAACATAAAATCTGCACCCTTATAACGCTTAACACTGGCAACCGGATAGCCAAGAATCATACCGTTTGGCTTATTATGCGCAAGAATACCGGATGCAAGAGCAAGGTGGCCGCCCGCAGAGAAGCCGCAAACCAGAATTTTTTCAGGGTTGATATGCCATTCTTTGGCATGTTCTCTTATATATCCGACAGCCCAGTCAATTTCTTCCAGCGGAGTAAAACCGGCACAATGCTTTCCAGTGGAATAGCGAAGTATAAATGCGTGATAGCCCATTGCCGTATAGCCTAAAGCGATTGGCTCGCCTTCGCGTGGAGAGCAGTATACATAACCGCCGCCGGGGCAGACAATAATCGCTGGACGGTCTGTTTCAAGTCCTAATGTAATGTCGCAGTCTAAAAGATAGCCCTCTAATGTTGCGTCGGGATGGTTTGGGCATTCCATATGTATCATTTTCATGGCAATTTCCTCCTGATCTGATAAGTATTTTTCCAAATAAAACTTCTAAGTATTAGTATAGGCTATGTAATTTACCTTTTCAAGCAGTTTTCTTATGGGTTTTCATTGCAAAAATCCTAATTCTTTTATAATATATAGAAGAAACGCAATGGATATAAAAAGGGGCGCAGATAATGGAAAAATACGTATATGAAGTAGGAGACATTGTAAAATTAAAAAAGAAGCACCCGTGTGGTTCACAGGAATGGGAAATACTACGTGTTGGGGCTGATTTCCGTTTAAAGTGCATAGGTTGTGGTCACCAGATTATGATTGCCAGAAAGCTTGTAGAAAAAAACACGAAAGAACTGAAAAAAGGCAGAAATCCTTAGAAAAAAGGCTTGCAAGCGACAAAAAAACGTGGTATCATCAATATCCGTGATATATTAATATTCCTTGTTCACGGGATTTCTCGTGGGCCAGAGACCAAAAGGAGGTAAAATTCGCATGAACAAATATGAATTAGCACTCGTTGTTAGTGCAAAGATCGAAGATGATGCGAGAACAGCAATCGTAGAAAAAGCAAAAGAGTATATTACTCGTGCCGGCGGTGTTGTATCAGAAGTAGAAGAATGGGGTAAGAAGAAATTAGCTTACGAAGTTCAGAAAATGAGCGAAGGCTTCTACTACTTCATTCAGTTCGAAGCAGAATCAGATGTACCTGCAGCCGTAGAGCAGGATGTTCGTATTATGGACAATGTTCTTCGTTTCTTATGCGTTAGAAAAGACGAGGCATAGAATTAGAGGAGAAATCGTATGAATAAAGTAATACTAATGGGACGTTTAACCAGAGATGCTGAAGTAAGATACTCCGCAGGAGATGCTTCTACAGCAGTCGCTAGATTTTCATTGGCAGTAGATCGTCGTTTTAAACGTGACAATGACGAGCAGACAGCAGATTTTATTAACTGTGTTGCATTTGGAAAAACAGCAGAATTTATGGAAAGATTCGGTCGTAAAGGCACAAAATTTGTTGTGGAAGGCCGTATACAGACTGGTAGTTACACCAATAAAGACGGACAGCGTGTATATACAACAGACGTTGTAGTTGAGCAGGTTGAGTTCGCAGAAAGCAAAGCTTCCAGCGAAAGCAGCAATGGTGGATACGTTCCAGCAGACAGACCATCACCAAGCGGTGCGGCTGGCGATGGCTTCATGAATATTCCGGACGGGATTGATGAAGAGTTACCATTTAACTAATAGTGCTGTCCTTTTTGGGGCAAGTTTCGAAGGAGGTAAAAGCGATGGCTTTCAATAAAACAGCAGACAGCGAAGGCGCTTCTATGAAGAGAAGACCAATGCGTCGTAGAAAAAAAGTTTGTGTTTTCTGCGGAAAAGACAATGTGATTGATTATAAAGATATCAATAAATTAAAAAGATATATCTCTGAAAGAGGAAAAATTCTTCCTCGCCGTATCACAGGAAACTGTGCAAAACACCAGAGAGCTCTTACAGTAGCAATCAAGAGAGCGCGTCATTTAGCAATGATGCCATACGTTTGCGACTAAGATGTATTTTTAACCGGCTATCACCAGATAGCCGGTTTTTTGTATTAAGAAAACCACGCGATAGTCGCGTGGTTCTGTAGTAGCTTTAGCGATGTATTCAGTTAATAAACTCCTAATGTGTATAATAAAAACGTGACCTGCCAGTTACGTAAATAAATACAC
>CALWLL010000049.1 GCA_944381555.1 uncultured Agathobacter sp. | reverse complement strand
ACCGCTCAGTACTCGTATTTTATAAAGGTTACTTAGTTGCAGCCTGCATCTTATGGTATCAGCTTGCTTTGCTTCCTTATCATTTATTTTTTGCGGCTTTTCTTTTATTACGAACTGCTATTGTAATCAGTGTTACTCCGGATACGAACATCACTGCAATCCAAAGGGATATATTGCTGTTATCTCCGGTCTGAGGAAAATTGCCGCCTGTTTCGGCTTTCTTGGTAAAGGTAACCTCGATTTCGACCTCTCCCTCCGGCTGAATGTAGGAATAAGTGCCGTCGCCGTTGTCGGTAACCGTAATTTCCTTGCCGTTTTCATCCTTAACGGTGACCTCGTCAAGCTCATAGCCCTCGTCCGGTATGGGGGTGATAGTCACCTTGTCGCCGGGCTTTGAATCGGGATTGTCCACCTCATAGGTGCCGCCGATTTTTTCGGTAATAACATGAAGCTCCGCTTCGGCATATATGCCGCTTATATAACTCGTTATCATATAAAAACGTTGACACAAATGAAGAGTTTAATAATCTCTTAAACTGTCTCAAATCCGACACATTATTGCAAATCAAGTAAGATATGTCCTTAAATTGAACAACATCTTTATTATGAACACCGTAAGCCAAAAGCGTCCTCTCTACACAACTTGAGCATACCGTTACCATGGTATCCTTTTGTATTTCTGGGATTACAATCTCCTGTTGAACTATTTTTTCAATATACTTAGGATTCACCTTATTAATATCTGAAAATACTTTTTTTATACGTTCCTCATCATAAGCAAGAACATAGATAATATTGGGCAAATCGAAAACTGAACCAATTAGTCTAAAGAGGAACAAAATATTATCCGCTTCTGCTCTATCCAAATTATCGATTACAAATACAATTGGCTTCTCCAGTTGGCTCAGATATAAACCAATTTTTTCTTTCAATTGCTTTACGGTTTCGTAATCTCTTTTGTCTACTTCCACAATTGCATTAAATATGCCTGAAATGTCATTCTTATTTGTAACTGTCTCTTTTAATTTTCGAACTGTTTGTTTACTGCTGTATGTACTATATTTAATTCCTGTTTTGCTAAGAATCACATCATACATTCCACATAGTAAAGCTTCTTGACTTCCAAACATCCAGGGATCAAAATCATCTATTACAATAACATCATTTCTGTTCTCACGAATCTTTTTCTTTACTATATTCAAAATAGTGGTTTTTCCACTTCCCCACGCCCCCTTTAACCCTATTACATACACATGGTTAGGATTACACACTTTTATGGAATTATAAACCACATTTACTAATCCTTCTCTTCCGAGAAGGTCATATTCTGAAGCTTCCTCTGAAAAAATAAGTGGTAATTTGCATTCTGTTACTTCTCCTGATACCAATTGTCCCAAATCAACTACGCTGTTGGAAACATTATTTGCCTTTATTTTTCTTATTCTACAAAAAGACCATCTAGCAATAATAATAAATATTGAGCTAATCGTTATTGATAAAAGTATAATCAACTTATAGAGTGCAAACATCCCAAGTATTTCTTCACAAATTCCAATTAATATACAAGCTATAATATTAAAAACAAAAGTCGCATCTCCTGTATTTCCACATGGCATCTTAAACAAATCAGAAATATGTCTTCTTCCAAAACATATAATTGCAATAACTATACAAAAGAATACACCTATCATTACTTCTTTAATTCCATATTTGCAAATCAATTGCGAGGGAACATCTTTCTGATCAGCTAGTAAAACCATGACAGAAAAAACTATTGCCGCAATAATGCTCATATAGAAAGGTATCTCTCCCCAATAAACATTTTCTTTTTTTACTTTCATAATTAACCTCACAAACATTTTTCACAAAAGACATAGCCATGACGCTGCCTATTTTCTGTAATATAATCGTTACATTATATTTCTTTTCACAAATAGGCCGAACTGCAGCCCGACCTATTCCTACATTTTTATTTTGTTTCTTAAAGGACTTCCAGTTCCTCCAGCACTTCAACGATATCAGTCATAGGATTGCAGTCTGCATCACCCCAGGCAACTCCAAGAGTTTCATAATAGCCTTTTAGCTGCTCAAGATGCTTCTCCGCATCATTTAGCATAGGTCGAAGAATTGCTGAAATATCCATGCTTTCTTCATATCCAGGAATGTATTTTGCCAATTCCTTCTTTGGTTCTTTGCTATCCTTAAACTGATGTGTCGTATAGATGAAATGAAGAATAAACCACACCTCAATGCATGGATTCGAAACTATGAACTGGATATTTTTTGATTTCTTCTGCAACTCTTTTACAAGTTGAATCTTTTCTGGTTTGCAATCCATGTCTAAAACAATGTATGCTTTATCACCATCTTTTTCTGATAATTCATTCTTCTTCCAAGCTTTTTCCATTGCCTTTAGCATGCCAACCGGATCAGTCTCAAGTCCTGTTGCAAAGCGAATAGAATACTTACCATGCTGATCTTGAAACGAGTTAAAATACTGCTTTTTTTGTTTTATTTCTTCCCTCAGCTGTAATCAACATAACGGGTTTTCGTTTACGCTTTACATCATTTCTCTTTTTCTTCTGAAAATTTCTATCTGCCATTTACAGCACCTCCTCATTTTGGAGGAATGGGATTGCTCCATATCTTCCCATTAAATAGCCCTTTTCAATATTTTCAGTCTTTCTAACAGAGAACTCATCAAGTGAATACAAGTCTGTAACACCAGTCCTTGAATCCTTCTCTGTAAAGTAAATCTGATCTCTTCTAAACATATCCAAAGTCAGAATTCCTGTCTCGTGTGTTGTTACGATTAGCTGTGCTCCTGCTTTGTTAATATCTGGATCACGAAATAGATTCATAATAAATTTTACAAGGCTTGGATGCATACTCTTATCAATCTCATCCAAAATCAGTGTCTTCCCTTTTTCAAATGCATCCTTTAAGAGTGGTCCATAGAAGAATAAAAGCTGCGTTCCTAGAGATTCTTCCTGAAGTTTAAGTGAATATTCCTTTTGTGTTCCATTCTCGTCAACAATAGTATGACCAGTGGTAATCTCCACTTCATATCTCTTACCTTCATTTGGTGGAATCATTTTCCCTTGAACCATAATCTGGATTGGAAGTACAGCTCCACCTACCACCTCTTTCGCATCCACTTCGATGCTACTAATATTAATATCAGCCTGCTTTAACAAATCTTTTGTAAAATCAATATACTGACGATTCTCATCAGTACGATATTTTTCAATGGCAACTCCACTTAAATCCATTACCTCTGTAAAAGTATCGATATATTCTGCTAACCATTCAAATGGAATCTTTGTACATTCCGCATTCCAAGTTGTAGCAGTTGCCAAAAATAGCTTATTAGGCGTGTTCATCTGATATGCAGTTTCAAGTTTCCCTTTATATGCTCGATTATACTTTGGTTCCTCGGCCTCTTTTAAATCAAAGATAAGTGTTGGTTTTGCACTGTTATAGCAGTATAGATATTCTTCAACAATCTTCTCAGCAGTTGCACTGAATCCATAAATATACTTCTTATCGTCGCTTGCAATAAAAGTGAACTCAAATGATGTCGGTTTATTCTTTGATTCCGAATCAAACTTAAATGGAATAACTGGTAATCTATCCGTAACCTGAATATTGTTTGAGTTTCTTAACATTATTAAAGCAGTAGTAATAGCCTTAAAAAGGCTTGTTTTTCCTGATGCGTTGGCTCCATAAATCGCAGCTGAAGTAACTGCATTGTAATCACCCTTGGTTATAAGGTTCTCTGGATGCTCACTATCCTTTGAAGGTTCAAGACTTAAATACACCTTATCTCTAATTGATAAAAAATTTTCTACTGTAAACTGAATTAACATGTACTTGCCCCTTTCTAAATTATAATGGAGTTACAGTACTATCATATTCCCTTTGGATGCATTTTGCAACAATATTATTTGTATTTTTGCGGTTTTTATTCAATTTTTATTATTATATTGTTCATTCGTGTCATTATCACACATCTGGGCCACAGCTTACCCAGCAAACTGCGGCATATCATGATTTACCTCAGCCTTATAGTAACTGCTTATGGTACTCCCTGCATTAAACAGACTTGCAAGCAAATAGCTCTTAATATTCCGCACCTTAGTAGTATTCTTCCCCAGGCAATTGATTACATACTCTACATGCGAATAATTAAGCTTCAAAAATTTGCTTTTTACCAGGTTCTTTGGATACACATCTCCAGCAATGCTAATCTCCTGATTCTTAGACAGCACTGTCTCCAGTATCAGGTCATAAATTCCCTCTACCATCTCATGATCATATGGATGAGCCAGAAGGAGACTGTCATAATCAATATTCTCCTTAATAATTTCGCTATAGCCTTCCATCTCATCATTCTCATGCTGATTATGATTGATAGATGAGATAGTTTTACTCATATTAGTCTTATTTATATTATTCTTATTAGGGTTCAGATTCTGAACACGTCCGTGTTCATTTTCCGGACACGCATGAGTTCGATTTTCGAACACGGCAGTATCTTCCGGGTTCGTTTTCTGAACTCGTGAGACAGAGTTATCCACAGCTTCATTGTCTACTTCCATACTTTCAGAACAAACTTCCTCTTCAGAAATCTCTTCCTCACAAACAAAATTCATTACATAAAACACGCTTGCCCTGGCAATTCCCATATTCTTCTTCTCAATTAGACCAATTCCGCTTTCACTATCAAGCTCCTTTAGAAGCGCTACCGCCTTAGTCTTCCCACAATTAAGCGTGTTCATAATATCTTCCAGGCTGTAATTGATATATACCTTTCCATCCTCATCCAACCATTCATTGGCCAGAGACAGACTCATCCTATCAAGCATCAGTGCATAGAGAGTCTTAGCATCATTGCTAAGACATCTAAAGCATTCTTTTTCATATAAAGCACGAGGAAGTCGGAAGAATGAATTCTGACTTGCCTGTGCACTTGTGTAATAACTATATGTTATTTTCTCACCCAAACCGCTTCCTCCCTTCATACAAATCTCTTGAGATAAAGCTTCATATCCTCTGCTTTTTCTGCTATCTCAAGTAATCCAAATCTTTCTAATTCCTCAATCGCTGCGATTGTCTCTGCGCTATCCCAGTTAAGTTCTGTGCTGACTGCAGCTACATTTACCATAATAAATACGTGATCCTGGGTATCAACCCATCCCATCTCTGCAGATTTCTGCTGTTTCTCCATCAGCAACGCATACATAATCTTGGCCGAGGCTGTCATTGTCTTAAAGGGCTCCTCTTTCATGAATGCCTTTGGAATATAAAGATAATCATACTGTTCCGCCTGTTTTCCATAAATATAATTAAACTTCATACTCTACTCCTCCCTAAATGCTTCCAGATATTCATCAATCATCTTGGTATCGATTAATACTATTCTTCTCACATGGATAATGGCATGTGCCTCAGCTGCCATCATACGGAAGGTATTAGGGCTGACGGAGTATCGTTTAGCTCCCTCGCTAATACGAACATATCGCTTCTCACCTATCATTTCCGGCTTAATGTTTTTCGGTAACTTTTCATTTTTTGACATAAAAAAACCATCCTTTCCTTCATTTGAAGTACTTAGATGGTTTAAGTCCAAAAGGCTACGAATGTAGTTTACTACACTTTTACGACAGTGACTGTCGTAAAAAATTTCTCGCTTTTTGATTATTTTTTAATTGATTGGAACCAACTTCATTGATTCAAAAGTCAGTTGCGTTATTGTCCACTGAAGTCCAAATTGCGATATTTACGCCATTTGTGAATCGTCGTATTTTCGAATCATTTCCAAGTGATTTGGACTGATTCGGACTGATTTTCAGTCTATTTATCGAGTGACTTCATCGTCGGGAATATATTCCTATTTTGTGCGTCTTGTTTCGTCTATCGTCATAGTATGATAGCATCAAAGAAAATTCACTTATTAAACCTATTTTTAGTTTCGTCTTGTTTCGTCTTCATACTTTAGAATGTGTTAGAAATTGAGATAATTGTGTTATGATGACCTAATAAGAAAACCGCCCTATGCCGGAACGGTTCTCTTTATCAGGCTTATGAAATTTTTATTATGCTCTCTGCCTTTTTGATTTCTTCTTTCTTGAAGTCCTCCTTTGCATCAACGTAAATATCCATTGTCGTTGAAATATCACTGTGTCCTAATATCTCCTGCACAGCCTTGATATTAACACCGCTCTCGACCATTCGTGTAGCAAATGTATGCCGGAGTGTGTGACAAGAAAACCGTGGGAGCAATACCGGATTTTTCTGCCCATTTGCAAGCTGTTCATCGTTGCAATCTCGAATAATCCTCCGTAATGCTTTATTCAGCGTTCCCTGATGCTGTACATTTCCAAAGCGATTTACAAAAACAAAATCCGTGTATCCATCAATAGATATATTACATCTTATTCCGTTTGACATTCTCCACTTCTTTTCCTCTATAAAAGCATGTTTTACACTATCCAATATAGGAACCGTTCGCATACCAGCTTTTGTTTTCGGAGTATTTACGGAAAAATAACAACCTTTTTCATCTCGATGCTGATAATAAACCAACGTATGATTCACGCTTATTGTACCGTTCTTCAGATCAACATCGCTCCAGCGTAATCCGGTTACTTCTCCCACACGGAGACCTGTGCCGATCATTACCGCAAAAATCGGATACCAATGTCCATATATCTCATTGTTTCTCA
>CALWLL010000048.1 GCA_944381555.1 uncultured Agathobacter sp. | reverse complement strand
CGTGAGGTATATGGCTTGGATAAAGCATTACGCGAGTAAACTCGCATACTTACATAGGTGATTTCCACTTCCGGACATCTGATTCCCAAATTTCCGGAAGTGCGATTTCATCGCACAAGAATATTCATCAGATCCCTTTTTATTAAAATCCCCCACTTTTTTTGCCAAAAGTACTTGACAAATCGCCAAAAATTTGCGGCGAAGCCGATTGAATATATTTTATTTCTTTCGACTGGAGGGCGATTTTTATGTTACCTGTGAATCCCGGCGGACATGCCGCCTATCAAAACTTTGTTACTGTAAATCTTCGTAAATATTATCCTGACCCAAATGCACTTTCACCAGCCACCTGGGATATCATTGAACGCTTTTGGAATCTGGATCTTTCCTACACAGATCAACTTCTGCGTTCAAAATATTCGGTCTTTGGTCCCAAACCAAGAACCCCTTCCTGCATGCAGCGTTCCTATCTGCTGTCTATTGACTTTAAAGTTCATTCCCTCACGGATTGGGCTGCTCAATTAAAATTCAATCCTCTTTACGCCATTCTCAGCGGTTTTGAGTTTGGCGATACTCCCGGTGTCGGTACTTTTTATGATTTCCTGGACCGTCTCTGGAATTCTGATTCGGATAACCTTTCTCCTCACATACATCCTGTCAAAGAGAAGAAAGTCAAAAAGCCCAAACAGAAAGGCTCTAAAGCAGAATCGGTTGATAAGACCACGATTGACCAGTTATTGAATCAGTTGGAAACTTCTTCTTTTTCCATAGATGATCAGCCTTACGCTTCCCTTTTCAAAATCTATCATCAGGAGTTCCTGAATCCTTCTGTTCAGAAAGGCCTCATCAACCCTTCTTCCCTTTCCATTGCCGGAGATGGCACTCCTGTTGTCACCTCTGAAAGGGAACGGAAACACCGGATCTGTGACTGTGCTTCCAAAGGGATCAAGGATTGTAACTGTGAACAGTATTTTTCTCAGCCGGACTGCGATATCGGATGGGATTCTTCCAGAGACTGCTTTTATTTCGGCTACGACTTATATATGCTTGTCGCTGCCAACTCGGAAAGCGACCTTCCTGTTTTTCCTTTGTTGAATCCTGCTTCCAAACATGATTCCCATGGTTTTCTGGAAACTTATTTCCGAATGAAAGCTTTCCTTCCGGAGTTTCATGTCACCAAATGGATTCTGGATTCCGCCCATGATGCGATGCCGTATTACCTTTATTGCCACAGGAACCACGTCCAACCCTTTATCGATCTCAATGAAAAACGAGGCATCAAAGTAAAATACAAAAATGATTTTACCATCGGAAAGGATGGTGTCCCTGTCTGTAAAACCGGGCGGAAAATGAACCATGACGGCTCTGAACCATCAAAAGCACGCCTGAAATTCCGCTGCCCTCTGGCCAGCAGGAAATATGGCTGCTCCTGTGAACACCCATGTTCAGACTCAAAGTACGGAAGAACGGTTCATCTGGCTATGAAAGATAACCCAAGACTGATTAACTTCCCGCCCCGTGACACGAAGGAATGGAAAAAAGAATTCAATGCCCGGACATCGGCAGAACGCTCCAATAAACGTGAGAAAATAGACTTTCAATTAGAAAGCGGCAGACACCGCTCGACTAAGATGTGGTACTGCCGCCTCTATCACATCATGATGCTGCAACATCTTGATGCATGGGATCTGCCCTACGAATCCACCCTGAGAAAGTTGATTCAACAAACAGCATGATCCTATAAGGATTATACCGTATTTTGTAAGGCATAGCGACAGTTATGTCTGTTTCTTATGCCTATTTTTCACTTTTTAGATAATATTCACTTTTCAAAGACCAATGCCAGCATCTACTGGCTATAATCACTCAGGATTCCGAGAGATTATTATATGTATCATATCCAAAAACTGTTGATATTTTAAAGGGAAAAGGGTTAAAGAAAACAGTAAGCGTAAATATGAATGAAAGGCTGGATAGTTATTTTGCTATGCTGGAAGAATAGATATGTAAAGATGAAAAACGTGCGTGAAAATAAGAAATATTAAGAGGTAATTTGGTAATTTGTAAAACAGAAAGACCGCCATCGGACTTAATGTCATGAGAGTGACTTAAGCTGTGGCGGTCGTTTCAGTTGTATGCGAATATGCTCAAAAAACGGAGCTCATTGTATGTGCTTAGTGTTTTTATTTAATATATACTTATTCAGCAAATTGTTGATTGTGTTTTGTTGAACCTTGATAGTTTTCTTTAAAACTTCAATCTCCTTTAGTAATTCTTCGTTAGTCTTTTCATTTGGTGCCATACGGGATACCTCTGTCCTAAAAATTTCTTGTTTCACACTCGCACTAGGGCATTGTAGCATGGTATTGCAAGTTGGGGAATAGTACTTTAGTCACGGATTTCAAATTTTTCAAAAGATTCTGATTACTATCGACAAATGTCGACATCAATTGCGCAGACATAAGAAGAATCCGGCGTCTTTGGTTATCCGGTACTCATTTTTGACTTTTTTCTCTACAAACTGCCGGAAATCATAATAGCGGTCTAATAGATATTGATTCTGATTTCCATGACAGGATAAAATGTATTCTACAAGAGGCGCGCCAGTTGTAAGGAGAATATAATCGTCATAGCGTTGTGTGGAAACCCTAGAGAAGTGTTTTGATAAAATATCATATCCGTTATCCAGACCAAAACGCTCATATAGGTTTTCGGCTGCTAAGACAATACGTTTATCAAATTCCTGTACCAGTTTTGTGATTTCCTTCATATGCCTGTCGCTGTAGGTGCTGCAGATGAGGACTCCGTTTGGTTTTAAAACCCGTTTGATTTCT
This sequence comes from uncultured Agathobacter sp., assembly GCA_944381555.1. Classification (GTDB taxonomy): domain Bacteria; phylum Bacillota; class Clostridia; order Lachnospirales; family Lachnospiraceae; genus Roseburia. The sequence goes on along the minus strand of CALWLL010000048.1, from coordinate 47,215 downwards.
CTGCATACCTGATTAATGTCTTCGCAATAAAAAAGTAAATGGTTTGCAATAACAATGTCATATGCAAGAGCTTCGGACGGAATTTTGTGACAATCAATTATCTCATAGGAAAATCTGGTGTCGTTTCCGAGATTTCTTCTTGCGTCCCGAATCATACCTTCTGATATATCGGATAGCGTAATGTGAATATCTTTTGGAAGGGAATGCATATTGGTCGTCCACAAAGAGCCGTCCCCACACCCCAGCTCTAATATCTGCGGCGTGGAACTTAAGGATTGCAGGCATGGTGAAATTCCTGTTTCATATAACCAGGGAAACCAGCCCTGCGGGTTTACAGAGTAATCCCGGTGCAGACGGATGCGGGCAGATATGTTGTTGGCATTTTCATACTGGGTTTTGAGACTTTTTTCCATGCTAGTTAAATGGATCAAATGAAGCATTTGACGCCAGTCAATCTGCTGGTTGTCCTCTAATGCCGAAATGGTGCTGTCAATCGCATTTTCTACCAACTGCATCTGTTCTATTTTGTCAGCAATCAATTTCTTCTGTGTAGAAAGTGAATTGCGCAGAAAGTGATAGTCTGTATCGTCGATGGTCATTGTCTGAATTTCGTCCAAGGAGAATCCCAGATACTTTAATAAGAGAATCTGCTGTAATTTTATAAAATCCGAATCGGTATAAAAGCGGGCGCCATTTGCTGTAATATAAGATGGCTTCAATATATTTCGTTTATCATAAAAGCGAATGGTTCTGACAGACACCTGAGCCATACGAGCAAATTGGCCGGATGAGTAGTAGCCCGGTAATTTCATGAATGTGCCTCCCTCCTTAATGAAAATGGCAGTATTTTATAAAAAGATTGTATATACATAAAACAAGTTTGTCAAAATCTAATTGGTGTGCTATAATTATTTTCAATAATGGCATATAATGCATAGGAGGCTATTTTATGGATTACAGAGCAATGTATGAGAAGTGGTGCACGGATTCTTATTTTGATGAAGCTACAAAAGCGGAACTTGCAGCGATTGCAGGTAATGAGAAAGAAATTGAAGATCGTTTTTACCGTACATTAGAGTTTGGTACAGCCGGCCTTCGCGGCGTTATCGGAGCGGGTACAAACCGTATGAATATCTATACCGTACGTCAGGCTACCCAGGGACTGGCAAATTATATTATTGCACAGAACGGACAGGAGCGCGGGGTGGTTATCGCGCATGACTCCCGTAATATGCATGACGAATTTACAGATGCTACCGCTCTTTGTCTTGCTGCAAATGGCATTAAGACATATGTATTTAGAGACTTAAGACCGGTACCAATGCTTTCGTTTGCTGTTCGCCATCTTGGAACGCTTGCAGGTGTTGTGATTACGGCAAGCCATAATCCAAGAGAATACAATGGATATAAAGTGTATTGGGAGGATGGCGCACAGATTACACCTCCTCATGATGCAAATATTATGGCAGAAGTTGCCAAGGTTACTTCTTTTGATATGGTAAAGACTATGGATAAAGAAGAAGCCATCGCCGCAGGACTATATGTTGTACTGGATGATTCCGTTGATGAAGAGTACTTTAAGGCAGTACGCGCTCTTTCCATTCACCCGGAAATTATCAAAGAAATGGCTAAGGATATCAAGATTGTATATACGCCGCTTCATGGCTCCGGTTTACTTCCTGTTACAAGAGTATTGTCAGAACTTGGGTTTGAAAACGTATATGTGGAACCGCAGCAGGCTGTTGCGGATGGAAACTTCCCTACATGTCCGGCGCCAAATCCGGAAAATCCGGCTGCGTTTGAACTTGCGCTCAAACTGGCAAAGGAAAAAGATGCAGATATTGTTCTTGCAACAGATCCGGATGCGGACCGTCTTGGCGTATACTGCAAAGACACAAAATCAGGCGAATATGTAAGCTTTACAGGCAATATGTCTGCAATGCTGATTGCGGAATACATATTAGCAGAAAGAACAAAGATGGGCACAATGCCGGAAAATCCGGTTTTTGTAGAATCCATTGTCTCTACGGCTATGGGCGAGGCAATCGCAAATGCGTATGGGGTTGAATATATGGAAACCCTTACAGGCTTTAAGTATATCGGTGAGAAGATTCGTGAATTTGAAGCCACCGGCGACCGCAATTATGTATTTGGCATGGAAGAAAGCTATGGATGTCTGCCGGGTACATATGCTCGTGATAAGGATGCTCCGGCAGCAGTTGTTATGCTTTGCGAAGTGGCTGCATACTACAAAAAGAAGAATATGACGCTTTGGGATGCCATGATTGAAATGTATGAGAAATACGGCTACTACAAAGAGGATATCACAACCCTTACCCTAAAAGGCATCGATGGTGCAGCACAGATTGAAGCACTTATGAATAAGGCCCGTACAGAGGTTCCGGCAGCAATTGGTGATTATGAAGTTCTTGAGGTGATTGATTATAAGGCTTGTACAAGAACAAATGTAAGAACAGGTGAAGTGACAAAAAGCCTGCTTCCAAGCTCAAACGTATTTTATTATGTATTGAGTGATAATGCGTGGTGCTGCGTGCGTCCGTCAGGAACCGAACCAAAGATTAAATTTTATTTTGGTGTGAAAGGTACTTCTCTCGCAGATGCGGAAGAAAAGAATACGCATTTAAAAGAACATACCATGAAGATGTTTGAGTAATACAGATTAAGGATAAAGTAATGATTAAGGTATATATATGTCCGGATTGTGGATGGATGCGAATGGTATCCCGCCGTAAGGAGGTGGAATGTCATCGTTGCGGAGTAACCCAGATGACACTAACGAACCTGACTATGGCGAAATATTCAGACATGACTGAAAAAGAACGCAATGATTATAGCGAAGCATGGCTGTATATTCACAATAGGAAAGGAAGTAAGTAATGAGAGACAGAAATATGGGAAATAAGACAAGAAGAAGGCGTACGAAAAAGCAGAAACTGCGCAATAAAATCATTGTTTTTGTTTTTGAAATCCTACTGCTTCTTCTCTTGGTCGGAGGTATAGCTTTTGTAGCAAAGTTTAAAGATTTATACGGCCGTATAGATAAGGGCGACCAATTCGGAAATAATTCAGAGGCCGGAATCAATACGGACATTTCTACAGAGCAGCAGGAGGTGCTGAAGGGTTATACGAATATTGCAATTTTTGGTCTGGATAACCGGTCTGTAGGCAATTATGAAAAGGGGCTTTCTGATGTTATCATGATTGCCAGCATCAACAATGAGACCAAAGAAGTAAAAATTGTATCGGTATATCGTGATACTTATTTAAGTATTGGCGATGGCAAGTACAAGAAAGCCAATACAGCATATTCTACAGGGGGAGCAAAACAGGCTGTGCAGATGTTGAACTCTAACTTAGATTTGGATATTACCAAATATGTATGTGTAGACTGGGCAGCATTAGTGGAGGCTATTGATGCGTTAGGCGGTATTGAAATTGAAGTTACAAAGCAGGAAGTGTCGCTTATCAATAGTTATCTTTGGGAAATCGATGAGGTAACAGGTGAGAATTCCAAAAAACTAAAAGGCTCCGGTAAAATGACACTCAGCGGTACACAGGCAACTGCATATGCGAGAATCCGTAAGACCGCAGGAGATGACTTTAGACGCGCTTCCCGCCAGCGTATCGTATTAGAGGCAATGTTAAACAAGGCAAAACAGTCGGACCTCAACACACTCTTAGATATTTGCGAAGCAGTTTTTGATGATATTTCCACAAACATCACACTTGCTGAGATAATAGATCTTGCAATGGATGTGCAGAAATATGAGATTGGTTCTACGACAGGATTTCCGTTTGATTTGGTAACAAGATCCCTGTCGGGTACAGGCGATACAGTTGTACCGGTCAGCTTAGAGAATAACGTATCAAAGCTTCATGCCTATATGTTCGGTACAGAAGGATATGTCCCATCATTCTCAGTACAGGCAATCAGCAATGCTATTATTGAAAAAACAGGTGTTGATGAAGATACTAAACCATATAATATGGATGACTATAACAATACGGCAGGTCAGGATGGAACCGTCTTTGACTAATACAAGAGAGTAACTTTTTAATAATTGGTAGACCGGGTATGGCGTACTTGGTCTACCAATATGTTTTTCATAAGTAAAAGAGAGGATGTAATTATGAATTCCTATGTAATCAATAAGATTCATTCTACAAATCAAAAATATTTATCGGCGTTGGTCGGACAGAAGATTCCTGCCAGATTAGAGGCACAGTTAGAGCAGATGGACTGGTCCTATTTGGACATGATTCATGGCAAAGAGCAGAAGCGAGGCACCTTTGCGCCGCTTGGTGCAATGGAACTGCCGGAGATTGAAAGCAAAAAGGAAACATTTAAGGCAGTTGGGCTGGAAGCAGTCAAAAACTGCAAGGTGGGTGCAATCCTTCTTGCGGGCGGTCAGGGAACCCGTCTTGGATTTGACAAGGCCAAGGGTATGTATAACATTGGTGTCAACAAAAAGCTGTATATTTTTGAACAACTGGTTTATAACCTGCAAAAAGTGACAGATGAAGCAGGGGCGTTTGTGCCGCTTTATATTATGACAAGTGAAAAAAACGATGCCCAGACCCGCGCGTTTTTTGCGGAGCATGATTATTTTGGATATAACAAAGACTTTGTGAAGTTCTTTGTGCAGGAGATGGTTCCGGCAGTTGATTTTGATGGAAATGTGCTGATGGAGTCAAAAGATTCGCTGGCGATGTCTCCAAATGGCAACGGCGGCTGGTTCTCTTCTATGTTAAAAGCGGGCTTAGGGGAAGACTTAAAAGCGAAGGGAATAGAGTGGCTGAACGTTTTTGCGGTGGATAATGTATTGCAGCAGATTGCGGACCCTGTTTTTGTAGGTGCAACCATGTTATCCGGCTGTGTCAGCGGGGCCAAGGTTGTTCGCAAATGCGGCCCATACGAAAGAGTAGGGGCGCTTTGCCTGGAGGATGGAAAGCCTTCTATTATTGAGTATTATGAACTGACGCCGGAAATGGCGGAAGCGACAAATGAAGCAGGCTCTCTTTTATATGGATTTGGGGTTATATTGAATTACTTATTCAGCGTTGATAAATTGCTGGAAATTGCCGAAAAGCAATTGCCGCTTCATATTGTTGAGAAGAAGGTTCCGTATGTTGACGAAAACGGTAATCTCATCAAACCCGATACGCCAAATGCTTATAAGTTTGAAACATTGATTCTCGACATGGTATATATGATGGATAATTGCCTGTCGTTTGAAGTAGAAAGAGAAAAAGAGTTTGCACCTGTGAAAAATGCAGCGGGTGTAGATTCTGTGGAATCAGCAAGAGCATTATTGCTGAAGAATGGAATTGAAATTTAGAAAGGGATAATAGAGTATGTGTGGAATTGTAGGATATGTAGGCAAGGAACAGGCGGCTCCGATTTTGCTGGACGGATTGACCAAATTGGAATATCGCGGTTATGATTCTGCTGGAATGGCAATTTATGATGGGGAACGTATCAATGTGCAGAAGGCTATGGGGAGATTAAAGGTATTAAGTGAATTAACGCATGATGGCGCCACCATGCCCGGCTGTGTGGGTATCGGTCATACACGCTGGGCAACACACGGAGAGCCATCTGATGTTAATGCGCATCCGCATTATAATGCGGACCATTCCATCACGATTGTTCACAATGGTATTATTGAAAACTATCAGAAATTAAAGCTACAGCTTGAAGCCCGTGATTATGAGTTTCTATCTGCTACAGATACGGAGGTTATTGCACATCTTCTGGATTATTACTACAACCGGTGCAAGTATGACGCATTAACTGCAATCAGTAAGGTTGTAAACCGTGTGGAAGGCTCTTATGCCTTGGGGATTATTTTTGTGGATCAGCCGGAAGTGGTTTATTCTGTTCGGAAGGACAGTCCTTTAATTGTCGGCAAGGCGGATGGAGGAAATCTGATTGCTTCTGACGTGCCGGCGGTGCTTAAATATACGAGAGACGTATACTTTATCGAAAATGATGAAGTGGCAGTTTTATCGCAGGATGATATCCGCTTTTACAATCTGGATGGAGAAGAACTCATAAAAGAGTCAAAACATATTGACTGGGATATCAATGCCGCAGAAAAAGGCGGCTATGAGCATTTTATGTTAAAAGAAATCTACGAGCAGCCGAAGGCAGTCCGTGATACTATTACACCTCGTTTGAAAAATGGGAGTATTGAGATTGAAGAACTTGGCATGACAGATGATGAGATTCGTGGGCTTAAGAAGATTCACATCGTGGCATGTGGTTCGGCTTATCACACGGGAGTGACCAGCAAATATGTATTTGAGGGTATGGCAAGAATTCCGGTTGAGGTGGATTTAGCTTCAGAGTTTCGTTACCGTAATCCAATTTTAGAAAAAGGAACCCTTGTAATTGTAATCAGCCAGTCGGGTGAAACCGCAGATTCCCTTGCAGCACTTCGTCTTGCAAAGTCCTGTGGCGTTCAAACGCTTGGAATTGTAAATGTAGTGGGAAGCTCCATTGCACGTGAGGCGGATAAGGTTATGTATACATGGGCCGGACCGGAAATTTCCGTTGCAACCACAAAGGCATATAGCTGCCAGTTAGTAGCGCAATATCTGCTTGCATTAAAGTTTGCCCATGTACGCGGGCAGATTACGGAAAGAGAACTTTCTTTCTATCTGGTTGATTTGGAGAAACTTCCAAACCAGATAGAACTTCTCCTTGCTAATAAAGAAAAAATTCAGAAATTTGCAAATCGTTATTCCGGCGCAGAAAATGTATTTTTTATCGGACGTGGGATTGACTATGCGATTTCCTTAGAGGGTTCGCTGAAATTAAAGGAAATATCCTACATCCATTCGGAAGCGTATGCGGCAGGTGAATTAAAGCATGGAACAATTTCTTTAATTGAAGACGGTACGCTGGTTGTTGCTGTAGTTACGCAGGAAGAACTCTATGCAAAAACCATTAGCAATATAGTGGAAGTAAGAAGCCGGGGCGCAGTAGTATTTTCCGTAACCAATGATGATAATAATATTATGGAGGATAACGCCGATTACATTACTTATGTTCCTAAGACGAATAAGTATTTTACCAACTCGCTGGCAATTATCCCATTGCAGTTATTTGGTTATTATGTATCGGTATATCGGGGATTGGATGTGGATAAACCGCGTAATTTAGCAAAATCAGTAACAGTAGAATAAATTTATATTCATTTTAGGAATATGACACAATTTCTACACATTTACCGGATAGAATTTGCTTGTAAAATACAAGAAGGGAGAAATTTGAAAGATGGATAACAATAACTATTATAATTATAATCCTTATACAAATCCGGAAAATGGTTTTGGAGATACAAATGGGGCAGAGACACAGGCCGCAGCGCAAGGTCCGTCAAAGCCGCCTCGTAAAAAAGGCTTTGGAGTAACTTTGGCAAAGACTATAGCGATTGCTCTGGTATTTGGGCTTGTAGTTGGTTCCGCAGGTCTTGGCGTCATCTATTTCGGTGGCGATGCATTAGGAATTCTCGCAGATGCGGAGGATGATAAAGATATGGATAAAGACGCGGATGACGACACAACAGCCGGTTCACTCAATTCCGAAACGGTGAAAAATCCAATTCAGCAGACAGATACAAGCGATGAAAGTATAGTGGCGATTATGGATGTGTCTGATTTGGTAGAAAATGCAATGCCTTGTATCGTTGCAATTACCAATGAATCCGAGACCGTGATTCAGGGTATGTGGGGACAGAATTATGTGCAGGAAAGCGAAAGCTGCGGCACAGGTTTTCTGGTAGAACAGGATAATGAGTATATTTATATTGCAACGAATAACCATGTTGTAGACGGAGCAAAAACATTAACGGTTCAGTTTTGCGATAATGCTGTAGTAGAAGCCGAAATCAAAGGACAGGTTGCTTCGAAGGACTTAGCAGTAATTCAGGTTGCGATTGCAGATATTCCGAGTGAAACATTAAGCGAAATCCGTCTGGCTACATTAGGGGATTCGACGGAGCTTAAAGTAGGGGAAGGCGCAATTGCGATTGGCAATGCATTAGGTTATGGACAGTCTGTTACTACCGGTGTGGTAAGTGCTCTTGGACGTTCTGTTACCGTAACAGATTCCAGTACGGGAACTACGATTTTAAATAAGAACCTGATCCAGACGGATGCCGCAATAAATCCGGGCAACAGCGGCGGCGCATTATTTAATGTACAGGGAGAAGTAATCGGTATCAACTCTGTAAAATATGCCGATACAGATGTAGAGGGGATTGGATATGCAATTCCGATTTCAGATGCAATGATCGTAATTGAAAAACTTATTAAGGGAGAAGAGATTGATACGGAAAAAGCCGGATATCTCGGAATCCAGGGTGTAGACAGCAATTACGGTGTATATATTTACAAAGTATATTCCAATTCTGCCGCAGAAAAGGCAGGTCTTCAGGCTGGTGATATTATCACAGAATTTGACGGAAATAAAATTTCATCGATGAGCCAGTTAAAAGAACTTTTAACGTACTATATAGCGGGAGAAGAAGTAGAACTTGGCATTCTTCAGGCGCAGGGCAATGAATATGTAGAGAAAGAAATTACAGTTGTTCTGGGAGATGCTTCTTCAATTGAGCAGTAATTACTTGCAAAAATGTTAAAGACGTGTGATACTTGTATCAGACGTCTTTTTATTTTATCACAGGAAAGACCGTGATGCATTAAGGTTGAAAGAGAGCAGCTTTCCTATGATAGAAAAATTAATTGGAGGCAAACATGAAATACGATTATTTAATAGTTGGGGCAGGCTTATATGGTGCGGTTTTTGCACAAAGAGCCGTAGAACAGGGGAAAAAGGTTCTTGTGATTGACAAACGGCCGAATATTGGAGGAAATGTTTATACGGAAGAAATGGAAGGCATAAACGTACATGTTTACGGGGCGCACATTTTTCATACGAACAACAAAACGGTTTGGGATTATATCACTCGTTTTGCGGAGTTTAACCGTTTTACAAATTCACCGGTAGCAAACTATCATGGAGAACTGTATTCTCTCCCGTTTAATATGTATACCTTTAATAAGATGTGGGGAGTAGTAACACCGGAAGAGGCTGCTGCAAAAATAGAAGAGCAGAAGGCGGCTTCAGGCATTACAGAGCCGAAGAATTTAGAAGAACAGGCAATCAGCCTTGTGGGTACGGATATTTATGAAAAACTGGTAAAGGGTTATACGCAGAAGCAGTGGGGAAGACCATGCAATGAGCTTCCGGCTTTTATTATCAAACGTCTTCCGGTCCGCTTTACGTTTGATAACAATTATTTTAATGCTCTATATCAGGGAATACCTGTAGGCGGATATACTAAGATGGTGGCAAAGCTCTTAGACGGCGTTGAAGTAAGATTGGGTGTTGATTATCTGGAAAAGAAAGAAGAACTCGATGCGTTGGCAGACAAAGTGGTATATACAGGTGCGATTGACGCATACTTCGGTTATAAACTCGGAACTTTGGAGTACCGTTCTGTACGTTTTGAAACGGAGGTGCTGGACAAGCCTAATTTCCAAGGCAATGCGGCTGTAAACTATACGGACAGGGAAACGCCTTGGACACGTATTATTGAGCATAAATGGTTTGAGTTTGGAAAAGATGCAGACGGGAATGACCTTCCGAAGACAGTGATAAGCCGTGAATACAGTTCGGAATGGAAGGCAGGCGATGAACCATATTATCCGGTAAATGATGAAAAAAACGGCGCACTTTATGCAGAGTATAAAAAACTGGCGGAAAAAGAAGCAAATATTATATTTGGCGGACGTCTTGGAGAATACAAATATTATGACATGGATGCGGTAATTGCCAGTGCGCTTGATATGGCTGAGAAAGAGCTGGCTTAGAGTAAGAATGATACAATGCAAGCAACACGCATCGGAATCACGGGAGAAACAGGCTCAGGAAAATCCAAAACTGCGGGAACTGATGGATATTAGGATTTGTAGTGCAGATTAATAAAAGGAGCAACGATTTTACATATTATGATAAAGAATATCATTTTTGACGTGGGTAAAGTTTTAGTGTCCTATGAACCGGACGAATATATGAAAAGCATTGGTTTAGATGAAGGGGCTCGTGCCGCCATCAACCGTGCGGTGTTTGAAAATAAGCTGTGGGATATGTCTGATCAGGGGCTTTTCACACCGGAAGAATTTCTGGGAAAATTTATTGCCGGAGCACCGGAATATGAAGCAGAGATCCGCCATATTCACGCTACCGTAGGGAAAACCATTAAGATGTATCCTTATGCTATGGAGTGGTTAAAGGAACTGAAAGAAAAAGGCTACAAATTGTATATTCTTTCGAACTATTCCGAGAATATGATGAACCAGACAAGGGAAAAGTTAGAGTTTCTATCATTGACAGATGGTGCAGTCTTTTCGTATGAGTGCAGGCTTTTGAAGCCGGACAGCAGGATCTATGAGTTTCTTTGCCAGAAGTACAGCCTCAACTGTTCGGAATGTGTTTTTGTGGATGACCGTTATGAAAATGTGGAAGGTGCAATGCGAAGCGGCATTCTGGCGGTACATTTTAAGGATTACAGGCAGGGCAGACAGGCTTTGGAAGAGATGCTGCGGTACTAAAAAGGTAAAGATTTGGTAAAATTTACGAAAAACTTCTGTTTATTTCAATTTTATTTGGGAAGTTTATAAATTGTTATTTGTAAAACAGAGGATTATAATAAATCCGTTTCTAAAAGAAGTTGAAAAGCAGGAGTTCATTTATGTTGAAAAATATAGCATTGGTGCTTCAATTTTGTAGATTTGCTTCAGTTGGAATGATTAGCCTTGCAGTTGACTATGGTTTTATGGTTCTTTTCACGGAATCAACTCATATGGGATATTTCAGAGCTTGTGCATTTTCCTATACTATTTCGATTCTTGTGAATTATGTTCTTAGCATGCGCTATGTTTTTCGCGGAAGAGAGGATATGAGCAGGGCAAAGGAAGTGTCTGTATTTTTAGTCTTAAGTCTTATTGGACTAGGCTTCAACCAGATGGCAATGTGGGTGTTAGTAGATGTTTTAAATATCTATTACACGGTAGCCAAAGTGTTTGCGGCAGGTATGGTAACAGGTTATAACTTCATTTCAAAGAAAGCATTTTTAGAATAATAGTCTTTTTTTATAAAGGGGGTGCAACCCCCTTTTTTCTGTGTTAAAATATAGTCAGTATGCGATTCTCTCTGCTTTTTGAAAACAGAGAATGCAGGAAGTAGGAATAGATAAAGGAGATTAAGATTATGGGAAAAGAACTTCGCAGTCGCAGCGAGATACCAAAGCAGTACAAATGGAATATGCAGGATATGTTTGCTACAGATGAATTGTGGGAAGAAGAGGCACAAAAGCTTCTGGATTTAGCAAAAGAAATGGAACAGTACAAAGGCAGATTAAGCGAAGGCCCGGCAATATTATTAGAGTTCTTTAGGAAGATAGATGAAATGAGTTACCATGCAGAACGTGTTATTGTATATGCGGGTCAGAAATATCATGAGGATACAGCGGTGTCCAAATATCAGGGATATTCCGCAAAAGCGGACAGTATCTCGGTAGCAATTTCCAGCGCAACCTCATTTATGCAGCCGGAAATTCTGGGGATGGATGAGGCTCTCTTAGAGAACTTTTTTAAGGAAGAACCAGGCTTAGAGCATTACCGCAGAATGGTGGAGCAGATTCTTCGCGACAAGGAGCATACGCGTTCCGGCGAGGTGGAAGAGATTCTTGCATTGGCAAGAGATATGGCAATGGCTCCGTCTAATATTTTTTCAATGTTTAACAATGCGGACCTTAAGTTCCCGTCAGTAACAGATGTAGAGGGAAACCGGATTCAGATTACACATGGAAATTATATTTCTCTCATTGAAAGCAAAGACAGAAGTCTGCGTAAGGAAGTGTTCTGCGGGTTATATGGAGAATATAAAAAGCATGCCAACTCCGTTGCCGCAATGTTCCAGGCACAGCTAAAGCAGGAGAATTTCTATGCTAAGGTACGGAATTTCCCAAGTGTCCGTGCGATGCATTTGCATAATGGGAATATTCCCGAAAGCGTGTACGACAATTTGATTGAAACCGTACATAAGCACCTTCCGGCAATGCACCGTTATGTGTCCCTGCGTAAGAAGCTGTTGGGCGTAGAACGTCTTCATATGTATGACTTGTATGTGCCTGTAGTAGAAGAGACCGGTAAGAAATATCCTTATGATGAAGCAAAGGAAATGGTAAAGGCTGCCATTTCCCCGATGGGAGAGGATTATGTGGCAGTGGCATCCGAGGGTATGGACCATGACTGGGTTGACGTATATGAAAATGAAAATAAGCGAAGCGGGGCATATTCATGGGGCGCGTATGGCACACATCCATATGTGCTGTTAAATCATCAGGATAACTTAGACAGTGTATTTACATTGGCACATGAAATGGGGCATGCAATGCACAGCTATTATTCGGATAAGAACCAGCCGATTACTTATGCGGGATATTTAATTTTTGTTGCGGAAGTGGCGTCTACCTGTAATGAAGCGCTGCTGATGCATTATCTGTTAGAAAATACATCCGATGAAGTAGAGCGCAGGTATCTGATAAACCACCAGTTAGAAAGTTTCCGGGGTACCGTATTCCGCCAGACAATGTTTGCGGAATTTGAGATGATTGTGCATAAGAGAATTGCAGATGGTGAAAGTCTGACGAAGGAGGATATCTGTAAAATATATCATGACTTAAATGTCTTGTACTATGGACCGGATATGATTGTAGATGAAGAAATTGATTATGAGTGGATGCGCATCCCTCATTTTTACACTTCTTTCTATGTATATCAGTATGCGACAGGCTATTCTGCTGCAATTGCATTTTCCAAGAAAATCTTAGAAGAGGGCAAACCGGCGGTTGACCGCTATATTGAAAATTTCTTAAGCGGCGGCTCTTCCAAAGATCCGATTGACTTACTAAAAGCAGCAGGAGTAGATATGAGTACACCGGAACCGGTGGATGATGCACTCGTAGTATTTGAAAGCTATTTAGAGATGCTTGAAGGACTTGTAAAATAATAGCAATACAGTTTTCATTCGGGAGGATAACATGGAGCGTATTAAGAGTTTCCAGATTAACCATAATATTTTAGAACCGGGATTTTATATTTCCCGTGAAGATGATAATGTCATCACTTACGATCTGCGTACGCGAAAACCGAATGCAGGTGATTATATGGACAATGCAGCCATGCATTCCCTCGAGCATATGTTTGCAACATATGCCCGAAATTCGCAAGTGCGGGATAAAATTATCTATTTTGGACCAATGGGATGTCAGACCGGATTTTATTTTCTGGTAAAGGATTTAGCGCCGTCAGAAGTATTTGCACTGACCAAGATGATTTTGGAGCAGATTCTTGCGTATGAAGGTCCTGTGTTTGGCGCATCTGCCATAGAATGCGGCAACTATCAAAACCTGTCGCTGTCTCTTGCAAAAGAGGAGGCAAAAAAGTATCTGGAAGTCCTAAACAGCCAGACAAATCTGGAATTTACTTATCCGGAATAAAACGGGAAAGAATCTATCCAAAGGACAAAGGTGGAGGAATATATGAAGATTGGTATTATCGGCGCAATGCAGATGGAAGTAGACAACTTAAAGGAAGCGATGGAGAACCAGTCCACAGTAACCGTCAGCGGGATACGTTTTGTCAGCGGAACGATTGGTGAAATGGACGTGGTAGCAGCAGTATGCGGCGTTGGAAAAGTTTTTGCTGCTATCTGCGCAGAGGCAATGATTTTAAAATTCAATCCCGATATGATTATCAATATCGGAGTGGCAGGAACATTGACAAAAGATTTGGGCGTCTTGGATGTGGCCGTTGCAAGTGACGTCCTTCAGCATGATATGGATACATCGGCAATCGGAGACCCGGTTGGTCTTATTTCCGGGGTAAATCAGATTTATTTTCCGGCAGATGAGAAAATGTGCAGGGTATTGTGCGATTGCCTGAAAGACAAAGGGATACACTATGTGTCCGGTCCGATTGCAACAGGAGATGTTTTTATGCATGACCCGGAGCACAAAGCCTTGATTCGAGAGCGTTTCCGTGCAGTTGCCTGTGAAATGGAAGGCGGCAGCATCGGACATGTGTGTACCGTAAATAATGTCCCGTTTGCGGTGCTCCGTGCAATCTCCGACGGTGATGGAGGGGCACTTGATTATCAGACCTTTGCGGAACAGGCAGCGCTTCGCTCCATTGAAATTGTACTGGAGTTTATTGCAAGAATACAGGAAGTATAAAAGAGAACCAGGTATATTGGATATGCTGTATGGAATAAGATTGGAATAAGAAAACTATAAAAATATCGGTACAGTATATGCAAGTTCAAAAGATTTTAAAACAGATTGGAAAAATCATAAAAGAGTCTCATCGGGAAATGATTATCGGAAGCCAGTTGGCATGTATTTTGGTATGTGCTTTGCTGATTGGACGTTTGGCTAACATCGCGGTTGAAGTAAGCAGCACATATGGAGATCGTGAACTGCCAATTTATTCTGTTGGCATTGAGGAAAAGAAAATTGCCATAAGCTTTGATGCTGCATGGGGAGCAGAGGACTTTGAACAGATCATGGAAGTATTAGATAAACATGAAGTGAAGACGACATTCTTTATGACAGGAGAATGGGTGGAAAAGTATCCGGAATGTGTGAAAACCCTGGTGGAAAAAGGTCATGATTTGGGCAATCACAGCGCTACGCACCCGGATATGACAACGATTTCCAAAGAAAAGCAAAAGGAACAGATTCTAAAAGTCCATAATGCAGTGAAAGAGTTGACAGGATATGAAATGGAATTATTCCGGCCCCCGTACGGAGCGTATAATAATGATGTAATCCGGATTTGTTATGAATTAAACTATTATCCGATTCAGTGGGATGTAGATTCCCTTGACTGGAAGGATTATCCGCCGGAACGTATTATTTCTAACGTATGCAATCATGATTCCTTAGGCCCGGGTTCTATCATCCTTTGCCACAATGGCGCAAAGTATACGGCACAGGCCTTAGATGAGATGCTTACCAATCTCAAGAATCAAGGATATGAAATCATACCGATTTCCGAACTGATTATGCGTGACAACTATCATATGGATGTGACCGGAATGCAGGTGGCGGATTGAATTTTAAGACGGATTTTCTGATATTGCACCTTAATTTAGGGTATGCTATAATGAGCGCAAGAACACGAAAGTGAGCAGACGATAGGAGAGGGTATTATGTCAGATGAAATGTTCTTATTTCTTTTCTTCGCATTTATCATATTTATTTGTATCATTGTAGTAATCGTAGTATCGGCAACGGTTTCGTCGGCTATGGGCGGTATCAATGATGATGAGGATTTACTGTTAGAAGAAGAGTAACGGATAAAAGTATGTTGGCAAAAATATGCAATATAATAAGGATGTATAAGGAACCACTTGCATATGTAGTTTTTGGTATCCTTACTACGGTAGTAAATATCGCAGTTTATTACCTGATGTCAGATGTGATGAAAATACATTATCTGTTAGCGAATATCATTGCATGGATATGCTCTGTGCTGTTTGCTTTTTTAACAAATAAAATATGGGTATTTGAAAGCAGATTATGGCAAGGTAAAATCGTGCTTGCGGAAATGGGAAGTTTCTTTTTGGCAAGAGCTGCGACAGGCGTGATGGATATGCTTCTTATGTGGATGCTTGTGGATATTGCGGCAGTAGAAGAAATGATTGCAAAAGTAGCGGTAAATGTATTGGTAATTGTGTTAAACTATGTGGCGAGCAAGCAGTGGATATTTCGTAAGAAGATATGAGAATTATCTTGACAAATGCATTTTCTAAAAGTAAGATACAAGTAATACAGATAAAGGTTATGAGAAAGAGGAGTACATAACAAGACTTCGCAGAGAGAGGCGCTCACCGGCTGAAAGGTGCCTTGAAGCTCGGCTTATGGAAGGTAGCTTTTGAACCGAATTGCTGAACACGATGTGTTTGCATGATAGTAGGCAATTCCGCATCGTCCCCGTTAACGGACATGAGGCGTTAATTCATTTTTATGAACGACGCAAACGAAGGTGGTACCGCGCTGATTCGCCCTTCTGTGCTTATGCACAGAAGGGTTTTTTTATATCATAGGAAAGACCGTGATACATTAACGTGTGAAAAAATGAGGAGGAAAATAATGAGCAAAGAATTAAACAAAACTTATAATCCAAAAGACATTGAAGACCGTCTTTACCGGAAATGGGAAGACAATGGTTATTTTCATGCCAAAGCAGACCGCAGCAAAAAGCCATTTACTATTGTGATGCCGCCGCCAAACATCACAGGACAGCTTCATATGGGGCATGCGCTTGATAATACAATGCAGGATATTTTAATCCGCTATAAGAGAATGCAGGGTTACAATGCACTCTGGCAGCCGGGTACCGATCATGCATCTATTGCAACAGAGGTTAAGGTTATCGAGGCATTAAAAGAACAGGGGATTGATAAGGCAGAACTTGGCCGTGAAGGCTTTTTAGAAAAATGCTGGGAGTGGAAGGAAGAATACGGCGGACGCATTATCAAACAGTTGAAGAAATTAGGTTCTTCCGCAGATTGGGAAAGAGAACGCTTTACCATGGATGAGGGATGTTCCCATGCGGTTCGGGATGTATTTATCAAATTGTTTGATAAGGGATGGATTTATAAAGGCTCCCGCATTGTTAACTGGTGTCCGGTTTGTAAAACTTCTATTTCAGACGCAGAAGTAGAGCATGAAGAACAGGATGGCTTTTTCTGGCATATCAACTACCCGGTAGTTGGGGAAGAAGACCGCTTTGTTGAAATTGCAACAACCCGTCCGGAAACCTTATTCGGCGATACTGCTGTAGCGGTAAACCCGGAGGATGACAGATACAAAGACATCATCGGCAAGAAACTTCTTCTTCCAACAACAGGACGCGAAATCCCTGTTATCGCAGATGCATATGTAGATAAGGAATTTGGTACAGGCTGCGTAAAGATTACACCTGCACATGACCCGAATGACTTTGAAGTTGGAAAACGTCATAACTTAGAAGAAATCGTAGTGATTAATGATGATGCTACCATGAATGCCCTTGCGGGAAAATATAAAGGCATGGACCGTTATGAATGCCGTAAAGCACTGGTAGCTGACTTAGAGGAAATGGGACTTCTTGTTAAAGTGGAACCGCATTCTCACAATGTTGGTACCCATGACAGATGTGGCACAACCGTAGAGCCGATGGTTAAGCAGCAGTGGTTCGTAAAAATGGATGAAATGATTAAGCCGGCCGTAGAAGGAGTAAAAAACGGAGAAATTGAACTCCTTCCAAAACGTATGGATAAGACCTATTTCAATTGGACAGACAATATTCGTGACTGGTGCATCTCTCGTCAGCTCTGGTGGGGACATAGAATTCCGGCTTACTACTGTCCAAAATGCGGGCATATGGCAGTTGCACATGAAAATCCGAATACCTGTCCAAAATGCGGGCATGACGGAATGGATCAGGATCCGGATACACTGGATACATGGTTTTCATCTGCGCTTTGGCCGTTCTCAACTTTAGGCTGGCCAGAAAAAACAGAGGATTTGGATTATTTCTATCCAAACGACGTATTGGTAACGGGCTATGACATCATTTTCTTCTGGGTAATCCGTATGATTTTCTCAGGTTATGAGCAGATGGGAAAAGCGCCGTTCCATACCGTATTATTTCATGGACTGGTACGTGATTCTCAGGGACGTAAGATGAGTAAGTCCCTTGGAAATGGTATTGATCCGCTTGAAGTGATTGATAAGTATGGTGCCGATGCACTTCGTCTGACGCTTATTACGGGCAATGCGCCGGGAAATGATATGCGTTTTTACTGGGAAAGAGTAGAGGCGTCCCGTAATTTTGCAAATAAAGTATGGAATGCATCGCGTTATATCATGATGAACTTAGAAGGTATGGAAATCAAAACACCTTCTATGGAGGAGCTTCATACAGCAGATAAGTGGATTCTTTCTAAGGTAAATACTCTGGCAAAAGAGGCTACGGAAAATATGGATAAGTTTGAGCTTGGTATCGCGGTACAGAAAGTGTATGACTTTATCTGGGATGAATTCTGTGACTGGTACATTGAGATTACCAAGGTTCGTACCTATAGGAAAGAGGAAGATGCGGCTTCTGCAAATGCCGCGCTCTGGACGTTAAAGACCGTATTAACGGAAGCGCTAAAACTGCTTCATCCATATATGCCATTCATTACAGAGGAAATTTTCTGCACGCTTCAGTCAGAAGAAGAAACCATTATGCTGGCAGAGTGGCCAAAATTTAAAGAAGAGTGGAATTTTCCGGCAGAAGAAGCTGCGATTGAACACTGCAAGGACCTTGTAAAAGGTGTTCGTAATGTCCGGACGGAAATGGATGTTCCACCGTCAAGAAAAGCAAAACTCTTTCTTGTTTCGGAAGACAAAGAGCTTCGCGAAATCTTTGAAAAAAATAAAGAAGTATATGTAAATCTTGCATTTACCAGTGAAATCACGGTGGGGGCTGATAAGTCTGGCATTGAGGACAATGCAGTTTCCGTAGTGATTCCGGGAGCAGTGGTTTACCTTCCGCTTGAAGACTTAGTGGACTTTGAAAAAGAAAAAGAACGTCTTACAAAAGAGAAGGAAAAACTTGAAAAAGAGCTTGCCCGTTCGAAAGGAATGCTTTCTAATGAACGCTTCTTAAGCAACGCAAAACCGGAAAAGGTTCAGGAGGAAAAGGATAAGCTGGCAAAATATCAACAAATGATGGCTCAGGTTGAAGAAAGACTTGCACAGATGTAGGAGATAATGTTACAATCAAAGCACGAAAACCCATTATTTTGGGGATTCGTGCTTATTACATTTTAGGATAGAGATGCATCGGAGTGAACATGGAAGTTACTTTAAGGAAAGAGCCGAAGGTCAGAATTTCATATGATGAGATGGAAGCATATCTGCTTTTGCCGGAGCCATTGACGGATGAGGCTTACGAACTTTCTGACGTCATGTCCCTGGTGGAAAAGGCAGGGGTTAAGATTGGTGTTGATACAGAGAAAATCACGGCTATGGTAGAAGAGAAGTACTATAACCGTGAATGCCTGATTGCCAAGGGCATTCCCGCAGTTGAGGGTGTTGATGCATTTTTTGACTTTAAATTTGATGTTGATTTTAATAAAAGACCAACGCACAGACCGGATGGTACGGTAGATTATTGGAGTATTCATTCTATAGAACTTGTGGAAGAAGGCCAGGTCATTGCGGAATATAATGAGCCGGTGGAAGGGTCAAACGGCATGAATGTAAAGGGCAGGCTGATTATGGCAAAGAGAGGCCGTCCGTTACCGCCTCTTACGGGCAGGGGGTTTGAGCGCTCAGAGGATAATAAGATTTATACTGCAACGATGACAGGTAAGATTGAGATGCAGAATAACCGTATTCTCATTTCACAGGTGCATGAGGTTTATGGAGACGTAGGACTTGAAACCGGCAACATTGATTTTCGCGGAGACGTTATCATTCATGGAAATGTTCCAACCGGCGCGGTTATTAAAGCGACGGGTACAGTTACGGTTGACGGGACTGTAGAAGGCTGTCTTATTGATGCGAATAAGGATGTTATTATTCGCGGCGGTATGTTAGGCAGGGGAAAAGGAATGATCAAGACGCGCGGAAACCTCCACGCAAAGTTTCTGGAATATGCAACCGTACAGGCAGAAGGAATGATTGAAACGGATTCTGTAATTAGCTGTGATATTAATTCTAACGATAAAGTCTATCTGCGCGGAAAACGTGCCAGCGTTGTCGGCGGTATCATTCATGCTGCAAAAGGCGTAGAGGCATTTAATTTTGGTAATGAGCTGGGCATAAAGACAAAGATTTTTGCCGGGGTAAACTGGGAAGTGAAGAGACAGTTGACTTACCATGAGAACTGTATCAGGGAAGCTGAGGATATTATCAACAAGATTAATCTGGGTTTAAAGCAGATTGAGGATGCCGGTGCGGAGCAGGGAATCGATACCCGAAGCGATCCGCGCAAAGCAGCGCTGCTTCGTACTAAGATTATAAAACAGGCGGACCTTGCATCGCATACACAGGCATTGAATAACATGAGCAAAGTTGTAGAAGCAGCACATGGAGCTTCTGTCAAGGTTATCCGCGATGTATATACCGGAGTTACAATCGGTATCAATGATACGATCCTTCATATAAAAGAGAATCAGCAGTCGGTATCTTTTTTTGAGAGGGATGGACGCATTGTTATGTTCTCCATGAAGGATGAACTTGTGGGCTAATAATTTTGCAAAAAAAAGTTCTTTTGTGTCGACTAATTTTCAATAAACTTAATACTTTTTTACTTGAATATCTAAGCCGCTATATTATAATTAAGTACATAATCTAGTGGCTTTTTATATGGGACAGCCTGTTGGCGTTCATTGGAGGAAAAGAAATGATTAATTTTGAAGAAGAATTAAAGAACTTCAGACCATCTCTTGAGGTAGAAGAGGCTGAAGCGGCAATATATAACCATGATTTGACAGACGTTACAGACATTCTCTCACAGATGATGAATGAGATGAAACAGAATAACAATCAGTTCTAGAGGTGAGGCATACATGATTTGCTACAAATGTAATCACGAGGCAGGAAGAGAAAACATATGCCCGGTGTGCGGAACTGACATTTCTATTTTCCAGAAAGTAATACGTCTTTCTAATATGTATTACAATGACGGATTACAGAAGGCAGAAGTCCGTAACCTGTCCGGTGCAATAATCAGTCTGAAAAAAAGTTTAAAATTTAATAAAAATAATATTGATGCAAGAAATCTGCTTGGTCTTGTATATTATGAAATGGGAGAGACGGTTGACGCTCTTAGTGAATGGGTAATCAGTAAGAGCTATCAGGAAGAGGATAATATCGCAGGCAGATATTTAGATGAGATACGCAAGAACCGCGCACAGCTTGAGGCAAATAACCAGACCATTAAAAAGTATAATCAGGCGCTCTTGTATTGTCGGCAGGACAGCAGGGATCTGGCAATTATCCAGTTAAAAAAGGTACTTTCTTTAAATCCGAAAATGGTAAAAGGACATCAGCTTCTGGCGCTTTTATATATGCAGGAAAATAAACTGGATCTGGCAAAAAAGTGCCTTCGCAGCGCAGGAAAAATTGATGCAAATAATACGATTACACTTCGTTATCTCAAGGAAGTAAATAATCGGTTAAAGGAAAACGGCAGCGGCAAAAAGAAAAAGGACGAAGATTTGATCTCTTATCAAAGCGGCAATGAAATGATTATTATGCCGAAGCGTTTTCAGGAATCTTCTCTTGGCTTTACATTAGCATATCTTCTGATAGGTCTTCTTATCGGCGCCGCAATTATAGGATTTCTTGTAGTGCCGGAGGTACAAAAGCGGGCAAGGGAAGAATCAAATCAGAAGCTGGTGGAAGTTAATGATGCGCTTTCTGCCAAAGAACAGACGGTGGCAGCATTAGAAGAGAAAATCGCAGAACTGGAAGCGGAGCTGGCGGCTACAATTGAGGAAATGGAAAAAGGGAATGAAACCCTCCCGGAACAGCTTGAGGCTTACGATATGCTGCTGAGTGCATTTGTCGCCTATGCCGGTCAGGATTATATTTTAGCAGGAACCAATTTAAGCCAGGTTGATGTGAACCAGCTTACGGATAGTGCGAAAACGATGTACAATACCTTATGGACAGAGGTTTCCGGCGAATATTACAGCAGCCTTTATACAACCGGATATACAAGCTACAGGGATGGGAACTATGCAGATGCTGTGGCAAAATTACAGATAGTCGTGGACTATAATATTGATTTTGAAGAAGGATATGCTGCATATTATTTAGCCCAGTCCTACCGCAAGGGCGGGGATGCAGAATCTGCAAAACAGTATTATCAGTATGTGATTGACCACTATCCAGATACAGAACGCGCAAATACTGCGAAAAAGCATGTAAACGGAGAAACTTAATATCGTATTTACAAAAGACGCAAGATAATATCCTGCGTCTTATTTTTTGGGGCATCATAGGAAAGCCCGTGATACATTAGTGTGAAGGATGGATAAAAGAATATTGTTATCGGCAGAAAAAGGAGGAAATATGGAAAGAATAGCAAGACGGTACAAAGTAGATGGCACGCAACTGGTTTATGAGATGCCAAAGGAGGTGGACCATCACGTTGCAAAGGATATGTGCCAGGAAATAGATATGTTGGTAGAATCCTATCGCATCAAAGAGCTGGTTTTGGATTTTTCCCAGACGGAATTTATGGACAGCTCGGGAATAGGAATAGTGATAGGCAGAAGTAAAACGATGCATTTTCATGGAGGCAGCATAGCGGCAGTAAATCTGGGAAAACGGGTGGATACGATTTTTAAGTCAGCAGGATTGTATAAAATCATTCAGGTAAAATAGGAGAAAAGGAAGGAAGCGAAGATGGAAAAAATAACAAATACGATGCATCTTACTTTTGATGCAAAATCAGTAAATGAGGCATTTGCACGCATGACGGTTATGGCATTTATGGCAGATATGAACCCCACCATAGATGAGATGGAAGATGTAAAAACGGCTGTTTCCGAAGCCGTTACCAATGCCATTATTCATGGATATGATGATGAGAGCAGGCAGGTGGAAATGTCTTGTATCCGTGAAGGACAAAAACTTACGGTAACGGTCACAGATCATGGAGTTGGGATTGAAAATGTGGAGGAGGCCAGACAGCCCTTTTACACCACCAAGCCCGAGCAGGACCGTTCGGGCATGGGATTTGCTTTTATGGAGGCATTTATGGATGAAATCGATATTACATCCCAGGTGGGGGAAGGAACCAGCATAACAATGACAAAATACATAGCGAGGGATGATGGTGACAGGTAGTGTGTCCACCAAGGAGGAAAATTGGAAGCTTTCCATTCAGAAAGCACAAAATGGGGATAAAGAAGAAAGGGATCAATTAGTAACTGCCAATACAGGTCTGGTATATATGGTACTGAAACGCTTTGCAAATCGTGGCTATGAGCAGGAGGATTTGTTTCAGATTGGGGTTATCGGCCTGATGAAAGCGATTGATAAATTTGATGTAACAAGAGAGTTTTCCTTTTCCACATATGCAGTTCCGATGATCATCGGCGAGATACGAAGATTTATACGCGATGATGGAATGATACATGTCAGCCGTCATGTGAAGGATAATGCCAGACGAATTGCTATGGTAAAAGAGGAGTTAAAGAAAACGAAAAACCATGACCCTACGATAGAGGAACTTGTGGAAGCCACAGGTTTGTCTATAGACGAGATTTTGATTGCAATGGAGGCAACTACGGAGGTGGAATCCATCTATCAGCCGGTGGGAAGACAGTCGGATGGCAGTCAGTTGGTTTTAGCAGACCAGCTAGAGGACAGTTATACAGGAGAGACGGATTTGATTAACCGGATTACGGTGCTGCAGATGCTGGAAACTTTAAAAACGAGGGAACGCAGACTGATAGAATTAAGGTATCTGGAAGGAAAGACACAATCAGAAAGTGCTAAAGAACTTGGAATGAATCAGGTGGCAGTGTCCCGGTTAGAGAAAAAAATATTATTATTTTTGAGACAACAATTCTAAATAGGTGTATAATTATTATAATGTATTTCAACTACAAATTTGCAAAAGAGGAATATAACAGTATGAAACTTTACCGGACAAGCATAAAGAGACAGGAGGCGAGGCTGCCGCTCGGCTATAAGGTCTATGTATTTGATTTGTATGGCACACTCGTGGATATCCACACAGATGAAAATGATATGGGCGTATGGGAAAAGCTGAGCCTTTTCTATGGGTATTATAAGGCGCATTACAAACCGCAGGAATTAAAGGAGGCGTATGAGCGTCTGGTAAAAGATAAGGAGAGAAGTCTAAAATCCACATTGGAAAATGATCCAAAATATGCGCATGAGGCGTCGCCGGAAATCGAAATTACGGATGTGTTCCGGGAGCTTTATGCTGCAAAAGGCGTAGACGCTGACTATGTTCTGGCAGTACATACCGGACAGTTTTTCCGCGTGCTTACTACAGAATATGTGCGTGTTTATAAAGGCACGCATAAGATGCTGGAGGCATTGAAGGCCGCAGGAAAAGAGGTCTATCTTTTGTCTAACGCGCAGCGCATCTTTACAGAATATGAAATGCATGTACTGGATATTGCAAAGTACTTTGACGGAATACTGATTTCCTCTGATTATAAAACAAGGAAACCGGACAAAAGGTTTTTTGATATTCTGATAGAAAAATATGCAATAAATCCGGAAGAAACCCTGTTTATCGGGAATGATTCCCATACCGATATCAAAGGTGCACAGACGGCAGGCTTTTCCACTTATTATGTGAAGTCTAATATTTCCCCACAGAACGATATGGCAGAAAAAGCAGATTATATTGTGCCGGAATTCGTTGAATGGTGTTGTAAATATTGTGATAATTTGATAAAATAATTTATGGTTTTACAAGAAGAAGAGGTGACTATTATGAAACAAAAGGTACGTAAGATTAGTATCCGGCTGAAATTACTCATTCCGGTTGGAGCAATTTTTTTAATTATTTGTTCTCTGCTTAGTCTTTTCGCCTATGGTACAGTTCAGGAGGAAATGACGCTCATGGGCAGAAAGCAGGCGCAAAGCGTTGCTCAGATAACCGTAGTGACACTGGACGGAACAAAAATTGCCGGAATAAAACTGGGGGATGAATATACGGCTAATTACTTAGAACAAAAGGACATGATGATTACTATGCAGGAGCATAGCGGCATCAAATATATGTATACCTTATATACAGATGGGGAGAAGGTATATTATGGTATTGATGCAGATCAGACCGAGGAATGCTACGCAATTGGTGAGGAATTTCAATACAATTACGAAGACCTGAAAATGGTATTTGAAGGTCAGGTATATGTGGAACCGGAAATTGATACTTCAGACGGAGAATCTTTAATTACCGTATATGCTCCAATTACAGGTATTACAGGTGAGGTTGTCGCTGTATTAGGCTGCGACTATGATGCAACGGATATTATGTATGAGCTTACAGATACTCTGACTAAGACAGTAGCTCTTTCTGCAATCGGATTTGTTGTTGGTTTATTAACATTGTTTATTACGGTTCAGAATATCATGAAGGGGTTAAATGGTGTTAATGCTAAGATTTACGATCTTGTGAATAACGAGGGTGATTTAACACAGAAACTGGATATTCATTCCGGTGATGAATTAGAGCTGATTGGAAATAACGTAAATGCCCTGTTAGATTATATTCGCGGAATTATGATCAATATCGCGGGCAACTCTACACAGCTTAACAGTTCTTCAAAATTGGTTGTTTCCAGCCTTTCTGCAACGCAGGTAAGTATTACAGACGTATCGGCAACTATGGAAGAGATGAGCGCAGGTATGGAAGAAACGAGTGCGGCTCTTACGGAAATCAATGATGCAATCGTTGATATGGTAGAAGAGATTGATATAATTAATGAACGTGCTGAAAATGGCCGTATATCCTCAGATGATATTATGAATAAAGCGGCGGCCGTTCACCAGAATGCTATTGCGGAGCAGGAAGAAGCAAAACGCCTTGCGGATGAACTTGCAGCATCTGTGAATGAAAAGATACAGAAATCAAAAGCAGTTGAAACAATCAGCGAGCTTACGGATAATATTATCAGTATTACAAGCCAGACAAACCTTCTGTCTCTCAACGCATCCATTGAGGCGGCAAGAGCAGGGGAAGCCGGCAGAGGCTTTGCGGTAGTAGCGGATGAAATCGGAAAACTTGCTACAAACTCTGCCGCAGCAGCGGCTCAGATTCAGGTGGTGAGCGCGCAGGTTATTGATGCGGTAAATGATTTGGCAAGCGTATCTGGGAAGATGCTTAAGTTCATGGATGAAACAGCAATGACCGGTTACGATAAACTGCTGGAAACCAGCCGTAATTACCAGAATGATGTAGGCAATATGAATAGCATGATGAATGAGTTTGCCGCATCGAGTGATACATTAAAGACAAATGTAGACTCTATTAAGGAATCCGTTGCATCTGTGAATATTGCTATTGAAGAAAGTGCAAAAGGCATTACAAGTGTTTCAGAAGCTACCGTTAATATTACGACAAGTGTAGATGATATTGAAGCAGAAGCAAATTCGAACCTCAATATTGCAAACGGACTTGATTCAGAGGTTAATAGATTTAAACTTCACTAGTCAGTGGAGGAAAGAATAAAAAGTGCTGCGCAGGAGAGCTGCAACAGCACTTTTTTACTTTATAGGAAAGACCGTGATACATTAACGTGTGAAAGAAATTTACTTTCCTATGATATGAAAAACGCTCCGCGAAGGATGCGCACACTTTGTTCGTATCATTAAATACAGGATGTATATTTATCCAAATGTGGCAGACAATAATGAAAAAGATGAGAAGGGAGAGAAAATTCATGAGATATTTTGTAAATGAGAACTGTATTGGTTGTGGCTTATGCTCAAGCATTTGTCCGGAAGTGTTTACAATGTCAGATGCAGGTACAGCAGTTGCAGCAGGGAATGATGTTCCGGCAGAACAGATGGAAAGCGCAAAAGAAGCAGCCCATAGTTGTCCGGTAGATGCAATTGAAGAGTGCTAAATAGAAAAAGCTGTGTTATAATCGAGTTAGCTTTAGCTAACTCGAAGCGGCTTATGTGCAAATAGACTGGATAAGCTTCCTTTGAGTAAAAAAGGCATATTCTAGAAAAGGGAGGTTATTAGGAATATGGAGAACATTATGTTTGCTTTTATGCTGACTTTATTAGCGGGTTTAAGTACAGGCATCGGAAGTGTGATTGCTTTTTTTGCGAAGAAAACCAATAAGAGTTTTTTGTCTTTAAGTCTTGGTTTTTCGGCGGGAGTTATGATATATGTATCGCTGATAGAGATTTTTAACAAGGCGAATGAGGCTCTTGCGGCAGACTTGGGAGAAAAACATGGCGCATGGATGACGGTAATAGCGTTTTTCGGAGGAATATTTCTGATTGCGCTGATTGATAAGCTTATCCCATCTGCGGAAAATCCGCATGAGCCAAGAAATGTACTGGCGGATTGTGAGAGTTGCGGCGAGTGTGAGGCGTGTGTAAAGGAGAAGAAAAATCAAAATACACAGCTTATGCGCATGGGAGTTTTTACGGCGCTTGCCATTGCAATACATAATTTTCCGGAAGGAATGGCAACCTTTGTATCGGCATTTCAGGGGCCGGGTGTTGCCATACCAATCGTTGCGGCGATTGCGATACATAATATCCCCGAGGGGATTGCGGTATCCGTTCCGATATATCAGGCAACAGGCTCAAGAAAAACAGCATTCTTATACTCATTTTTGTCAGGACTGGCAGAACCGGTCGGAGCATTGATTGGCTGGTTAGTGCTGCTTCCGGTTATGAGTGATTTTGTGTACGGGATTATTTTTGCGGCAGTGGCGGGAATCATGGTATTTATCTCAGTTGACGAACTTCTTCCGGCAGCAAGAGAATATGGAGAACATCATCTGTCTATCTACGGTCTGGTAGCAGGAATGATGGTTATGGCGGTAAGTCTGCTGCTATTTATGTAAAATATGTGTTGGAAAATATTAACAAATTATGAAATCGGTTTTTCTCTACTTGACAGTATAAAAGATAAGATATAGTATAATACTATCTTAGATGTAGTTTTGAAAACTACATCATGCGATTTTTGGAATAAAATCTGTATGGGAGGTATGTATTATGCAGATTACAATAAGAGAGCCGGGAAGTGCAATTACCCATTATATTGGAATGCTGATGGCGATGGTGGCGGCAGTTCCGCTGCTTATCAAGGCCAGCCTGTCACAGAATATGTTATACATTATTGCGATGATAATTTTTATCGGAAGTATGGTGCTTCTTTATGGTGCAAGCGCATTGTATCATGCAGTGAATCTGAAAGGCAAAGCGCTTAAAGTATTTAAAAAGATTGACCATATGATGATTTTTGTGTTGATTGCAGGGTCATATACTCCGGTATGCTTACTGGTTTTAGAGCCTTCCGTGGGGTATCCGCTGCTTATAATCGTGTGGGCGACTGCTATCATAGGAATGTTGATTAAGTTATTTTGGGTAACTTGTCCGAAATGGTTTTCTTCCGTAATTTATATTGCTATGGGCTGGGAATGTGTTCTGGTGTTTGGACCGCTTGTAGACAGCCTTGAGCCGGGAGCCTTCTGGTGGCTTTTGATTGGCGGTTTATTCTATACGGTCGGCGGAGTGATTTATGCGCTTAAGATTCCGTTTTTAGACCATATCCATAAGTATTTTGGACTGCATGAGATTTTTCATTTGTTCATCATGGCAGGAAGCATCTGCCACTTTGTGTTTATGTTTATGTATGTGATTTAGGAAAATAATATGACCCCCGCAAAAAGCAATTTCGCTTTTTGCGGGGGTCTTTTTTCTTTGTAGGAAAGACCTTAATATATCAACGTCTAAATAGGTATTGACAATAAACTGTATTACTCATATAATACAGTTAGAAAGAGTATTATATGAGTAATACAGTTTGGGAAGCAATCTGGATGAGGAAGTGAGGTGTGATAACGGATGATATCTTTTGATAATTTCATTATGATGGACACAAGCCCCATATATTTACAGATTTTGTTATATATCAAAAGAGGTATTGTTGCAGGAACTATATGTTATGGAGATGAACTTCCATCCAGACGCGTCTTGTCAGCGCTTCTGGGGGTGAATCCAAATACAGTGCAGAAGGCATACAAATTGCTGGAGGATGAGGGATTGATACAGTCGCGAGCCGGAGCAAAGAGTTGCGTGGTGCTGACAGAACAGAAAATGCAGGAAATCAGAACGGAATTGTTAGAGGATGATGCAAAGGGTGCAGTTCGTTCTTTGAAACTTATAGGGATCACCAGAGAAGAAGCGCATGCATTGCTCGATAAGTATTGGGAGATGGAGCCGGAGATGATGCAGGAAGGATTGGAAGAATAGAGGAGATAGAGCATGAAAAAGTATATATCGGTTTTTGAAATGATAACCAGAAGCACACTGTATAAGGTGCTTGCAGTTATAGTAATTATGGAGGGGATTCAGATACGTTTATTTCGGGGAACGATGTTAGAGCTGATTGGAAGTGAATCAGGAGGGCTGGAAAGCATCGTAGACAAAAGCAATATCGTATGGCCGCTTGCGGTTGCTTTTTTACTGATTACGATATTCTTGTGCCAATGTGGCTGCAATATCGGAAGTAATCAGGGATATACCTTAAGAAGACTACAGATTTCAGAACTGGCAGTATTCTGGTTACAGGCTCTATATAACTGCTTATGTTATGTTCTTCTGTGGGCATCACAGGCAGCGCTGTTTGTTATAGCAAGCGGTATGTATATGGAAAATGCAATAGATTCCACAAACCAGACCGTAGTAATTGCCTTTTACAGAAACGCATATATGCATAGTATTCTTCCAATGGAGGATGGGATTGGCTGGGTAATTCTGGCGGTTATTATCTGTAGCTGTGCGATTGCTTCAGCAACTTTTCCGCTCCGGCAGCGACGGGGAAAAACAGATTTTTCCATTATCGCCGTAGTCGCAATGGTATTTTTGTTATTCCCGAAAGGAATCGGTTCAGATATGAGTTTTATCGTATTTTATATGCTGTTCTTTATCCTCGCTTCTGGAGTGTTCTGGAGTGTTTATTTGAAACAAAAGGAGGAAAAGATAGATGAATAATACAGAGGAACGCAGCTGGTTAGAAAAATATGCCCCGCCCGGCATCAATCTGGCAAGAGAGGTGATGGTGTTTGTATTCTTTCTATTTTGCGCAGTCGTGTATAGTCTTGGTTTTGTACTCGCATATATCCAAGAAAGAAGAGCGCTGTTTGAATGGATAAATGGGGAAGCGCATTTGATTGAAAATGCAAAGATGGTGGATTTTCAGAAATTGATAGAGGGACGTATGATGGGATTTATCATCGTAATCATAGCATTAGCTGTAATGATGATATATCACTATGCTTATCACTATACGGATAGCAAGATAGTATATCTGATGAAACGTCTTCCCTATAAATGGGAAATGCACAGACGCTGTATTACGCTTCCATTGGCGGGGCTGGCAGTTACAGCCGGAGTTATCGCAGTACTCTGGGCTATTTATCTGGGAGTTTATCTGGTGTTTACCCCGCAGCAATGTCTGCCATTTTAGAAGGAGGAACAATTATGCTGAGAATAGAAAATGTTAAGAAAATATATGGCGCAAAACATGCATTAAAGGGCGTGAATTTAGAAATTCCACAAGGGGAAATCATTGGACTTTTTGGTGAAAATGGTGCAGGAAAGACAACTTTAATGAAATGCATTTTGGACTTCATCCCATATCAGGGAAAGATTACTTTAGATGGAGAACCAATTACCAGAAAAAATATTGCAAGGATTTCTTTTGCTACAACAGAACATTCTTTTATCCCTAATCTGACGCCGAAACAGCATGCAGAATTTTACAAGGAGCATTTTCCAAAATTTCTGGACAAAAGATTTCAAATACTGATGGAGTTTTTTGACCTTCCAATGAACCGGCCGTTAAGAAGTTTTTCAACCGGTCAGAAAAATCAGTTTGAAGTAATTCTCGCTATATGTCAGGGAGCCGATTACATTCTAATGGATGAACCGTTTGCAGGTAATGATGTGTTTAACAGAGAAGATTTCTATAAGGTATTATTGGGAATATTAGAACCACATGAAACCGTTTTATTATCCACGCATTTGATTGAAGAAGTGTCAGAGTTTATCGGAAGTGCAATTCTAATTCGAAAAGGCGAAATAGTATCGCAGGTATCCATGATGGATTTGGAGGAACAGGGAGAAACCTTAATGGGCTTTATCAAGAAAACCTATCAATATAAGGCTGACCGTGTGGGTAACGCCATAAGTAAACTAGAGTGGGAGGAGGAATAGTTTATGAAAAAATCTCTGGCGGTTTTATTAGCTTTGATATTGATATCAGGGTATGGAATTTTTGGGGCAAACAGTACCATTGGCGATACGATAGACGAGGTCAGATTTGAGGAAAAGGTACTCTATGGGGATAAATCCGTAGCAGAGGGGGTTACGGTTGAATGCAAAATGAAATATAACAGCAATACGTACTATAACAGCAATATGTACTGGAATACCACGTACAAAATAGGAGAAGAACCGATTACCCAAACTGATTTTATGTTTTATGAGTTTGGAAAAGAGGATTTGGGCGGACAAAAGTATAGTGAAATGGAGTTTGATACCTATGGCAGGATTACATCAAATATGTTTAATCAGTTCTGGGAAGGAGATAAAATAGAAAATCCAAAAGGATTGGAGTTAGCGTATATGGAGCTGATGGAGGAAACTCCAAATGGAACAACAGGGTGCAAGGATGTTTACCTGAAAGATTATCTGGATTACTATATTTTTGATTTGTGGATAGCTTTTCCTGAACAGTCTTTGGATATTCAATCCTATTATTTGCAAACAGATGAGCCAAAAGAAACAGACGCGGTTAAGGTGCTGGAAGCCTTTAATAATTTTTTCAAAATTCCGGTATTGGAGGATGAGGTATGTCGTATTGGAATCAACAAAAACAGTAAGGGAGAAATCGAGGGATATGGTTTTTCGACGGTAAATTATGGACGTACCTGCAACGATGTAGAAATAGAGGAGATAAACTATGGAGATGTATTTTTATTTGAGATAGATGCGGTTTATACAGAAGACACCTGCTATTTTACCTTTTCACCAAAGACTTGGGTTGGAAAACTGGTTGACACGAGTTTGATTCCGGGCGGGTATGGAATTTATAGTTTTAAATACAGCGCTGAAACAGGAATGCCGGATGCAGAATCTTTGAAAATGATATACGCATTGGAACCAACCGCATATGTGAATCTGGAATTAGATACCCAAAAGGAAAATCTGTTGATTTTTTCAGAGGAGGAAGATGAGTGCTGTCTTAGTGTTGTAGACTTAGATACACTGGAGAAAAAACAACAGATTGCATATGCCCGGATTGATTCGGATGAATCATCCAGATGTTATTGGATAGATGATGAGGTTATTGTTGCACAGTATACGTTTGATGAGGCTATGATTTTTTCCAGAAACGAAGATGGAACGTATCATATGGAATATACTATTTCCTGCAAAGAGATAGAAGAATATGGAGAAATATTCCTGTTTGAAGAAAGTTCTCTGGACTGGGACGGAGAGAAACTTTTGGCATCAAGCATGAAAACATTCCGGGATAGGTACGGCGGTTTTTATCTGATGGTATTTGATAAGACCGGGCTTATTTACTTGGGAGAATATAAAAGCAGTTTGGATACGGCTGTAACTGAGTACAATTACGGATTTTGTGAACCGGTAAATACAAAGCCTCTGGAGGTTTATTGGAATTAGACAAAATATGGTATTTTCAGAATGAAAATAAAATGGTATGCTATCTTATATAATAAAAACAGGAGCATATGAAAGATGAAAAAATTAGGATTCGGACTTATGAGACTTCCGCTTGCGGATGAAAATGACGGCACATCGATTGACATTTCGCGCGTAAAAGATATGGCAGATAAATTTATCGGGGAGGGATTTACCTATTTCGATACGGCTGCCCCATATCACGGACTTCATAGTGAGATGGCTTTTCGCGAAGCAGTAGTAAAGCGCTATCCGAGAGACGCATATACAGTCACGGATAAATTTTCCATATGGATGATTAATGATGAGATGACAATGGAGAAATTCTTCCAGGGACAGTTAGAGCGTCTTGGCGTAGACTATATCGACATCTACCTGCTTCATGCGATGAATGCGGAACGATTTAAAAAGGCAAAAGAAATGAAGGTCTTTGAATTTGCAGAGCAGAAAAAGGCAGAAGGAAAGATTAAGCACATCGGTTTTTCTTTCCACGATACAGCGGATGTTCTGGATAAGATTTTAACTGAGTGGCCGGAGGCGGAGTATGTCCAGCTTCAGCTAAATTATTTAGACTGGGAAGATGAGAATGTACAATCCCGTGCGTGCTACGAAGTGGCATTAAAGCATGGAAAACAGATTCTGGTTATGGAACCAATCAAAGGAGGCTCTCTTGCAGTAGTTTCTCCTATAGTCGAGAAGATGTTTAAGGATTATAATCCGGATGCATCCATTGCCTCATGGGCAGTACGCTTTGTGGCAAGTCTTGAAAATGTCGTGATGGTTCTCTCCGGTATGAGTGATGAAGCGCAGATGGCAGATAATCTAAGCTATATGAAGGAATTCCAGCCATTAAATGAAGAAGAAATGGCATTGGTAATGAAAGCGGCAGAGATTATCCGCAATGATATTGCAGTTCCATGTACGGCATGCCGCTATTGTGTGGACGATTGTCCAATGCAGATTCCGATCCCTGATTATTTCAGGATTTATAACCGCCTGAAACAGTTGCAGGGAACAAAAGAACAGGACCGCCGGAATGAGTATAAGCATCATGCAAAAGATCATGGAAAAGCATCCGATTGTATCGAGTGTGGCATGTGTGAAAGCCACTGTCCGCAGAAAATCAATATCCGGAAGGAACTAAAAGAGGTTGCAAAGAATCTGGAGTAGTTTGTTTTTATGGTATAAACTTAAATTTTTATTGCATTGAAAAAATGGCTGCACTATAATATGTGTTAGTTTTAGAAGACTAACACATAGGAAGTATTTAGAATCAGGAGGTTCGTTTTTTATGAGTATCAGAGTTGGAATCTTGGGTTATGGCAATCTTGGCAGAGGAATTGAATGTGCTGTTAAACAGAATGCAGATATGGAACTGGTAGCTGTTTTTACAAGAAGAGACCCTGCAACCGTTAAAATTTTACATGAGGGAGTAAAGGTATATCATGTGGATGAGGCCGTTAATATGAAGAATGACATTGATGTGTTGATTCTTTGCGGCGGCAGTGCAACGGATCTTCCGGAACAGACAAAGGAGTATGCAAAATACTTTAATGTAGTGGACAGTTTTGATACACATGCAAGAATTCCGGAACATTTTGAGGCTGTAAATGAAAGCGCTGTTAAAAATAACAAGGTGGCACTGATTTCTGTCGGCTGGGATCCGGGCATGTTCTCACTAAACCGTTTATATGCAAATGCAATTCTTCCAAATGGAAGTGATTACACATTCTGGGGAAAAGGCGTTAGTCAGGGACATTCAGATGCGATTCGGCGTGTGGAAGGCGTTGCAGACGGAAAACAGTATACTGTGCCGGTAGAAGATGCTTTAAGAAGAGTTCGTGCAGGAGAAAATCCAAAGCTTACGACAAGAGAGATGCATACAAGAGAATGTTATGTCGTTGCAAAGGAGGGGGCTGATAAGGCACGTATTGAAACAGAGATTAAGAATATGCCAAATTACTTTGCAGATTACGATACAACGGTAAACTTCATTTCAGAAGAAGAATTGCAGGCAAACCACAGCGGTATTCCACATGGGGGATTTGTTATCCGCAGCGGTAGGACAGGCTGGAATGAAGAGAATAACCACATTATTGAATACAGCTTAAAACTGGATTCAAACCCTGAATTCACAGCAGCGGTAATTGCAGCTTATGCAAGAGCAGCCTACCGCATGAGTAAAGAGGGGATGAAGGGATGCAAGACAGTATTCGATGTAGCGCCTGCATATTTAAGTCCGGTAAGTGGAGAAGAGCTTAGGACTCACCTATTATAAGAATAATCCGCATACAAATATGGGAAAATAAGAATCCAGCATTTAAGGTAGTGCCTAGATGCTGGATTTTTGTATTTTCTGAAAATTTTTTAGAAAAATTGTTAAATTTTAATGAATTATATTGTATAATATCAGTAACTTATTTTATGAGGGGAAGGGGATAATGAAAGAGAAAAAATGGCAATCCTATCCAAGACCCCAGCTTAGAAGAAGCAGGTATGTGATTCTAAATGGCACATGGCAGTTAGACGGGCAGGAGATTGTGATCCCATTTGCACCGCAGAGCCGGTTATCCGGGTTTGATGGAAGCGTAGGAGAGCAGATGGTTTACAGCACTGCATTTACAATTCCGACAGAATTTAATCAAGAAAAAATTCTGCTGCATTTCGGGGCGGCAGACGAAGTTGCAGAAGTATATGTAAATGATATTTTTGTCGGGAAGCATGAGGGCGGATATTTACATTTTTCTTTTGACATTACAGATGCAGTTAAAAGAGACGGAAATAACAGCCTTCGTGTCAATGTGGCAGACAAATTAGATAGAAAATACCCCTATGGAAAACAGCGTAAAAAGCGTGGCGGAATGTGGTATACTCCAATCTGCGGTATCTGGCAGACAGTGTGGCTGGAAAATGTACCGTCCTCCTACATAGAAGAAATTAAACTCACGCCATCGCTTAGTGACGTGGAGATTACGGTGGCCGGGGCGGTAAAAGGGTTCCAGGCGATTGTATCTGACAGAAACGGTATAGTAGCAGAGCATTCCTTTGAGAAAAATACAGGGCGGATTGCAATTGCTCATCCGGTAAACTGGACAGTAGAGAATCCTTATCTGTATGACATCAGGATTATTGCAGGAGATGACGAAGTGAGTTCTTATTTTGCACTTCGTACGATTGAAATAAAAAAACAAAATGGTATAAATCGTGTATGTTTGAATGGAACACCCATTTTCATGCATGCAGTGCTGGACCAGGGATACTTTGAAGATGGCATTTATCTGCCGGAGAGTGAAGCAGAGTATGAAAGAGACATCCTTAGAATGAAGGAACTGGGCTTTAATATGCTTCGTAAGCACATCAAGATTGAGCCGGAACAGTTCTATTATGACTGTGACAGGCTCGGAATGCTGGTTTTTCAGGATATGGTCAACAATGGGGGGTATTCGTATCTTCTGGATACCGTACTTCCTACAGTTGGCTTTAAAAAACGCAATGACTGCAAGGGCAGATATCAGGATGCCGAAAGCAAGCAGATTTTTGAACAGCACATGAAAGATACGCTGCATGATTTGTATAATCATCCATGTATTATCGGTTATACCATTTTTAATGAGGGCTGGGGTCAGTTTGAAAGTGACCGTATGTATGATATCGCAAAAGGAATCGATGCAACGCGTATTTACGATACGACATCGGGATGGTTTGCACAGAAGAAGAGTGATTTAGACAGCGAGCATATTTATTTCAGAGTAGAAAAACTGCGTACAAAGGAACGTCCTATGTTCATTTCGGAATGCGGAGGATATTCTTATCTGGTTCCGGGACATGCGTTTAATGCCGATAAAACATATGGATATGGCGCCTGTAAAGACATGGAAGAATTGACAGAACGCATCGTGGCGATGTATGAAAAAATGATTCTTCCCGCAATCAAAGAAGGTGTGTGTGGATGTGTTTACACACAGCTTAGCGATGTGGAGGATGAGATTAACGGGATGTATACATATGACAGAAAAGTGTGTAAAGTGAATAAGCAGACAATGAAAAAACTTGCCGATAGAATTTATTCTGAAATCGGATAGTATATAAAGCACGAAGGAGGAGAATTTTATATGAAAAAGAGTAGTATTGGTAAAAAAGTGATATTGATGGTTGGAATCATGGGTGCAGTATTGTTGCTGACAATTTATGCAAATCTTGCTGCACTGAACAGTATTAAAGGATATAATGATTCCATCGCTTCATATCTGATTGATTATGAAGAAGCGGTACGTTTAAATGATGAAGCGGCAATAGCTGATATTGAAGCAAGTTTTGAGTATTCTGTAGATAAAAATGCAACAAGAATCAGCGGAACAGTAGTATTTGATATTGCCCTGCTGGTAATCGGCATAGCTTTCATTATAATTGTCGGACTTATCGTTAATAAGACTTTAGCAAAACCGGCGCGTAATGCAAGCAGTCACTTGTCAGAAATTGTAGACCAGATCGAACATAACAAAGGTGATTTGACACAGCGTATCGAAGTAAAATCGAAAGACGAGATTGGGCAGCTTGCTTCCGGTGTAAACGGTTTTATTGAAAGCCTGCAAAATCTTATGCGGAAAATGCAGACTGAGGCGGAGAAAATGCGCGATTCTGCCCTTGCAGTATCCGGACAGGTAAACGAATCCAATAAGAGCGCGCTTAATGTATCTTCTGCAATGGAAGAACTTGCGGCAAGCATGGAGGAAGTAACTGCCACTCTGGATCAGATTGCAAGCGGAAGCCACGATATTCTCGAGCGGGTACAGAAAATGAATGAAAGCGCAGACAGCGGCAACGAAACGGTTGATACGATTAAAAACCGTGCTGTTACAATGCAGAGGGAAACAATGGAAAGCAAGAAAACAGCGGTTGAGATTCTCCGTGAGATTGGAACGCAGTTAGAGAATGCTGTTGCCGAAAGTAAGAGTGTTGATAAAATCAATGAGCTTACAGGAAACATCATTGATATTGCAAGCCAGACCAACCTGCTGGCTTTAAACGCTTCTATTGAAGCTGCAAGAGCCGGCGATGCAGGAAGGGGCTTTGCAGTTGTTGCTGACGAAATAGGTTCTCTTGCCGATAGCAGTCGTAATACAGCTAACGATATTCAAAATATCAGTAATATGGTAACCGGCGCTGTTATGAAGCTGGCACAGAATGCACAGAAGATGTTAGATTTTATCGGTACAGATGTAATGAAGGATTATGATGCATTTGTTGGAATAGTAAATCAGTATGAAGCAGACGCAGACCTTATGAGCAGAATTCTCGGCGAATTTGCTGAACAGGCATCTACCATTAACGAGACTATGCAGGATATGAATACAGGTCTTATGGATGTGTCTACGACGGTAGGAGAGAGTGCAAGAGCCATCTCAAGCGTTGCGGAAGATGCGGCAACATTAGTTGACGCTATGGTGCAGATACAGGATGAGTCAGAGAACTCACAGAAAATTTCAGAAGAATTGCAGAATGAAGTAAATCGTTTTGAAAAAGTATAAAATGAAAAACACACCTGATGGAAAAGCAACAGCTTTTCGTCAGGTGTGTTTTATATTATTCATTCAAAAGTTTTTTCAATGCTTGAAAGCTCTCAGGGCTAATGACATGTTCAATCCGGCATGCATCTTTTGAAGCAATATCTTCCGGGACGCCGAGAGATGTGAGAATTTTTGTAATTGTTTCATGCCGCTCATATACCATTTCTGCAATAGCAAGTCCATTTTTGGTCAGAGTGATATATCCTGCGTCCGAAACTACGATATGCCCCTTTTCGCGGAGCTGTTTCATTGCAACGCTTACGCTTGATTTTTTAAAACCGAGTTCATTTGCAATATCTACGGCACGGACAACCGGTAAAGTCTTGCTAAGCATCAGTATTGTTTCTAAATAATTCTCAGCCGATTCATTATAGTGCATAAAAAACCCCCCATTAGTAAATTTATGTTATTTGAGTATACCATAGCATTTTTGAAATATCAATTGTAAAACTGGAGATATAAAACAAAGTTATGGAATTTATAAAAAAGTAAAATGGTTGGTTATATTGAAATAGAAATGCAGTTGCATTATTATAGTATAAATGACTTTTAATAACGTACCCGGTACGGGAAAGAGAGAAGATTATGATTTGTAAAATTGGTGTTATTGCAGGTGATGGAATTGGTCCGGAAATCGTAGCAGAAGCACAGAAAGTGTTAGATGCAGTTGGAGAAAAATATGGTCATGTTTTTGAATATACAGACATCTTAATGGGAGGCTGCTCGATTGATGCAGTGGGAGTTCCTCTTACAGATGAGGCAGTTGCGGCGGCAAAGGCAAGCGATGCTGTACTGATGGGCTCGATTGGAGGCAATACCCAGACCTCTCCCTGGTATAAACTTCCGCCAAACCTTCGTCCGGAAGCCGGATTACTTAAGATTCGTAAAGAGCTGAATCTTTTTGCGAATTTAAGACCGGCATACTTATATGAAGAATTAAAAGCCGCATGTCCGCTTCGTGATGATATTATTGGCGATGGTTTCGATATGATGATTATGAGAGAATTGACAGGCGGATTATACTTTGGCGACAGATATACAAAAGAAGTAAACGGTTGTCTGACCGCATGTGATACCCTTGTTTATACAGAAGAAGAAATTCGCAGGATTGCGGTTCGCGGATTTGATATTGCAATGAAGCGTAGAAAAAAGGTTACTTCTGTAGATAAAGCGAATGTACTGGATTCTTCCAGACTTTGGAGAAAAGTGGTAGAAGAGGTGGCAAAGGATTATCCAGAGGTCACATATGAGCATATGCTGGTAGACAACTGTGCAATGCAGCTTGTAAAAAACCCGGCGCAGTTTGACGTCATTCTCACAGAGAATATGTTTGGTGATATTTTATCGGATGAAGCCAGCATGGTAACAGGCTCTATCGGAATGTTGTCCTCTGCCAGCCTAAACGATACCAAATTCGGACTTTATGAGCCGAGCGGCGGTTCTGCACCGGATATTGCAGGCTTAGGAATTGCTAATCCAATTGCTACGATTTTAAGTGCGGCCATGATGCTTCGTTATACATTCGACCTGGATAAAGAAGCGGATGCGGTGGAGGATGCTGTAAAGCAGGTATTAAAAGAAGGGTACCGTACCGGTGATATTATGCCGCAGAATGGTGAGAGTACAGAAAAGATTGTAAAAGTCGGCACAGCAGAAATGGGAAGTCTGATTGCAGAACGAGTCTGAAAAGATAGGGCTTGCAATACAGCACAAATTTGGGTAAGCTAGAAAGAAAAGGCGAAAAGCGCTTGGAAGAGAGGAGAACATATGAGAAGTGATAACGTAAAAACAGGAATGCAGCAGGCTCCGCACAGAAGCCTTTTTCATGCGTTAGGGTTTACTGAAGAGGAAATGAAAAAACCAATGGTCGGTATCGTCAGCTCATATAACGAAATCGTACCGGGACATATGAATTTAGATAAGATTGTAAATGCTGTAAAACTTGGAGTTGCAGAGGCGGGCGGAGTACCGGTCGTGTTTCCTGCAATCGCAGTATGCGACGGTATCGCAATGGGACATATCGGTATGAAATATTCTCTTGTAACAAGGGATTTAATCGCTGACTCAACCGAGTGCATGGCGCTTGCACACCAGTTTGATGCACTGGTTATGGTTCCAAACTGCGACAAAAACGTACCGGGACTGCTTATGGCAGCAGCCCGTATCAATGTACCGACTGTTTTCGTATCAGGTGGTCCAATGCTTGCAGGCAAGGTGAAAGGCTGTAAAACAAGTCTTTCCTCCATGTTTGAAGCAGTTGGCTCTTATGCTGCGGGAATTATGACAGAAGAAGATGTAAAAGAGTACGAAGAAAAAGCGTGTCCAACCTGTGGCTCATGCTCCGGTATGTACACAGCCAACTCCATGAACTGTCTGACAGAGGCGCTTGGTATGGGACTTGGCGGCAACGGAACAATTCCGGCAGTTTACTCGGATCGTATCCGTCTTGCAAAACACGCAGGAATGGCGGTTATGGATATGTATAACAAGAATATTCGTCCAAGAGACATTATGACAAAAGAAGCGATTATTAACGCTTTAACAGTAGATATGGCACTGGGCTGCTCTACAAACTCCATGCTTCATTTACCGGCAATTGCGCATGAAATCGGGTTTGACTTTGATATAGAATTTGCAAATCCAATCAGTGAGAGAACACCGAATCTTTGCCATCTCGCACCGGCAGGTCCTACATACATGGAAGACTTAAACGAAGCAGGCGGAGTATACGCAGTAATGAAACAGCTTGCAGACGCGGGCTTATTAAATACAGAATGTATGACGGTAACAGGCAAAACAATCGGGGAAAACATCGCAAATGCAGTAAATAAAAATCCTGAGGTTATCCGTCCAATGGACCGTCCATACAGCAAAACAGGCGGTCTGGCTGTATTAAAGGGTAATCTTGCACCGGACGGCAGTGTTGTAAAACGTTCTGCTGTTGTAGAAGAAATGATGGTTCACGAAGGTCCGGCAAGAGTATTTGACTGTGAGGAAGATGCGATTGCTGCAATTAAGGGTGGTAAAATTGTTGCCGGTGACGTTGTTGTTATCCGTTACGAAGGACCAAAAGGCGGACCGGGTATGCGTGAAATGTTAAATCCAACCTCTGCAATTGCAGGAATGGGACTTGGAAGTTCTGTAGCGCTTATTACAGACGGACGTTTTTCAGGAGCCTCACGCGGTGCTTCCATCGGGCATGTATCTCCGGAAGCTGCTGTCGGAGGTCCGATTGCACTTATTGAAGAGGGCGATATCATAAAGATAGACATTCCGAACATGACTTTGAACGTAGACTTATCTCAGGAGGAGTTAGAATCCCGCCGGGCAAAGTGGCAGCCACGCGAACCAAAGGTTACAACCGGTTACCTTGCAAGATATGCATCAATGGTTACATCCGGCAACAGGGGTGCTGTACTAGAGATTAAGTAATATAAAGAAAGGAATTTAAAACTGCCTGAATAGGGAGTTCTAAGTTAAAGGATATGCAGCTTACAGGTTCACAAATCATTATCGAATGTTTGAAGGAACAGGGCGTGGATACCGTATTCGGTTATCCGGGCGGTTCAATTTTAAATGTTTATGATGCAATCTATCAGCAAAATGACATTAAGCATGTACTGACTTCTCATGAGCAGGGGGCGTCCCATGCGGCGGACGGCTATGCGAGAAGTACAGGAAAGGTTGGCGTGTGTTTCGCAACCAGCGGACCGGGGGCAACAAACCTTGTAACAGGGATTGCTACTGCTTATATGGATTCCGTACCGGTGGTGGCAATCACATGTAACGTAACCCTGCCGCTTCTTGGAAAGGATAGTTTTCAGGAAATTGATATTGCAGGCATAACCACGCCAATTACAAAACACAACTTTATTGTAAAAGATATATACAATCTGGCGGATACCATCCGAAGGGCATTTGCCATTGCAAGAAAAGGGCGTCCTGGTCCTGTTCTTGTGGATATTCCAAAAGATATAACTGCTGCAAAATGCGAATATAAACCGCTAAAACCGGAATTTCCGGCACGAGTGTCTCATACAATTAGGGATGAGGATATTGAGAATGCGCTCCGCCGTATCCGCAAAGCTAAAAAACCATTTATATTTGTTGGCGGCGGTGCAGTCATCTCTGAAGCGAGCGAAGAACTCCGCAGATTTGTAGACTTAGTTGACGCGCCGGTGTGCGATACTTTGATGGGAAAAGGCGCTTTTGACGGTACGGATGACAGATACACAGGAATGCTTGGTATGCATGGTACCAAAACCTCAAATCTTGGCGTAAGCGAATGTGATCTGCTGATTGCCATCGGCGCACGTTTTTCAGACCGTGTGCTGGGTAATCCGAAGAAGTTTGCGCGTCAGGCGAAGATTCTTCATATTGATATAGACCCGGCAGAGATTAACAAAAACGTAATAGCGGATGCTTCGGTAATTGGAGATGTTAAAGAAGTATTAAGCCGTTTAAATGAGCAACTGCCGCAATATGAACATCCGGACTGGATGGCGCATATTGCTGAATATAAGGAGAAATATCCTCTTTCCTATAACGGCGAAGGATTAAGCGGACCGTATATCATTGAGAAGATATACGAGATGACCAAGGGAGACGCCCTTATGGTTACGGAGGTGGGCCAGCATCAGATGTGGGCAGCCCAGTATTTTAAATACAAAAAGCCAAGGACACTTCTTACGTCGGGAGGTCTTGGTACAATGGGATACGGACTTGGCGCAGCCATCGGGGCACAGATGGCAAATCCGGATAAACAGGTAATCAACATTGCCGGCGACGGCTGTTTTCGTATGAATATGAATGAGTTAGCAACAGCAAGCCGACAGAAACTTCCGCTTATTGAAGTGATTATGAATAACCATGTATTGGGAATGGTTCGTCAGTGGCAGACATTGTTCTACGAGCGCCACTATTCTGCAACGCTCTTGGATGATGGTGTGGATTTTGTGAAACTGGCAGAAGCAATGGGAGCAGAGGCAAGACGTGTTACAAGCCGCAAAGAGTTTGAAGAAGCCTTTGCAGAGGCATTAGAGTGTAAAGTGCCGTTTGTAATTGATTGTATCATTGATTCGGATGATAAAGTCTGGCCGATGGTTCCGCCGGGAAGTCCAATCAACGAGGCATTTGACGAAAGCGATTTGAAATAAAGTCAGGGAAAATATTTAGGGCAGTTTCTGCCTGAAAATAAAAAGTGAAAAAATGAAAAATTAAAATGGAAACAGGAGGTAATTAGAAATGAGCAGAGTGTATAATTTCTCAGCAGGACCGGCAGTTTTACCGGAGGAAGTATTGCGTGAAGCTGCGGAAGAGATGATGGATTACAGAGGTTGCGGAATGTCGGTAATGGAGATGAGTCACCGCTCGAAAGTTTTTGATGAAATCATCAAAGAAGCAGAAGCTGATTTAAGAGACCTCATGAATATTCCTGATAACTATAAGGTGTTGTTTTTACAGGGCGGTGCTTCACAGCAGTTTGCTGCCATACCAATGAACCTTATGAAAAACCGCAAAGCTGGTTACATCATTACCGGCCAGTGGGCGAAGAAAGCGTATCAGGAAGCTAAAATTTACGGAGAAGCAGTAGAACTGGCTTCTTCCGCAGACAAGACATTTTCTTATATTCCGGATTGCAGCGATTTACCAATCACAGAGGATATGGATTATGTATATATATGTGAGAATAATACCATTTACGGTACAAAGTTTAAGGAATTGCCGGATACAAAGGGCAAAGACCTTGTAGCAGACGTATCCTCCTGCTTCTTATCTGAACCGGTAGATGTATCCAGATATGCGGTCATCTACGGCGGCGTACAGAAAAACATCGGCCCGGCGGGGGTAGTCATTGCGATTATCCGTGAGGATTTAATTACAGATGATGTGTTGCCTGGCACACCGACAATGTTAAAGTACAAAACGCAGGCTGATAATGACTCTTTGTATAATACACCGCCTTGTTATGGTATCTATATCTGCGGCAAAGTATTCAAATGGCTTAAGAAGATGGGCGGTCTTGAAGTAATGAAACAGAAGAACGAAGAAAAGGCTAAGATTCTCTATGATTTCTTAGATGAAAGCAAGATGTTCAAAGGAACGGTTGCATCAAAAGACCGTTCTCTTATGAATGTGCCGTTTGTAACCGGTAATGATGAACTGGACGCAAAATTTGTAAAAGAAGCGAAAGCTGC
The DNA here is from genome assembly GCA_944381555.1 of uncultured Agathobacter sp. GTDB lineage: Bacteria > Bacillota > Clostridia > Lachnospirales > Lachnospiraceae > Roseburia. The sequence continues at coordinate 2,851 of CALWLL010000048.1, read as the reverse complement.
CGGATTTGAAAACCTGAAAGGGCACCGCAGTGTTGGCGGTATGCGTGCATCTATTTACAATGCTATGCCAAAAGAAGGCGTAGAGAAGCTGGTTGCATTTATGAAGGAATTTGAAGAGAAAAACAGATAGACCGGAGGAATCATATGTATAAATATAATTGCTTAAACCCAATCGCAGATGTAGGCCTGAAATTATTTTCAGATGAATATACAAAAACAGATAGCATTCTTGACGCAGACTGCGCTCTTGTAAGAAGTGCTGCCATGCATGATATGGAGCTTGGAGAGAAGGTTCTTGCAGTAGCAAGAGCCGGAGCGGGCGTAAATAATATTCCTTTGGATGTATGCGCAGAAAAAGGAATCGTAGTATTTAATACACCGGGAGCTAATGCTAACGGCGTAAAAGAATTGGTAATTGCAGCAATGCTGTATGCATCGCGTGATTTGGTTGGCGGCATTGAATGGTGTCTTGCCAACAAAGATGATGAGAATATTGCAAAAGCAGCGGAAAAAGAGAAGAAGAACTTTGCAGGAACCGAAATTTCAGGTAAGAAGCTTGGAGTTATCGGTCTTGGTGCTATCGGTGTTTTAGTCGCAAACGCAGCTACCCATCTTGGAATGGAGGTATACGGCTATGATCCATATATATCCGTCAACGCAGCGTGGAGCTTATCCGGTACGGTAAAGCACATCAGCAATGTTGATGATATTTACAGAGAATGTGATTTTATCTCTATTCATGTTCCGCTTCTGGATTCTACCAGAAAAATGATAAATGCAGAGGCAATTGCAAAAATGAAATCCAATGCAGTCGTGTTAAACTTCGCAAGAGATTTGCTTGTAGACGAAGACGCAATGGTGGCAGCGTTAGCGGAAGGCAAAGTAAAGCAGTATGTAACAGACTTTGCAAATCCTACGGTTGTCGGTGCTAAGGGATGTATTGTGACTCCTCATTTGGGAGCTTCAACTGCTGAATCAGAGGATAACTGTGCAATCATGGCGGTGCGTGAACTCCGGGACTATCTGGAAAACGGTAATATCGTACATTCCGTAAATTACCCGGATTGCAGCATGGGAGCATGTATGAGCGCCGGCAGAATTGGTATTCTGCATAAGAATGTAAAGGGCATGATTAGCCAGTATGCAACCATTTTAGGAGATTCCGACATAAATGTCTCCGATATGACCAACAAGGCAAAAGGTGATTATGCATATTCCCTGATTGATGTAGATACTCAGGTTACGGAAGAAGTCCTTGATAAACTGCGCCAGATAGACGGTGTTTTACGCGTAAGAAAGATTAAATAAAATTAAGAGTATTTTCAAACTGAAACTTGAAGAACCTCCTGATTCGCTGTAGAATATTTCATATACTATGTATGGAATTTGTGTGTTTCCAAAAATGCATGTTCATAATGCAAAATGGATATACACCAAATGCAGCAAAATTAGGAGGTTTTTTATGAATGAAACAGTTAAGACTTATCTGGATGGAGCCTTGCCGGTGATCCTTGATTTTCTGATAGATGTAATTGGTGCGGCAATATTTCTAATCATAGGAATGAAACTGATAGGAATGTTTGTAAAATTCCTAAGAAAGCTAATGACAAGAGCAAATGTAGAACAGGGGGTGGCATCCTTCCTTAGTTCGCTTGTTAAGTATGTATTGTATTTTGTATTAGTTATGATCATACTGTCTCAGTTTGGTGTAACGGCAGGCTCCGTTGTAGCAGTGCTTGGTTCAGCCGGTGTAACCGTAGGTCTTGCATTGCAGGGCAGTTTATCAAATTTTGCGGGAGGCGTGCTCATTCTCCTTTTAAAACCATTTGTGGTAGGAGACTATATTGTGGAAAACAGTGACGGCATGGAGGGAACGGTAAAAGAAATCACTATTTTTTATACCAAGCTGTTGACACCGGACAACAAGGCTATTTTAATTCCAAACGGGACTTTGTCAAACAGCAGTATTATCAATGCGTCTGCAATGGATAAACGCCGTGTGGATATTGAGGTTGGTGTAGCATATGACAGCGATATTTCCAAAGTCAAAGCTGTATTATCGGATGTGATTATGAATGATGAAGCGCGTCTGGAAACGGAAGAAGCGAATGTGTTTGTCTCTTTGCTTGGAGACAGCAGCATTACAATGGGAGTGCGCTTATGGGTAAAGAGTGATGATTACTGGGCTGCAAAATGGCGTATTACAGAGAATATCAAGCTGGAATTTGACAAAAATGGTATCGAAATCCCATTCCCGCAGATGGATGTAAATCTAAAAAAATAATTTTGTAAAGATTTAACAGAAAAGCTGAAAAACGTTTGACATAATTCGTCATATGTGCTAATGTTTAAACAAGCGAGTAATATAGCTCGTATAGGTTTTACATTTTAGGAGGATTTTTGGTTATGCAGCAGGGAACAGTTAAGTGGTTTAATGCAAAAAAAGGTTATGGATTCATCTCCGATGAAACCGGAAACGAAGTGTTCGTTCATTTCTCAGCATTGAATATGGACGGATTCAAAGAATTAAAAGATGGAGAAAAGGTTGAATTTGAAGTAGTTGATGGCGATAAAGGACCACAGGCTGCAAATGTAACTCGCGTTTAATTATTTGAATACAGCACACAAAGGGGGCTGTAAAAAAACTCCCCCTAAAATAAGAAGCTCCTGCCGCGCATTGCACGGCAGGAGCTTCTTTGGTATATCCAACGTATTTCTTTCATTTTTGGAAACACTTTAATAGACCTATCTTAAAATAGGAATCAGTAATAAATATTTAGCTGGATATCTTATGCTGCTTTTAATGCCCGTTGTTTTTTGTTGTGATATTTATAAAGATTGAAACCACAAG
>CALWLL010000047.1 GCA_944381555.1 uncultured Agathobacter sp. | reverse complement strand
GTAAGCGCCTAATTTCAGGGTGGATTCCATGCCACTCAAACATCTGTCATAATAGTTAGCGAGGATGCAAGCATTTCACTCTACTGCTGGCGCTAGCTAAAGTAAGATGCGAGCATTTTACTACATTTATGAAAGAAGGATGCTTATGAGAGCAGCAAGGGTATCGCCCCAACGCCAATACGAGTTAATTATGGAATGCCGTTCCAGTGGAATGACTGATTCACAATGGTGCCTACAGCACGGAATTAAACCAGGCACCTTTTATAACTGGATTAGCAGACTGCGTAAAAAATCCTGTCTCGACATTCCTAAACCTGCCTGTGGAATGGAAGTTATTCCATCTCCTAAGCAGGAAGTTGTTAAACTGGAAATCATGCCGGAAACCGATTCGGCTGTCATAGATTCCCCTTCCAAAGATGTTGTATATAATTCATCTTCATCTATCGAAGTTACGCTTGGAAAAGCAACGATACGCCTTTCCAATGATGCTGATCCGGTTCTGGCAAAACAGATAATCCAGTCATTAGGTGACTTCTTATGTTAGGCGATATTACAGCTGTAAGTGATATTTACATCATTTGTGGCTATACCGACATGAGGAAGTCCATCGATGGATTATGTACCATCATCAGAGACCAGTTAAATATGTCACCGGAACATTCCAATGCACTCTATTTATTCTGTGGCAGAAGAAGCGACCGGATAAAAGCAATCCTTCATGAAAAAGATGGTTTTGTTCTTTTATACAAACGTCTTGATTCCAAAGTCGGCAGATACCGCTGGCCAAGAAACCGGGATGAAGTAAAAGCCATTTCGTGGAAGCAGTTTGAATGGCTGATGGATGGATTGGAAATCGAACAGCCAAAAGCTATAAAAATCTCCTGAAACCGTTGGTTTTACTAGGCTTTCAACTCTATATATGATATAATAAAACCAGTAAAAATAAGGAGTTGAAAGCTATGCCTTCAGGAGTAAAAGACATCCAGCTTATTGAGCTTAAGGATACCATTTCACAACTGAATACAACCATCAGCACCCAGAATCAGCTTATCAGTTCATTACAGAAGATGCTGGAAGAGCGCAATGCAAAGGATGCTGAGAAAGACCAGCTTATTGCAAACTTACAGGCACAGCTTGACTATCTGAAAAATAAAGTTTTTGGTTCTACCAGTGAGCTTCGCCATCATCAGATTCCTGGGCAGTTCAGTATATTTGATTCCTCTGTCAGTGATGAAAAGCCGGCAGAAATCATTGAACCGGAAATCATTAAAGTGCAGGCTCATACCAAAAAGCGTAAACCAAAGGCTGCCTATGATGAGATTTTTGCATCACTTCCTACCATACAGGTGGAAGTGGATACCTTATCAGATGAGCAAAAGCGTTGTGGCATCTGTGGTACTGCCATGATTCCAATCGGTCACGAGGTAATCCGTACAGAACTGGTTTATACAGAACCAAAACTGGAACGGATTGAGTATATCGCAACGACCTATAGCTGTCCTGAATGCAAAGATACGGAAGAACCACAGTTTATAAAAGACGAAGGATATCCTGCATTGATTCCGGGAAGTTATGCTTCATCCAGTCTGGCAGCACATGTCATGTATTCAAAATACGCCATGTCCATGCCCTTATACCGTCAGGAAAAGGATTTTGAGCATCTGGGCGTAAAGCTGAGCCGGACTTCCATGGCACACTGGATTATCTATTGTTCTGAGAATTATTTCCAGCCAATGTATGATTATCTGCACCGGCAGCTGCTGAAACGGAAGTACCTGATGGCAGATGAAACACCACTTCAGGTATTGAAGGAAGAAGAACGCCGTCCACAGAGCAAATCTTATGTATGGCTGGTGCGGACAGGGGATGATGGTGAAATCCCAATCATTCTTTATAATTATACTCCTACGAGAGCCGGTAAAAATGCTGCGGAGTTCTTTAAGGATGCACAACCCGGGTATTTCCTGATGACTGACGGCTATCAGGGTTACAATAAGGTACCCGAAGCCCAACGGTGCTGTTGTTGGGCACACATCCGCAGATACTGGTTGAGAGCAATCCCGAAAGGACACGAAAAGGATTATACCAATCCGGCAGTCCAGGGATTTCTGTATTGTAATAAACTGTTTGAGTATGAACGCTCCTATCGGGAAAAAGGATTATCTTTAAAGCGGATTTATAACCGTCGTTTAAAGGACGAAAAACCTGTCATAGAGGCTTTTTTGTCGTGGCTTGACGGACTGCATCCCAAAACAGGGGACAGTATCATCCGCGCAATCACATATACGAACAACTGTCGTCCATATATGATGAACTATCTGAAAGATGGTGCCTGCAGCCTGAGTAACAACCTCAGCGAAAACAGCATCCGTCCACTGGTGGTAGGACGCAAGAACTGGCTGTTCAGCGATACACCAGCCGGGGCAAAAGCCAGCATGAATGTTTATTCCATGATAGAAACTGCAAAAGCGAATGAACTGGATCCACTGAAATATCTTTCGTTTCTTTTGGAACACCGGCCAAGTGCTGACATGTCAGATGATGAACTGGCTTCCCTTGCTCCATGGAGCGAAGAAGCTAGCAAAGTATGTAAATAAAATAGAGTAAAATGCTCGCTTATCTGGCATTCTAACTGGATGTCGGTTTTATTTTGTAAGAACACCCTGAAATTAGGCGCTTACTGTATAACTAATATATTACGTGTTAAAACTTTGCGTAAAACGCCTAAAACGAGTTATGCTGAATACCAAAGCCTATACAAGGCAAGAGTTAACAGAACTCTTTAAAACAGATAGATTAGATAGTATTAAAAGCAAAATAAAGCGACAGGGATATGTTTATACTACAAGCGGACGTGGGGAGAATTTTACCTTAACCATAGTCAGCACACCACCGCGCTTCCGCAATTTCTGCATAGAAAGATTAGGATTTGCACCGCAGACAGATTTTGTGCGGTTGAAGATATTTCTATATAGATTTTTCTTTGATGAATCATTTAGAAATTTACCATACTATGCAATGGCTCTCTTGTTAGAAAATGAAATGAATATAACCTATCAAACACTAAGCCATTGGGTAACCATTTTGGAAAAGAAAAACATTGTATGGAGAAGTAGTGTTGATTTTACTTATTATTCCGTTAAGCCAGAACAATTTCCTACACCTATTACAGAAGAACTATATCGTGAAGCGTGGAGAGCCTATTGGCAAGACCGCGAAGACGGATGGGAAATATCTGTATTTAGAATGAAGCAAATCACAGACGGCGGACAACCATATAAAATAGGTGTGATTGAGGAAAATGCTTTTGAGCAAGATACAATCGAAGAACTAAAAGAAATACTACAAGAGGAGATAGATAATGGAGAACAATACCGAGCAAATATATATGCGGTATATCAAAAGCCGAAACGCCAATAATAACTCTGCTATTGGTGCGCATACTGTAACAAGAGGAAATGATATGATAGATAACTACATAGATAGTCATAACAGAATAAAGGCAAGCATAAATATAATTGATGATGTTGCACAAGAACTTGCGGACAGGGTGGGAAAACTACTCGAGATATAACCCTGTCTAGCGCCTGCTGCCCACTTGTAAAAATAGGGTAGAAAAAGGGTTGACGTTCTTGGTTTTAAATGGTATTCTAACTAAGCAACCGCGCCAGATTCGGCAAAATAAGGAATCTTGCGCGGTGGTAAACAAAAAAATCTTGCGCGTCTCTTGGGAAGCCTTGATTTTATTATGTTTTACGCGGGTGTGGCGGAATTGGCAGACGCGCCAGATTTAGGTTCTGGTGTCCCCGACGTGCAGGTTCAAGTCCTGTCACCCGCATCAAGATGTGTTGACAAAAGAGATGCACAGCAAAAACACCGCACGAAAGTACGGTGTTTTTGCTTTTTCAAAAAGAAAATCGAGAAAACGGGGCGAAAATGTTGAAAAGTCAAAAAAGGAAGAGCGAGTTTCGTGAATACCGGGAAGAAAGATGCAAAACGGCGGATTTCTGAACAAAAGACAGCCCCGATAAGTGCAGAGAAATCTGAAACTTATCGGGGCTTTTGCGTTTACGGGCAAATTGCGTGACGCCTTTAATCCCACTTGAATTTACTTTTCTCCCTTTGTGAACAGTGCGGAT
>CALWLL010000046.1 GCA_944381555.1 uncultured Agathobacter sp. | reverse complement strand
TCCGTAAAGTAAAAACAGCCATTTTACATCTACGAATATGCATCTTGAAATCCCGGTATTTAGACAGCAAAAACCCCCGATAAAATCGGGGGTTTTGCGGAACATATCTTTTTTATGTTCCTATTATAATGCAGAAGATGGGACTTGAACCCACACGGTATTGCTACCACTGGCACCTGAAGCCAGCGCGTCTGCCATTCCACCACTTCTGCTCAACATTGATAAGATACCACAATGCGCCTAAAAAGTAAAGAAAAATTTTTATTCTTTTTCACTCAATTCTATATGAAATTTAATCGAAAAAACTTTGTTTGTAAAGTAAGCTTGTTTGGATAAGCAGTACAAAAATGACAAGTAAGAAAAGGGGGGTTGTATATCTTACCTCCTCAAAATATGCCACACATCGGAGCCGGTAAACCCACATTTGCGGTATAACTTCTCCGGATTCGCGGGATTGTTACATTGACCCGACACCGTAACAAATCCAGCCTTGTCCTTCATCCGCCACAATAGTTCAGAAACAAGATAGCGGCCAAGTCCCTGCCCACGATGGCTTGCAGACACCTGAATCCACTCAAGCACACCCTCTCCAATCTCATAATCCAGTTCTGCAATACCCGTTGCTGCGATGCTGCCGGTTAGTTCACATTTGACTGCCGCCCATAACGACGCATCATACACATCCCTTTGGGTATAATTGTGCAATTCGGTTTCTGAAATACCAATATTATCATAGCAGCTATTGATATGTGCCGCAAAATCCCGCAGAGCGGCTTCACAGAGCGAATATCCTTGCGGCAGCACCGGTGCTGATAACCCTTGCAGATTATGGCTTAGTCTAAAATAAGGCTCATCCATATATTGTCGATTCTCTGCTTCGTTATAATCATCCTGATGCAGAATCTTAATGCTGTCCGGGATGGTTAGTGACTTTGCTTTCCAATATGGAACGGAAGCATATCTGCATGGATTTAAGAGATATTCTTTTTTTGAAATTGACTCCATCGGCATGTCTCCTTTTATTCTGACTCAACACAGATAAACTAAAAACTGTCAAATTAAGATATATCAAAAAATATTGTATTGCACAATGTTAAGCTCCGCTTCTTAATTCTACTAAAATCACTTCCGGCCGATTGTTAAATCTGAATGGAAGAATACTGTTTCCGATTCCTCTGCTTACGAGCATATTTGTTTTTCCTTCTGAATACAGACCGGAATCATATTCAGGAAACAATCCCTGATTAGGAGCAACAATTCCACCCACAAAAGGAAGTCTAAACTGACCGCCGTGTGCATGACCGCTGAACACAAGATCAATGCCATTTTCAATGTAAACATCAAACAACTCCGGTCTGTGCGAAAGAAGAATGGTATAGGTATCTTTATCCCATGTCAGTGCCTGAAGCTTGCTTTCCATTACTGTAGCATCATCCCCAAACAGATAATCTGTCTGAAAACTCGGATCCAAAACGCCCAGAAGCGTAATCTTTTCGCCCGCTTTTTCTATCTCTACACCGGAATCTTCGAGAACGACAACTCCCAGCTCTATCAGTCCCTCACGAAGAACATCATAGTTTGAAATTCTTGCCTCATGATTTCCTGCTACATAATAGCAGGGCGCGATCCCTACTGCGTTTTCCGCAAACCGCAGCGCTATTTCAATATCCGTATTCCGGGAGTCGATGATATCACCGGTAAGCACGATTATATCTGGCTCAGAAGTCCTAATCATTTCAAGAAGCTTCTCATTATCTTCGCCGATTTCCGTGTTATGCAGGTCGGATACATGTGCAATCCGGTAACCGTCAAAAACATCAGGTAAATCTTCACTTTTCATGATATATGTATTTAGTTCCAAAGCGGTATTACCCCAAACAATCCATAGAATTGCAGTCAGCACAAATACTGCCATGACAGCAATTACAATGAGTTTTTTCCTTTTTACAATCATGTTATAACCCTCTGATCATTCATAAGTATGTGCGAATATATTATACTGGAGGATTTTTAGATAGACAAGTGCATTTCAGCTATCAGAATGCGTATTGCAGGGCTATGTATGTTACTCCGCTTACAAGTAACAAACCAGAGTGACAATTAGTGCAAACTATGCTATCCTAATGATGATTAGGATGGTGAATACACAATGCGTACAAAGGAGCACATATTAGAACTGCTTGAACAGCAGCGAGGAGAAAGCATCTCCGGCGAACAGCTCGCCGGAATATTAGGCATTTCAAGAAATGCTGTATGGAAAGCTGTAAAGGAGCTTCAAAAAGACGGCTATCATATCGTTGCTGTCACAAATAAAGGATACTGCCTTACTGACAAAAATGACATAATTTCTATACCGGGGATAAAGCCTTTTCTATCTGAAAAAAGCCAACCATATGCTGATAAAATTCAGATATATAAATCTTTAGAATCCACTAATAAAACCGCTAAAGAAATGGCTGTCGCAGGCGCCGAGCATGGTACTGTCATTATCTCTGATTGCCAAACAATGGGTAGAGGCAGATATTCCCGCAAATTCTTTTCGCCACCAGGCGGCGGCTTATATATGAGTATTGTATTACGCCCCGATGTATTACACTTTAAAAATCCAACCTCTGTAACCGCTTTTGCCGCTGTATCGGTCTGTGAAGCCATTGAAAGCATTTCAAATAAAACACCGGAAATTAAATGGGTCAACGATATTTATATTGACGGAAAAAAAGTATGCGGGATTTTAACGGAAGCGGTAACCGATTTTGAAAGCGGCGGTTTAGACTGGGTTGTTCTTGGCATTGGGATAAATGTTTCTATACCCACAGAAGATTTTCCGGATGACTTGCAGTCTTTAGCGTCCTCCATCTATCCTGATGAAAGGATGCCCGGCATAAGAAATAGACTATCCGGTGAAATCCTAAACAGGATTTTAGGAGCCGAAACTGCACCAAGCGAAGCAGAGATTTTCAAAAAGTATAAAAAAAGACTTATGATGTTAGGAAAGAAAATAACTGTTATTCAAAATCAGATGGAATATAAGGCGACTGCGATAGATGTCGATTCTTATGGACATTTGATCGTAAAAAATGAAAATGGTGAAATCATTACCCTATCCTCTGGCGAAATCCGTATTTAAAAGCAGATACATACAAGAAATTATTCTATCGCCGCCCAATTGTCAACCCTTTTGTTATAATAGGTTGACAATTGGGCGGTTATCTGCTATAACGAAGGTTATAAAGATATCCACGAAAACAATGAGTACGGAGGTTTTCTATGAATAATACAAAAGGGATGAAGAAGAAATTTAGAACGATTGACTTAGTTTACATCGCATTAGGGGCAGTTCTGATTTCTATATGCTCTTGGATAAGCATACCAACTACTGTACCGTTTACAATGCAAACTTTCGCTGTATTCTTCGTTTTGTCAGTTTTGGGCGGCAAGCGTGGGACAACAGCAATTATCGTATATGTACTGCTCGGGGCGGTTGGCCTTCCGGTATTTTCTCAATTTTCTTCCGGAATCGGTATTCTCCTTGGAAACACAGGCGGATATATTATTGGTTTCATTTTTATGGGGCTGGTCTACTGGCTAATCGTGCATTTCTTTGGAAAAAAACAGTGGGTAGAAATCCTTGCTATGGTTATTGGACTAGCTGTGTGTTACTCTTTTGGAACCATGTGGTATATGATTGTCTACACTCAATCAAATGGAGTCGTGGGCCTTGCGATGGTTCTTGCCTGGTGCGTAATACCGTTTATTATTCCCGATCTGATTAAACTTGGACTTGCATTGGCTTTGGCACGACGCTTATTTCCTATACTGAGGTTACAGGCAGAGAGCAAGCAACAAGGAACACGAAAGAAGTCCCAGAACAGAGAAAGATAGCTTTGACCACCGCACTGCCGGATTTCCGGCGGTGTTTACATAGAGAAAGAGTATAAGCTATGAACAGAATAGAGAAATAGCCCCTGCTGTTTTACTTTTGCATGGTAAAACAGCAGGGGCTTTGTTGTGGGAGCCATTGCTGGCCCCCACCGCTGAGCTAATTAAATATCGTTGCGTGTTAATTCAAAATACAAGGACTCATTTTCATCACTCTGCAAATAATCCGGCATAGCCTTCTCAAGAAAGCCTAAGCGTTTATACAAAGCAATCGCCTTTTCATTTTGGGGATTCGGATCAACCCATACGGCAGTTGCCTCGTTCTTGAACGCTTCGGCGATGGCATATGACAATCCTTGCGATGCAATTCCTTTTCCCCGTGCAAAGGAGAATAGCTTTATATCCAATGCTGCACGACAGTTATGCTCCGGGTCAATCTCATAGAAGGATTCACCGCAGTAAGTGTCTCCATCGAAAATGGAATAGTGATTTACATTCGGTCTTGCAGATTCAATCCACGCATACCAATCTTTCATATCCTCATCAGACTGATGCAACCCATCAGGAAACCGGAGCTTAGCGAAGCCGCTTCTTTCGTTTCTCTAACTGTAATCATTGAGTTTCCTCCATAAGATAGTTTATCTTTGCAAATGTTTTTCCAAGCTGAGCGTTAAAGCCAAGCGACTGATACATTTGCTCGTCGCATGGAGCACAGCAGACAGTCAAACTGGAAAGCCCTTGTTCACGGCTCCAGTTCTGAGCAGCTTGGACAAGCATCCTTGCAATGCCTTTTTTGCGAAATGCTGGCTCTACATAGAAATCCTCAAATACGCCCGTATCCGTACAGGCAAAGGTTGAAAAATGCTTAACAACACTACACATTCCAACCGCCCGATAGCCACGCATAGCAAAGAAAAATGTAATTCTTCCATCACGGATAGCTTGGGAAAGTTGTGCCCATTGTTCCTCCGAAGGCGGTTGTTCTCCAATTTCTTTCAAAAAACCATTCTCCAGCTTTTCGAGCTGCCAGTCCTCTGGCTCTGCAAGAACTTTGATTACAATAGGAACATCTTTTTCCGTGATTGTCTCACGGATGGTAATTTGTTTTTCCATTTTGTTTCCTCCAAAATATTGATTCGGAGGGTTAGGAAGCGTGAACCCTCCATACACGATTCATCTTCATAAAAAATCACCCTTTCTGTAATAGATTTGTATTCACACATCTATACTGATGTTGATACCAATTTAATAAAATTCAGTTGTCACACTTTACTTTTGAACAGCACCGGCAATTTCTTTCTCCGTCGCAGGGTTTGTCCACTTTCCAATGACTTGGGACTCCATACAAGGGATATAGCCCATATTGTTGTATCCTAGCTTCAAAAGCAGATTCATACTCGGTATATTCTCTGGCTCTGTAAAGCTGATAAAATCCCAAGTTGGATAAGTCTTGTGGAGCAGATTTATGAGGGCTGATAAACTCTCGTAAGCATAGCCCTTTCGGTGATGGCGATAAGAGAAAGTATAGCCCAGAGAAATTGTTCCATCCTCCGGCATAACAACGATTTCACCAACCATCTCATCTGTATCTTTTAAAGCTACCGCAAACATAAATGGAGCATCCACACCAAACATATCGCTTTTTCTTTTTTCAACTAAGCCAACAATACCATCATAATCCTTTGTCTGCCCACGCTGATACTTTGCACAGACTTCGTTGTTTCGGTAGTCATGCATAATAGCTGCATCCTCTGCTTTTAGATTGCGGAGAATTAGCCTTTCTGTTTCCAAAAAAATCATAGGGTACTAAATCCTTTCAACTATTTTTGTGTAGGGTAGTTATTGTGATAATTAGTTATTAGCATAATTAATTATACCAAAAAATCGCTGAAGTCTCACAACCTCAGCGATTTTTCTTTTAGGGAAGTTTTTTTACAGCCCCTTTTCGTTTCATTTAAATGCGGAAGATGGGACTTGAACCCACACGACTGCAATAGTCACAAGATCCTTAGTCTTGCTCGTCTGCCAGTTCCGACACTTCCGCATATTCCCTGTGAGATAATTCCCACAGCGACTTGATTATAATATCAAATGATAATTTGAATGTCAATAGCTATTTTCGGATTTTATGCATTTTCTACAAGTAAATTTTCTCAAATTCCTCAACCGGCATCGGCTTGCCATAGTAATATCCCTGTATAAGTCTTACATTCATTCCTTTTAAGGCCTCTATCTGCTTTTTCTGCTCCACACCTTCTACACAGACAGTTACACCGATGGTCTTCGCCAACTCAGATACCATTTTTACAAAAGCACCGGAAAACTCGTCCTCTGAAAGGTTTTCTACAAAGCAACGGTCTATCTTAATTACATCAATCGGCATCTCACGGATATGATTCAATGAAGAATATCCTGTGCCAAAGTCATCTAGTGCAACCTTAACGCCCAATTTTTTAATCTGGTCCAAAATCTTCTTTATCCGTTCCATATCGTTAATTGCAAGGCTTTCCGTCACCTCTAAGGTCACATTCTTCGGATTGATTTTGGTCTTGTCCAATATACGCCTGAGTTTTTTTACAAAGTCATTTTGTAATAGCTGAATAACCGACAAATTGACATTTATTTTATAATCCGGGCGTCCGCAATCATTCCAGTATTTACAGCGTTTTACCGCCTGATATAGTACATGATCGCCAATCGGATTAATAAGTCCGAGATATTCTGCTAACGGAATGAAGTCTGCCGGTGAAATAAAACCAAGCTCGCTGGAATTCCATCTTACAAGTGCTTCTGCACCGCAGCATGGATTATCCGTTTTTTCCTGATCCATAATCGGCTGGTAATATACTTCAAATTCGTTACATTCGTTTAAAGTGGCACGACGCATATTCTTCTCTAAATCAAGGCGGTAAAAGGAGGTGTCCTCTACCTTTTCGTTGTAGTTCTCTACACGGTTTTTGCCTTTTTTCTTCGCTGTCAGCAACGCCACGTCTGCCTTACGAATCAAATCATCTACTGTATTTCCATCGGTTGGAAAACATACAACCCCCATACTCATGGTACAGTAATAATCCTCCCCTTTTAAGAACCAGGGTTTTTCAAAAATTGCCTGAATATCTTTACAAATCCGGGCAAACTCTTCATATTCCTCATCACGGATGATTACTGCAAATTCATCTCCGCCGATTCGATAACAATTATCCTCTATTCCTGCTATTCGCTGGAAGTTATGTGCAATTGCCTTTAATAAAGCATCCCCGTACTGATGTCCCAAACCATCATTGATGTTTTTAAAGTCATCTAAATCAATACAAAGGAAAGCCCCTTCTTTTCCCGACAACTCTGCGTCACGAATACATTTTTCCAAATCTTTTTCGCAGCGCATACGATTATATATTCCGGTAAGCGCGTCATTGCTGATCTGACTCTCCATCTTCTTCTGATACAGTTTCTTATCCGTAATATCGTATATCATTCCAAGGCAGACTTTTCTGCCGTCCACCCATGTAATCTGGGTCTGGTTGGCATCCAGCCACCTGCCACTCTCGGTCACATAGTATTCCCTTGAGGTAAATTCACGTTCCGGATGCGGATTTTTAAAAAATAACTCTTTTAATCTCTCTTCCTCATCCCCTGCCACAAACATCTCTTTGAATTTCTGGTTCATATAAAGTACATTTTTTCTGTCGAAGTCTGTTACATAAATGCTGCATCCGATATTTTCCAAGATAGCTTCCATCGATGCATAGGAATCTGCAAGAGAATTTTTCGTAATTCCCTTGGACAGAATACTCTGTATTACACGTCTTATGTCGCTGATAAACTTAATATCCTCCACCGTCCATGTACGTTCTTTTTCATATTCATACAGGCACAGATACATCAAATATTGTCCGTTAATCTCAATTGGCTGGAATACTCCTGCGGACATATGATACTGCGCAAAGAACTGTTCTATCTCCTCCGGCATCATGGAGTCCGAAGAAATCATATATGGTTTTCCGTTAAAAAACGGAACACTCTGTCTTGCCCTGCCATTTAACTTATTGCTCACATTCCAATCGCGGTTTGATGAATATTCACATATAACATCCAGCGCTGTCCTGTCTTCATTTTCACGTATTAAACATCCGCCCTCTACTTTAAGAACCTGACATACTTTCTGAATGATTTCATATGCGAGTTTGTCAAATTTTTCTTCCGAGCCAAGTAAACGTACCACTGATGTCATAGCCTCGCTGCGATGCATCTGTGCTTTGTATTTTTCTTCCGAATCCTTAGACTGCTCTTTTGCCGCTTCTGCCATAAGCTCATGCTCCTTTGCCGTCAATAAATGCTTCGATATATCCTCCAGAAAGGCAATTGTCCTATAAAAATCTTCTTCTGTAGTGGTACGAATATAATCGGGAATCTCCTCCTGTACCCTAAGCTGTTCCTCCAGCACTGCCGCCGCCACCCAGACAAGGGCAACAGCCTCATCCACTCTGACAACAATACTTAAAAGTTTTATATACGGGACCGGCAACGGTTCCTCAATAATTCTCTCAACCTGACTAATTTCCGTAGAATCCAGCAGATTCTTCAGCGCTTTCTGCGGTAGTCTAGCCGAAAAAAACTGCTTTACCTCTTCGCTCTCATTTACGGATGTTAAAAAGTTACGGTCTCTGTCCAGACACGCTAAATATATATTATTCGCGTTGCAGCAATGTTCCTGCAAACGCTGTAGTAAATCTGTGTCAATCAGATTATTGTTCATTTCTTACCCCTTGTATCTTAGAATTAACAGATAAAAATCATTCTTCGTCTGCATACAGGTCTCCTGTAAAAGAGAATAGGCTTTCTGCAAACGTACTTGTTTTCTTACGAACCCCAATTCATTGGTATACATTACAATAATTGCTTCTTTTGCCAGAATCTCCTTCGCTTTTTCGAAAAACTTTCTGTAAAAGTCATCCATCTCCTGCTTCGTCTTTTTCCCTCGAAGCGGCATATTGGTTACAATTTCATCGAACGGATACCTGTGCTTAAAATCCATAAAATCACGGTGAATATAATTTATCTGTTTTTTTGCAATCTCTGTATTTTCTCTGGCAAACGTAACCGCATCGCCAAAAATATCCGTTCCATACATTTCTCCCGCAGGCACACGCTCATCACGCTCAATCAGCATGGTCCCTACTCCGCAGAACGGATCCATAATCCGTGCATTTTCCTTCAGATATGGCGCAGCAATCTCCATAATTAGCGCAGCCGTAGAAGGATGAATTGATGCAGCAATTGCATTTTTGCGATATGCAAAGCGTTTACTCTTAATGGTAGAAAGCCGTAAAACCGGATAATAATTTCCTTCTTTATTGGCAATCAGCCGCAGTTCCACTTCGTAATCACTGGTAGAATTGATTAACTCACCCTTTGACAGAATTTCTAATTCTGTTGAGAGTTTTCTTGTAAAATTACTTCTCTCCTCAAGCTGCATATTGCTTTTACATTCAATTCGGAAATAGTAACTGCCCTTTTCTTTGTGCAGATTATTTAAGACTTCCATTATATCAGATTCCCAGACAGCCCTTGCACACTCTATTGGATTTTGAGGCAAAAAGCCTCTAATATTCAGCGGAAACACTATCTCACGATATGTACGGACTTCCAAAAGCTTTGGAAGATTCTCTGTCTCCACATAAACTCCAAGCGGGTGTAATGTTGCAGTCCCGCAATCTATGGTCCTTCTAACCGTTTCCTTTTGACTTCGGTTTGTAAAAAGAATAACGGATACCTTCTTTCCTTCGATGTCCGCCGTGTGCCGGTTGATTCCTTCATATCCTATAATAATGGTCCGAAGCGCACGGGTTTCTTCATCTGTATGCTTCTTATTCTCTGCTTCCGGTTCCTCAGAAAGCAGTTCATTTAAGCGTTGCTTCAGCTCAGCTAACTTATCTTTTACCTCTAACTGTGACAAAGCCTGAAGATAAGAAGCTCTGACAAACAGCGTAGTTTCCAGAAGATATGCTTCATATATTGCCTCCGCCGCCTTCTGATATGCCAGATCGCCAAATAGCAATGCTGCATTTTTTCTGGTTTTCGCGTCATCATTCTTTAAAAAATCAATAAAAATCTCTTCATTTTCATCAATGATTGATATAATCTGTGTTTTTACAAAATCATCTTTTACCAGTTGTCTCAAGCCGCTTAAATTCGCTCTTATATTTTGTTTCTCTAATAGTTCCTTTAAGATATTCTCCAAGGTACTCTCCTTTTTCTCTGTTTTGAAAAAAATCCGTCCTGCTGTTCCGTCATTCTATAATAATGTGATACGCTCTCTCATTTCAACTCCTGTTGGAGTAGCTGCAAGTCCTCCTGTTCCTGTTTCTCTTATATTTTCCGGCATATTTCTGCCAATAGCCCTCATAGCGTCAAATACTTCATCCGGCGGAATTTTGCTAATCACCCCTGCTAATACCATATCACAGGCAGTCATGGCATTTACTGCGCCGATCACATTACGCTTTACACACGGTACTTCTACTAATCCTGCAACAGGATCACAGGCTAGTCCCAATAAATTCTTCATTGCAATTGCTGCTGCATGTGCAATTCCTTTTGCATCTGCTCCATTCAGATATGCGACTGCACCTGCTGCCATAGATGAAGCAGAGCCAATCTCCGCCTGACACCCGCCGGCGGCACCTGCAAGAAAAGCACGATGAGCAATGACGCCGCCAATCCCGGCTGCTACAAACATTGCTTCTGTCATCTGGTCATCCGTATACCCTTTTTCTTCTTGTACGCTGATAAATACTGCCGGAATCACACCACACGAACCTGCTGTAGGAGCTGCCACAATCCGTTTCATACATGCGTTGGATTCTCCCATCTTAACAGCTCTTTCCATCACTCGTCCAATAAAATCCCCGCAAACCAGTTTCCCTGCCATTCTCGCATCATGAATCTTTTTCCCGTCCGTACCTGCTAGTCCACTGCGGGACATCAGATTATCTTCGTATGCCTCGTCAGCTTCCTTCATGACATGATACATATGTTTCATTTTTTTGAAGGATTCTTCTTCTGTTATATCTAATTCCACGCAGTCTTCCTTCATAACACATTTCCAAAACGGAAGATTCTGCTCTCTTTCTGCAATGATAATCTCTTCTAACGATTTATACATATGAGCCCCCTAGTTCCCTATCAAGCTAAGATATGTTGCTTTTTCGATTCCTTTGAACCCTTCAAGTGCAGAAATAATATCCAACGGAATCTCTTTGTCACATTCGATAACCATCACCGCTTCTGCCCCTCTTGCTGAGCGGTACAACTGCATCGTGCCTATATTTATGTTCTCTTCTGCCAGAAATGTGGTCACCTGTTGAACCTGACCGGGAATATCCTGATTGCGAATAATGAGTGTTGGATAATCTCCGCCAAACCTTACAGACAATCCATCTATCTCACGGATTTCAATGCGGCCTCCTCCTACGGAACAGGCCACTATTTCCTGTTTTTTTCCGCTCACACCGGTAAGAAGTAGTTTTACGCTGTTTGGGTGGGCGTCTCCTAGATCAATTTGTCGAAACTCATAGATAAGTCCTCTTTGGGATGCTACGTCAAAACTATATGGGATACGCGCATCATCTACCTGCATCCCCATCAGACCAGCTAACAATGCTCTATCTGTGCCATGCCCTTTTCCGGTCGACCAAAAAGAGCCATGAAAAAAAATAGTTGCTTCTTTTACCTCTTCTGTCAATAGTTTTCTTGCAACATTTCCAATACGCACCGCTCCGGCGGTATGGGAACTGGATGGTCCAACCATAACAGGTCCAATAATATCAAATAAATTCATACTCCGCTATCTCTTTCTGTTACTATCTGCAAATAGCATTTTTTTATACATCTGCATGAAGCCACTAGTTACCGACAGTAACATATCCTATCAAACAAGACTATCATACCACAGTAAAAAAAGAATATCACTATCTTTTTTTAGTTATCAACAGGGAAATTAGTCCTATATCTTCACAGCGTTTTTTTCTGTCGTAGGAAAATTTCTCTTCACTCGCTAATGGTATCACGGTCTTTCCTATAATAGAAAAACGCCGTACAGGCTTCCCTATACGGCGGCAATCTGCCTATCTGGCAGACAAACTTATTAATATTAGATAAAAACTTACAAAATTACTTTTATCCAGCCCTCCGGCGCTTCTATGGTTCCCATCTGAATGCCTGTTAAGGTTTCATATAATTTCTTTGTCATAGGTCCCATCTCATCCATTCCGCTTGGGAAGCAGATCTCTTTTCCGTGATCATTTATTTTACCAACCGGGGAGATTACTGCTGCCGTTCCGCAAAGGCCACATTCTGCAAAGTCTTTTACCTCTTCAAATAACACTTCTCTGTGCTCTACCTTCATTCCAAGATATTTTTCAGCCACTACCATAAGAGAACGTCTTGTGATAGAAGGCAGAATACTGTCTGATTTTGGAGTTACAAGCGTACCGTCTTTAGTGATAAAGATAAAGTTTGCACCGCCTGTCTCTTCTACCTTAGTTCTTGTAGCCGGGTCCAGATACATATTTTCATCAAAGCCCTGTTCATGAGCATCTACGATTGGGAATAAGCTCATGGCATAGTTTAAACCGGCTTTAATATGACCTGTTCCATTTGGCGCAGCTCTGTCATAATCAGACACACGGATGGTAAGCGGTTTCGCACCGCCTTTGAAGTACGGTCCTACCGGTGTTACAAAAATTCTAAACTGATATTCTGTCGCAGGTTTTACTCCGATTACAGGATTTGTTGCAATCATGTATGGACGAATATAAAGGGTAGCCCCTGAGCCAAATGGAGGAACCCATGCTTCATTCGCCTTTACGACCTGTTCTACCGCATCGACAAATCTTTCCACAGGAAATACCGGCATTTTCAGACGTTCACAGGAATCTGCCATTCTCTGCGCATTTAAATCCGGACGGAAGCATACAATATGTCCGTCTTCTGTCGTGTATGCTTTTAATCCTTCAAAACAGGTCTGTGCATATTGGAATACCCCTGCGCATTCGTTTAAGGTAATGTTCGCATCTGTTGTAATCCCGCCATCATCCCATTTTCCGTCTTTATAGTTCGATACATAACGGTAATCGGCTGTCATGTATCCAAATCCTAGGTTTGCCCAATCAAGGTTCTTTTTTTCCATAATTTTTGTTCCTCCGCATCCGGGCTCTAGTCGGTGACTATTCTTCGCCGAACGAGTCTCTTTTTCAATCTGTTACATATTTTAGTACAAAGAACGTTTATTGTCTACAATTAACATATAAGTTGGCTATGGTAAAAATTCATGCAATCCATAACTTTTCTTTTTGCATGGCGAAAGTTTTCTATTCTTAACAGGCTATATACTTAAGAATTATTTATGTTCCCTTTTTCCAACAGTGCCTCAATTGCTCCAATAAAATACAGCGAACCGAATGCAACTGTTTTTTCACCTGTTTCGGAAGAATTCTCTGTATTCTGCGCTTTTACTGGCAAAAGCGGTTGGATTACCGATGCCATATCCTCTGCATAGACAGCCCTGACTCCCTTTGCTTCAATGCAGGAGGCCAGTTCTTTTGACTGCAGGGCACGGCTGCAATCCGGTGTAACCGTAACAAAATCAATCGCAAGCGGCAGCAATTCTTCTATCATGTTCTCATAATCCTTATCTGCCATAACTCCCATAATAAAATGAAACCGTTCCTCCGGGTAAAGACTTTCTAAACTTTCTGCTAATGCATGTACCCCATGTGAATTATGCGCACCATCTATTAAGAAAAACGGATTCTCATTCACCAATTCCATCCTGCCTTTCCAGAATGTCTGTGCAATGCCATCTCTGATATACTGCTCTGTTTTCTCAATTTCTTCCTTGTCTGTTTTTTCCTTTTCCTCCCTGCTATACAGCACCCGAAAAGCAAGGATTGCCGCTGCCGCATTTTCCGCCTGAAAATCCCCGAGCATCTTCTTCGGCAAACTGGCAGCATACTGCAAATCTTCCTTGGATACTTCATAAAATTCCGGCTGTATTTCATCTTCTGTATTTGCACTATTTATCCGGCTAAAATAGTTCCATAACACGTTTCTTACGGATACCTCCTGCCTTTGCACCACAACAGGTACGCCCGGCTTTATGATACCGGCTTTTTCGCCTGCGATTTCCTCTATGGTATTTCCCAAAACCGCCATATGATCAAGCCCGATTTTTGTAATAACAGCAACCTTCGGTTTTCCCAGAGCATTCGTAGAATCATACCTTCCGCCAATGCCGGTTTCCATCACCATAAGGTCACACTCTTGCTCCTTAAAATACAAAACTGCCATTGCAAGACAATAATCGAACATTGTTGGAGGCAGTTTGAAATTCATCTCCAGCAGACGGTTTCCGATGCGTGTGACGTCTTCTCTGGGAATACACTGTCCATTGATACGGATACGCTCCTCGAAATCAATCAGATGCGGTGATGTAAACATCCCGATTTTCTTTCCTGTCTGTTCCAGAATTTTGCATAAAAATGCAGTCGTTGAGCCTTTTCCGTTCGTTCCTGCTATATGAACAAAGGGAATACCGCTCTGCGGATTCCCCAACTGCTCTAACATTTGTTTTGAAACCTCATATCCCGTATAATTACCGAAGCGTCTGGTATTTTGAATGACATCAGTCACTTCTTCATAACTATATTTCATCGTTTTATCTTCCATCCCTAACACACTCTCTTCTAACTATAAAGCGGTCTTAACAATTATATCTGGAAATACGCTGTTACTGCATCCTTTAGTGCATCCATATCTGCTGCCCCCATAAGCTCACGGGAAGAATGCATCGCAAGCAATGGGATTCCGATATCTACCGTCTTTACGGGCAGAAGTGTCGATGCAACGGAGCCCAGGGTTCCGCCGCCCCGCACATCCGAACGATTTACGAATTTCTGGTATGGAATTTGTTTGCTGTCACAAATCTGGCACAAAATCGCTATCGCTTCTGCATCAGTTGCATAAGACTGGGAAGAAGCCTGTTTTATGCAGAAGCCTTTACCAAGAACCGGCTTATTGGTAATATCCATCTTGCCGGCTTTATTCGGATGCAATCCATGCGCTACATCCACCGAAAGAAGCATTGCTCTATAGACAGCGCGATTTACCTCTTCGTCTGATGCACCTAAGTTTTTTAGGATACGAATCATCATATCATGAAGAAGGATAGATGCCGCACCCTGTTTACTTGTATTGCCGACTTCTTCATGGTCGAATAGAACAATTGCATTTATTCCCTCTGTTCTCTCTCCATCAATAAGCGCAGATACAAGACCTGATACTGACGTCTGGTTATCCAATCGCGGAGATGATATCATGGTATCCTGAATGCCAATATACATTGGTTCTTCCATAAGATATACGCAAAGTTCAAAATCAAGAATATCGCTTTCTTCAACACATAATTCTTTTGCCAGAAAAGACATAAAATACTTTGTATCTTTCAATTCTTCCGGCAGACAATCTAAAACCGGCATAAGGTCAATCTGATTGTTAATCTCCACCCCTTTATTCACTTCACGGTTCATATGAATGGCCAGATTTGGAATTGTAAGAAGCGGTTTTCTGGAACGATACAATACCATCTTCGGTTGGAAAGGATTATCACTGCGAAGCGCTACTCGCCCTGCTACACCAAGCGGTCTGTCAAACCATGTATTTAAGATTGGTCCACCGTATACTTCTAAGTTAATCTGCGCATACCCGTTTGTCATAAAATCTGCATTTGGTTTGATGCGCAGACATGGATAATCTGTATGGGCCGCGGCAATACGAATCATATCTGCCGCTTTAAATTCTTTTCCCACAGTAAATGCAACTAAGGTTGTGTCATGGTGATTCATCATGTATTTTCCGCCCGGAACCAGCTTCCATGCATCTTCATAATTTATTTGTTCAAATCCTGCTTCTGCAAGACGTCTCTGGCTTTCCTCTACACACATAAACGGTGCCACGCCGGCACGAAGCATATCAAATAATTTCTGCTGTTCTGTCATATCTATATCCTCTTTCTTCGATGCTATGCGGACATTTTATCACACTTACTTTATTTCTGCTATAAATATCTGGATTATGTTTCTAAGTTTTGATAGAATGAGTTATAAAGGGCAGACTTCTGGCTTAAGTGTGGAGGAAATCATGATAGCTTTAGAAATAACAGACGTAAAGGATTTTATGAACAAATTGCTTCGCAACGAGGTATTTGACCATTTCCTATTGCAGGAAGCTGTCATTACCGGCGCTGCCACATATACCATTAACGGGCAGCTTACAAAAGGGTTCTATTCCGAGGATGAAGTGGAAGAGCATCAATTAAGCGGATGCCGTTTCCTCCCTTTTTCGATGCTGCGCGGAAACTGTTTTGATCTGATTAAAGGGAAAAAGACTCCATCTTCCTTTCGGTTTGTATTTTTGCTTTCTCCTGCTAATATGGAAAAAACAATCGCTTCTGTAGAAAGCAGCTATACCCCTTCTGATATTACCGGTATGTATATTAATTTAAAGTATCAAAATCAACTGCTATCCCTTACCACAGGAATTGCCTACAATATTTTCTCCACAGATAAAACTCTCGAAAATGAGTGGGACAAAATGGTGGAGAAATTTTTAAAACAGAATGAAATCACATTTGAAGAAATCATTTAAACTCCACCATATTTTTTCTGTACCATTTTGGCAGCAGATTTCTCTGGCAGCGTGGATTTTTGCGCTCCTTAATTGCAATATGCTCAAAATACTCTGTCCAAAGCGTTTCAAAATGGTCCTGCTGCTTTGATACATCCACATTCCACTCATCTCCATATACAAAGAAACTGTTTTTGTATGCAGGATGAACCAGCGCCATCTTCCGGCGCAAATCATAGATTACATAATGCTCATTCGGAAAACGGTCTTCAAAGTATTCCATTACCTGTGGCAGCACATTACACTTCGGCTCTACCTCGCTGTACAGAAACTTCCCCAAATCATGAAAACGTACAAATCCACAAAACAGATGCGCTTCATTGTCTACTTTGCGGGATAATTCCATAATCCGCATTACATAAGGGTCTGATAACGCTTCTGTTACCTTCGCGCCCATTGGGAAACCTTTTATCAGGTATCCAAGCGCCGCATCGCCTCTGTCTAAAGAAAAATGACACAAGGCGCTCATTATATTCTTATAGGCACGATAACTGAGACGGCTTTGAATAGTACTTAAAGTCTTCTGTGCTTTCTCCAAATCCGTTTTTACCTGTATTTCTCTGGCGAACAGATTCACATTCAGATTGTCGCCTATTGCAATGGAAATATCTCCATCCTGATAACTGTGCATTTTATTCTTTTCCACAAATGCATCATAGATTGCCGTAAGAATTCCTTCTATCGAATCCTCACACTGCAAAATCAAAGAGGGATAATTGTTCATAATGCGCACTTCCTCCATCCGGCAATAATAATTGAGCTGGTTTTTCTGCATATACCAACTGTCTTGTAATATAGTTCTCTTCTATTGGTGTGTTATACATCATCCGCCCATTGCAGGTAATAAAATACAAGGCGCGTTTCAATACAACTCCCATCTTCTTTATGGCGTCAAAGTCCAGTTTCCCGTGTTGGCGGGCAGCAAGGATACGCCTTGCACTTTTTGTGCCGATTCCCGGGACACGAAGCAGCGTATAGTAATCTGCCGTATTGATTTCTACCGGAAACTGTTCCAAATGCCGTACTGCCCAGTCGCATTTCGGGTCTATCCGTTCATTAAAATTGGGGCGGCATTCGGAAAGCAGTTCATCTGCTTTAAATCCATAAAAGCGAAGCAGAAAATCCGCCTGATACAAACGATGCTCACGAAGCAGGGGCACTCCTTCCCTAAAGGCCGGAAGCGTTTCATCCTGATTGACATTCACAAAAGCAGAATAAAACACCCGCTTCATGCCGAAACGATTATAAAGAGCTTCCGATACAGACATAATCTGATAATCCGTCTCCCCTGTCGCACCAATAATCATCTGTGTGCTCTGTCCTGCGGGAACAAAATATCTGTCCGCATGGGTAAGCGCCGCTGTACGCTGTGCAACACCATAAGACTTCGCATTTTCACGCACCGTCAATCCCCATGCGCCCTCTGCCACCTTTGCCGCCTTTTCTCCCCGCAATACCCCTTTTGCGCTTTGATAATCGCAGAGCTTATCATAGCTTTCCTGCATCCCTGCAATCTGACTATAATAAGTTTTCTCATCAATGGACACCCGGCTTTTCATACTGTAAACACCATGATTTAAACGGCTTTCTTTGATGCCGTTCTGAATCTGGCGCATCGGCGTAAGTATATTCTGACGCACCTTATTGGGAGCTAATGTACGAAGTCCCTCCGCAGTCGGAAATTCGAGATTCACACTCATTCTATCCGCCAGATAACCTGTCAGTTCTACCAAATCCGAAGATGCCCCGGGAATCCCCTTTACATGGATATAGCCATGAAAGTGATATTTGGTGCGAAGCAGAAACAACGTCTCATACAGTAAGCCCATTGTGTAATCTGGCGACCCGATAATGCCGGAACTAAGGAATAATCCTTCAATATAGTTTCTTCTGTAAAATTCCATCGTCAGCACACATACCTCCTCCGGCGTAAAAGAAACTCTCTTCACGTCATTGGAAGACCGGTTCACACAATACCTGCAATCATAGATACATTCATTGGTAAATAAAATCTTCAGCAAAGAAATACATCTGCCATCCGCCGCAAAACTATGACAAATCCCACAGCCTGCCGCACTTCCCATATGCTTTCCATCACCTTTTCTCTCCACACCGCTGGAGGTGCATGCCACATCATACTTCGCCGAGTCTGCAAGAATTGTTAATTTTTCCATAATACCATCCCAGTCCGAAGCAACACTTATTTCATTTGCCATAAAAATACCCCTCCGCCAAACGCGAACATATGTTTTCTTTATTATATCATCCGAACAAACGTTTGGCAAGTATAAAAATAAGCGAATGCAAATACATTCGCTTACGTTTCCTCAATCCGGTTGTAATCCATGATAATCTTTGGAATTCCCTGTTTACTTGTAAAGGAATGCGCAGTCCGCATTACCGATAGTTCGTTTTCCCAATTCTCTATGCAATTCCATCGTGTAGCATCGCAGGATAAATCAAAAAGCACAATGCTCCAATTACAATATTTAAAGAAAAACTTACCACTAGTCCAATTTCAAATCCACCAATGAAAGTACCTATTGCGATAGCTGCTGCAATCACAATAATCATCATAAATTTCAGCAGAAGCTGAATAGAGGCTTTTACCACTTCCATTGCGCTTGCAGGGAACAGCGCCTCTAACACCATGCCCACAGTGGACAACATAAAGTCCATCGTCACAAGCGTAACAAGCCATAACAAAACGGTAAGCAGATTCATTTCCAGAATCAGCATCGCTGCGATAAGTCCCGGCAGCAAATCCATTGCTGTTGCATACGTACTCGCCAGCATTGCAAAAAACACTTTTTTATATGGGCTTTCAGGAACCAAAAACAGCCAGTTCATAGACGTCTCCTGTGCGATTGGATTTCCATAGTTACGGAAAAACAATATGAACATCAGCACTATGCCAATTACAGTAAAATCGTGCAAGTCTATCATTTTTGTGAACAGTATGGACATCCCTGTACAGATTACAAAATACCACATCATTGTAGTTGTAACAATTCCAAACCTTGCCAGACGCTTTCGTACCAACAGTTCTTTTGCAAAAAAGACAGTTGCTCCCGCCGACTTTCCAAAAAGTTGTCCCTGCGATTCCTTTACTTTACGTTTTTCTTTTTTCGGCTTTCCATCTGCATTTACTTCAACCACCTTACGATTCTCTTTCGCTGCAGCAAGAAGGTCTTCTTTGGCCTGTGCCCCTGTCATGGCATCCTCATAAAAGTCCGCCTTAATATGCCAGATAGCGTACACCAGCCCTAGAATTCCAATGATATTCAACAGCAGATATATCAAAATCATTGGAACATTTCCGCCTATTGCATGGATAAAAAGTCCTTTTATCCAGCCCACAATCGGAATCAGCCGCATCCAGCCGGAAGAAAGCGTCAGTTCCAATGTGTGCCAGATATCCTCGCCCGTTGATAAATACACAAGTCCTACGATTCCTGCCAGAATCACAACGATACCAATCAATACTGGAAGAACAAATTTCCGGCTTTTTTCATAAGTAGTTACAATGGTGTACATTCCTACAGAAAAAAGTCTCTGATAGATGAACGTAATGATTAGTGCCACAAAAATAAGCAGGCAGGCTTCTAAAGACACCCCTGCGTTAATTACCAGATTTGGAATCTGGAATAAAAGATAAACAGATCCCGTAATGACTGCCAGCATTTGAAAGGACAATCGGAACAACAAAACCGACTGAGGCTTTATTGGCGCTGTAAACAGAAAGTTTACGTCCGCCATCGTAAAAATATCACTTCCCTTTTTCATGCCTGAATGCGCGCCATATGCTAATATTATCAGGACTAAAACCAACGCAGCTGCCTCTGCAACCAAAAACATCTGCGCAACGTCTTCCTCAGTCATTTCATCATAGTAGAAGATAAAATCACCGTTTTCATCATAGTATCCCAGATTCTGCTCTAATGCGTCCTCATAATAAATGAAGGCACCGCTTTCATCATAACCGCCCAATCCTTCATCCACTAAATCCTCGTAAAACAAAAACTCTCCATTTTTATCAAACATTCCGTATTCCGAATCGCCATATCCTTCGCGAAGTGTCGGGTCATAATTTTCCTCTCCGGCAGTCCCCTCTTCAAAAATGACGGAGCTAATAATAACTCCTGCCATACCAAATACAAACCCTATAGCGATAATCACTGCCAAAACAATAATAAAAGTGCTGCGAAACATCTTCTTAATGGAGTTGATAAAAGTATGAAATGCATAATATCTCCACAATCTCATAGACTACACCTCATTTCCATGTTCCGCGATTTCCTCTGCCGAACTGCAATCTTGTCCGCCCTCTGTGATTTCAAAGAAAATATCCTCTAATTTCTTTGTTCCGTTTGCCGCTTCATCTTTTGTAACAGCGGCCGCAAACTTACCATCCTTCATAATATATGTGGTATCCCAAAGTTCTTCGATACTGTCGATCATGTGCGTGCTGATAAGAAGAGAACACCCCTGCTCCTTTAATTCCACAAACATCTTCTTCAACTCTTTGATTGCATGTGGGTCAAGACCAATCATCGGTTCATCAAACAGGATTAGCTTCGGTTTTGGAAGCAGCCCGCAGCAGATACTTAGTTTTTGCTGCATTCCTTTCGAAAGCTCATCGCCGAATTTTTTCTTTTTATCATCTAGCTCAAATCGTACCAGAAGTTCTTCTTTATACGCCTGGTAATCCGTAAGTTTATATGCCCTTGCAATAAATTCCATATGTTCTTCTACCGTCAGGTTCGGATATAGGGACGGAATTTCCGGAACATAGCCCATAATCTTTTTTGCCGGCAAAGATTTATTATGTAATCCATCAATTTGAATCATCCCCTGATATTTTAGAAATCCCATAATACATTTGATGATTGTGGATTTCCCTGCACCATTCGGTCCCAGCAAAATACCAATCTGCCCATCCGCAAGCACAAAGCTGATATCATCATTGGCAACCACCTTATGATACTTTTTCGTAACATGAGTCACTGTTAACATTTTCATTCCTCCTATGATAACCATAATAATTATCCAATACAGTAGCATTCTAACATAATAAGGTTTACCATACTATACGTTTTTTCTTAATTTCTCCTTAAAGATACTACATTTTCTAAAAAACGCTTCATAAGAATATAATAACAACTTTTTCAAGAAAGCATTACCTCATGGAAACAAATCAGAAAATAGAAACCCTTTTTCGTGCCGCGCTTAACGCCACCCCGGAGGATCGGGAAAAATCCAGCGACTTATCCATCGGATTTTCTCCTTCCGAAGACAGTTGGGAGGTCATCGTCCAATACTCCGGCAATCTGGCGGATATTGCAGTAAAATATCCGCAGGTACAGGTAGTGGAGCTCCTGAATAACTATGGAATACTTCAGGTTCCTTCCTCATTGATTGATGAAGTCGCATCAGATAATATCATTACATATATGGAAAAACCAAAGCAGCTCTTTTATGAAGTAACGGAAGGGAAAAGAGCCTCCTGCATTACATCCTTGCAGACACGCATTCCAAATCTTACGGGAAGAGGCGTTCTAATCGGCATTATTGATTCCGGCATTGATTATGCCCATCCCGATTTCCAAAACCCCGATAACACCACAAGAATTACTGCTTTATGGGATCAGACTATTCTTTCTGAAACGGTCGAGGGAGGTGCGCCGCCTGCCCAATACCCGTTTGGTACACTTTTTACCGCCCAGACCATAAACCGCGCTCTGCAAACAAACGACCCGCAAAGCCGGTACTCCATCTGCCCTAGTCAGGACATTTCCGGACATGGAACTTCCGTTGCAGGTATTGCAGCAGGAAACGGCAGGGCTTCTGACGGCGTCTATCGTGGTGCTGCCTACGAGTCAGAGTTAATCATTGTAAAACTTGGGATTCCGGGTCCGAACAGCTTTCCAAGCACCTCCCTGCTGATGATGGCCGTAGATTTCTGCGTCCGGGAAAGCCTCGCCCGCAATATTCCGTTGGCAATAAATTTGAGTTTTGGAAACACTTATGGCTCTCACAGCGGAAGCTCTTTGTTAGAAACCTATTTGGATTCTGTGGCTCTGCTTGGGCGCATCTCCATTGTGGTCGGGAGCGGCAACGAGGGTGCCTCTAACGGACATACGAGCGGGGTCCTGTCTCCTACACAGTCCCAGACCGTAGAATTTAGCATAAGCGATTATACCACTGCGCTTAACATTCAATTATGGAAAAACTTCTGGGATGAATTTACCATAACCTTGTCGCCGCCGGTGGGTGCAGGCGTCAGTATTCCATCTGTCCCTGAAACCTGGCGTTACCCTTTTGGTGAAACAGAAGTATATTCCTATAACGGAGAGCCAACCCCGTATAGTCCGTTTCAGGAAATATATCTGGATTTTCTTCCCCGCTATTCCTACCTGACTTCCGGCGTCTGGACGATTCGCCTCACGCCGCAAAGAATACGCAATGGACAATGGGATATGTGGATGCCTGCCTCAGCTATCCGAAATCAGGCGACAGCCTTTCTTAGACCAACACCGGACACTACCCTTACCATTCCTTCTACAGCTTCCCGCGTAATTACCGTAGGCGCCTATGACTCCAGCCAAAATATCATTGCGCCTTTTTCCGGAAGAGGCTTTACATGGAACAACCAGCAGGTAAAACCCGACCTTGTGGCGCCGGGCGTAAACATTATCTCCAGCGCACCCGGAGGGGGATATACAAGCCGTACGGGTACCTCTATGGCTGCTCCATTTGTAACAGGGACTGCAGCCTTACTTATGCAATGGGGGATTCTTGACGGGAATGATATATTTTTGTATGGCGAAAAAATAAAGGCTTATCTTATAAACGGAACCGAATTACTGCCCGGTTTTTCCCAGTACCCGAACCAGCAGACAGGGTGGGGCTCCTTATGTGCATTTGACTCTATCTTTTAACGGTTCCCAAAAAAACATCCCCGGAAGTATCAGTCCTGCTTTGAACGCACTGATTTTCCGAGGATGCTTTAATTCTTTTTTACATAAAAAGCTCATAAAATTTTTCCATAGGCTCTGGTCTGCCGTAGAAGTAACCCTGAACAATATCACAGCCAAGTTCACGCAGAACTTCAACCTGCTCAGCAGTCTCTACACCTTCTATTACAGTCTCCACACTAAGGTCTTTTAGCATTTCCAGAGTGTGTTTCAATACCGTTTTATTCTTTTGGTTCTTCTCAACATCTGTCAGCAGGGAACGGTCAACCTTTACCGTGTCAAACTCAAACTGCGTCAGAACAGCCATATTAGAGTACTTTGTCCCAAAATCGTCCATAGATACAGAAAATCCCATATTATGTAAGGAATTGGCAATATTATTTACCACAATGTGGCTCATACTGCTGATGGTCTCTGTAATCTCAATCTGAATCAAGCCATCTGGAATCGGATAAGCGTCATAAAACTCTTTAATCCGCTCCATCAAAGGATTATAGGTCAGTGTGTTTTTAGAAAAGTTTACAGAAATCGGTACAACTTTTCTTCCTGTATCAAGCAGCTCTTTCTGAAACTTAAATATCTCCTTTAAAACAAACAGGTCGATCAGATATACGACTCCACGCTGCTCTAACAGCGGAATAAAGTAGGCAGGTGGCACAAATCCGCGAACCTCATCATACAAACGAATCAAGCCTTCCCCTCCAACCGTTTTCCCGGAGACGATATCTACCTTCGGCTGTATAAAAACGCGGAAATTGCCCTCACGAATCAGTTTCTGGATATCCTGCTCTATCTGTTTAAGAATTTTACCTTCCTGATTATTATTGTTCTCAAGACGAATCTTGTCCTTTTTCAAATAATCGTTTGCTTCACGGATTACATCTGCCAAATCACCGTTTGCGGTCCATGAATATCCACAGCTTAACTCAACCCCTAGTTCTTCCATCTGCTCCTTAAAATAGTTGACCAGTTTCTGGAAATCTTCTTTTTCCGTTTCATGGCAAATGGCCAGTATCTGGTCCGTATCATAGCGGAAAATACTATATCCGGCAAATACAGTTTTAAAAAGCTCCGCCACTTCTTTCAATCGTTCATTACCATTCTCATAGCCAAATTCCAAGTTGATTTCCCTTAAATGAAATATATCTGCAGTAAAAGCTCCAAAATTCTTCTTAAAGTCATTTCCAAACCGCACCTGCCACTCGGTAAAGAACGATCTGCTCCAAAGATTCGTCAGCATGTCGTGATTTTCTTCATAAGCTCTTGTATCTGACAATGCCTTACGAAGCAAATCAGTCGTAAAGAAAATACCAATACGCTTTAGCATATGCCAGTCATTCATATGGTTTCTTGGATTTATAACGAGCAAAATACCCACGAACTCATCACGTCTTGCCAATTTAATACCTAATGTATTGTGTACAAATCTCTTTTCCAGCTCCTCAACCAGTTCTGTATTCTCGGCAAGCTTTTTCTCAATATAACGCCGGCGCATATAACCGTCCTCATTAATGAGAACTTCCAGTTTAGGAAATATCCCCTCTTCTACAGATTTATAAATTCCCTTTGCAACCGCTTCTGAGGAATCTTTGTGATATTCATATACATCCTTATACTCAGAGCCCTTTTTGCTGATTATGGCACAAACATCTGCATCATAATATTCATTCAGCACTCGTAGTATTTTCTTATAATCTACCTCCTGCGTATCTGTATCATAAATAATATTCCAGCATCTGTTAATTGTCTGCTGGCTTTCAAACTCCTGTTCAAAACACTTTTCCAGATGTCTTCCATTGTTTACATCCATAAGCGTAATCATTCGGGCAGGATTGCCCTTCCAGATACAGAATTTACTCTGTACAATAAACTTTCCGTCCGGAATATATTCTCTAAGTCCACCGGACTCTTTATCATCCAATGCGTGTACATAATTGGAATACATTTCACATACATCACACTCTTTGTTTCTGCCCAGCAGCAGCTCATAGCAGCAAAGCTTTTGTGCCTGCTCCAGTGACAGACCGAGCGCATCTCTTGCAGACTTATTTATGTAAAGAATCTTCTTAGTCGTAGAATCTGCAACAATCCGGTATTCCAGCATCTGTTCCAAATCAATTTCTTCTTCTGACAGCAGAATCTCCTCTTCGCGGTTTTCATTGATTTCACATTTTTTCCGGCTGATTTCTTCTGCAAAAACAATCTGGTTCTTGCCATTTTCTTTTACAAAGTATAATGCCTCGTCCGCCTCAAAAAACAGTTCCTCATAGGTACAAATCCTTCCGCCGCTTCGCGCCGCGCCAATAGAAACTGAAAAGTCCACACCTTCCTGAGACTTTTTCAAGGCATCCCTGATGCGAAGGCAGATTGCCGCTGCTGTTTCCTTGTCCCAGATATTTGCAAGACATACAGAAAACTCATCTCCGCCTGTTCTGCCTGCAATACCAAAGTCTTTCACTGCAAGCTGTAGAACTTCACCTACCTGTTTAATGATACTGTCTCCTGCATGATGTCCATAGGTATCATTAATCTGTTTAAAATCATCTATATCCACGATAAGAAACAAAATTCCATCTGAATTTTTGCGAATTAGGTTCCTGCTTAATTCCTCATAGGTTTTATGGTTGTAAATACCTGATAAAGAATCTCTCTCTGCCTGCATACGAAGCAGCTCAGTTGCCTGCTTTTCCTTATGAATAGAAACAATACGCGCTCCTATCTTGGTAACCACGCGATTCTTGTCCCCTATACTTACCAAATAGACGCGGTGCCAAATCTTCTCATTCCTGTCATTTAAAAATTGTATGTCAAACACACGGTTGATTGGTTTTTTCAGGCAGCGTGCAAACTCCTTGTTGTATAGTTCCCGGTCTTTTTCCGCTATGCGTGAAACTAACTTATCCCCCTTGTTCAAGTAATCCTGCATTACCTCTTTAACCACAAAACGCCCGTTACTTACTATGGACAACGTTGCAATATCCGAAGCACAGTCATATTCCAGAAACTTCTCCTGATTCAGTTCCGCAACCATCTTCATAAGCTCAAACTGAAGTTTTTCATCCGAAACATCTTGTATCTGTTCATTTGCAGCCTGCATACAATCCCCCACTTTTCTTAATGTATATTATAAAACCTTCTTAACTACTTGCGGCAACTCAGAAAATGTATGGATTTCCGCCACTTCTCCACGAATAGTTCCAAATCCATACGCAGCATGGATAAACTTTACCCCCGCCGCCATGCTGGAATCATAGTCCCCCTGAATATCTCCAACATATACTGCATCCTCAGGACTGACGCCATTCCGCTCACAAATCCGCCGGATATTGTCTGCTTTTGGTTTTCCGTTATTTCCAAAGCATTCTATATCCTCCACTAAATCATGAAGCTGATAATAGTCCAAAAAAGCCTCAATATACCCAGCCTGACAGTTGCTTACTATGAAAAGACGATAATCTTTTTGTAATTCTTCCATCGTCTTACGAACATGCGGATAAAGCACGCCCCCATGCTCCCTCAGATAAGCATTTTCTTCTTTACAGGCCATATCCAGAAGTTCTTCTCTCTCTTTTCCTTTTATTTTATCAAAAAGAATCTCCGCAATCTCATCCATTGTCCTGCCCATAACCCTCTGCATATCCGCACTGTTAATAGGCTCTCTCTCATAACCAAACTTCCTCATGGCAATATTCCATGAAATTGCCACATTATCGGCGGAATCCCACAGCGTTCCGTCCATATCAAAAATAATTGCTTTTTTCAATCTATTTCCCTCTTTATTATAAAAGCATTGTTTTATATAGCCACATAGTATTTTAACATATTGTAAATACAATTACTACATTTTTGTTCGTATTGACAAAATATTTTTAAAAAAAGGACAATTTAGCATACACATGCGTTCCTTTTCTGCTATAATATATGTCTAATCTAGGTATCAGGGGGAATTTTAATGGGTTTATTCGAAATAGAATATCTATACTATATTATAAGAATTATTTGCGCAGGCATCTGTGGAATTCTGGTAGGCTTTGAACGCCAGTACCGTTCCAAAGAAGCCGGAATCCGAACACATTTTATGGTTGCCTGCGGAGCTGCGCTTATGATGGTTATATCCAAATATGCATTTTATGATGTGATTACCGATAGTCTAATCTCAGGAGCCGATGTGCGTCTTGACCCTTCGCGCGTAGCGTCCACAATCGTCAGCGGCGTTGGTTTTCTCGGCGCAGGAACTATCTTTGTTCATAAAAACACCATTACCGGTTTGACAACGGCTGCCGGTCTTTGGGCTACAGCAGGCATCGGCATGGCATTTGGCAGCGGAATGTATGTAGTAGGTCTGGCTGTTACACTTGTTATGATTGTATCGCAGGTTCTCCTGCATATGAATTTTAAGCTTTTACGCGGAAGCCGTATTAAAAAGCTGATTATAAACGGAGTAACAAGAGACGATTATCAGGCGCATCTGACGGAATTTCTGTCACAGTACGGAATCAAAGTTCAGGATACCCGTATCAAAAAAAATGCAGAAAATTCCCGCAATTATACATTTATCATTGATACGCCGCAAAAAATCAAGGAAGATGAAATCCTCTCCTGGATAGAATATGAGTGTGAAATCACGCCATATATTTAAATAGTAATTTGCAAAAAGGAGATGTCCGTTTTTACGGCATCTCCTCATTTCATATTGTTATATCCCTATTCTGCCTCATCAATTGCTTTTCCAATATCGCTTCGCATATACTTATTTGAAAACGAGATCCATTCCGTTGCAGCATAGGCTTTTACCCTTGCTTCCTTTAAATCCTCCCCGATTGCAGTAATTCCAAGCACACGTCCGCCGTTTGTTACGATATTCCCATCCTCATCAAACTTTGTTCCGGCATGGAAACAGAAATAGTCATCCTTACCCTCGAAATGTTCAAACCCTGTGATTGGAAATCCTTTTTCATAAGCAAGCGGATATCCGTCTGATGCTAATACAACACATACTGCGGCACGGTCTTCAAATTCCAGATCTATCTTATCCAATGTTCCGTCCACGCACGCCTGCATTACCTCAATGATGTCATTCTTTAAACGCGGAAGAACAACCTGCGTTTCCGGGTCACCAAAACGAGCATTATATTCAAGTACCTTTGGGCCTTCCTCTGTCAGCATAAGTCCGAAGAAAATAACCCCCTTAAATTCACGTCCCTCAGCAGCCATTGCATCTACGGTTGCCTGATAGATATGCTTCTTACAAAATGCATCCACTTCTTTGGTATAGAACGGACTTGGCGAGAAGGTTCCCATTCCTCCGGTATTAAGCCCTTCATCTTTGTCTTTTGCACGCTTATGATCCTGTGCGGAAGACATAATCTTAATGGTTTTTCCATCTACAAAGGAAAGAACGGATACTTCACGGCCTGTCATAAATTCTTCTATTACCATTGTATTTCCGGCGGTTCCGAATTTCTTATCTTCCATTATTTCTTTTACGCCTGCTAATGCTTCTTCTAACGTATTACAAATCAGAACGCCTTTTCCCAAAGCAAGTCCATCTGCTTTTAAAACGATTGGCATTTTTGCTGTTTTTAAATATTCGATCGCTTTTTGAGGGTCATCAAAATTCTCATACGCCGCCGTTGGTATGTTATATTTCTTCATTAAGTCTTTGGAAAACGCCTTAGAGCCTTCTAAGATAGCTGCATTTTTTCTAGGCCCGAACACCTTTAGCCCTTCTGCTTCAAACGCATCTACCACACCGCCTACCAATGGATCATCCATGCCGATAATGGTAAAATCGATTTTGCGTTCCTTTGCAAATGCAACAAGCCGTTCAAATTCCATTGCCCCGATATTCACACATTCTGCAATTCCTGCAATTCCTGCGTTGCCCGGCGCACAGTATATCTTTTCTACCTGAGGGCTTTTTGCAACTGCTGCCGCAATGGCATGTTCTCTTCCGCCACTTCCTACGATTAAAACTTTCATGTTCCTGTCCTTTCTCCTGTATCCAATATAAGAAGACCTCTTTCTTCCTAATTCTTTGGGACTAATCCTGCATCGATATTACGCAATACATTACTCTGCAACGACTGCGCGGCCATCGACAATCTTTACTTTGCCATTTGCAATTGCCTGAATTGCTTTGGGCAGAATCACCCACTCCGCCTGCTCCATAACACGGCGTTGCAGAATCTCCGGCGTATCGCCATTCTCAACCGCTACAGCTTTCTGAAAAATGATAGGTCCTGTATCCGTTCCTTCGTCTACAAAATGAACGGTTGCACCTGTTACCTTAACGCCTCTTTCTAATGCCGCTTCATGTACCTTAAGCCCATAATATCCTGTTCCGCAGAAGGACGGAATTAAGGATGGATGAACGTTAATTATGCGATTACGGTATCTGGCGATTACTTCCGGTGGAATTACAACCAGAAAGCCCGCCAAAACTACAAGATCCACGTCATAGGAGTCTAATTTTGCAAGAAAGGCTTTATTAAATTCTGCTCTGTCGCTATAATCCTTCGGTGAGATGCAGATATTTTCAATATTGCGTTCTTTTGCGCGTTCTAGGGCATACGCATTCTTATTGTTACTGATTACAACGGCAATTTCCGTATTTGTAATCGTTTTATTTTCCAGTGCGTCCATGATTGCTTTAAGATTCGTTCCACCACCGGAAACGCATACTGCGATTTTTAGCATAAGGTTACTCCTTTTTCACCATCTACAATCCTGCCTATCACATAAGGGGTATCTCCGGCGCTTCTTATCGCTTCCATCGTCTTCTCCACGTCAGCCGGATCTACACAAACCATCATACCGATACCCATGTTATAAGTATTGTACATCACATCTTCTTCTACCTGTCCCTTTCGTGCCATCATCTTAAAGATTGCCGGAACTTCATAGCTGTTTTTCTCAATAACTGCGCGTTTTCCCTCCGGCAGCATACGCGGAACATTTTCCTGAAAACCGCCGCCCGTAATGTGGCTGCAGGCTTTTATCTTAACACCGGCTTCTTTTACAGCCTTTAATGCTTTTACATAAATTCTGGTTGGAGCAAGAAGCGCTTCCCCAAGTGTTTTGCCTAATTCTTCGTGATAGGTATTTAAGGTTTCGGCATCCATTTTAAATATTTTACGGACCAATGAGAAACCGTTTGAATGTACGCCCGAAGAAGCCATACCAATGATAATGTCGCCATCTTTTAAGGTCTCTCCCGTAATGATGTCCTTTTTGTCAACAACACCAACCGCGAAACCGGCAAGGTCATATTCATCCTCCGGCATAAGTCCCGGATGCTCTGCTGTCTCGCCTCCGATTAATGCACATTCGGACTGTATACAGCCTTCTGCCACTCCTTTTACAATTGTAGCGATTTTTTCCGGGTAATTCTTACCACAGGCAATGTAATCTAAGAAAAATAATGGTTCACCGCCCGCACATGCAATATCGTTTACACACATGGCAACTGCGTCAATACCGATGGTGTCATGCTTGTCTAATATAAATGCCAGTTTTACCTTCGTTCCACATCCGTCTGTACCGGATACCAGAGTCGGTTCCTCCATTTCTTTGATTTTGGCAAGCGAAAAAGCTCCCGAAAAACCCCCAAGTCCGCCTAACACTTCCGGCCGTAAGGTTTTTTTAACATGCTCCTTCATCAGCTCTACTGATTTGTATCCT
This sequence comes from uncultured Agathobacter sp., assembly GCA_944381555.1. Classification (GTDB taxonomy): domain Bacteria; phylum Bacillota; class Clostridia; order Lachnospirales; family Lachnospiraceae; genus Roseburia. Next base: position 5,509 of record CALWLL010000046.1, on the reverse strand, counting down.
GCTTCAATATCAACACCGGAATTTTTGTAATCCATTCTGTTTTCCTCCTGTATATAAAAATGCCCGAAGTTACTTACCTATAGTATAACTTCGGGCACCTGCTTTTTCCAATTATATATTGTTAAGTTAATAATTAGAAATTCTTATAACCATACATTTACCTTTTAAAAATTCTTATATCCAACCTCCTGAAGTCTTGCATCCTTCGCCTGAACCTGTTCCTTTAACTTCGTGCTGTAATCTTTCAATTTCGCAAGAAGCTCTGCATCTGAAGTAGCAAGGATTTTGGCCGCAAGCAAACCTGCATTGGCGCCGCCGTTGATAGCAACGGTTGCAACCGGTATTCCGGAAGGCATCTGCACAATACTGTAAAGGGAGTCCTGTCCTCCAAGTGATGTGGTGTGCATTGGTATACCTATAACCGGCATTGGGAAGATTGCCGCACACATCCCCGGAAGATGCGCCGCCATTCCTGCACCTGCGATGATTACCTTAAAACCTTTTTCCTCTGCGCTTTTTGCATACTCAAAAAACACGTCCGGTTCTCTGTGTGCAGAGATAATTGTCATCTCATAACTGATTCCCAATTCCTCCAATATGTCAGCGGCTTTTGCCATTACCGGCATATCTGAGTCGCTTCCCATAACAATTCCTACAAGTGCCATGTTTGTTTCCTCCTTTTTACATCTCATCAAGTGGTTTATTTAATTCCTCTGTACCCTCCAGAACGAATCTGCCATCCCGGATAATATCTTTTGTCGTACCATCTGCCTTTATCACGCGGATATGCGCCAATTCGTCATATGGAATGGTAATATCGGTGTGACAGTTATAATAAGCCTTCGACGGGTCTGTCTTACGAAGCGCCGATACCTCATTTTCTCTTGCAATGATTGCTTTTCCGTCCGGATTATAGGTTATATTGTCCTCGTCATATTTAAAGCAGGTATCCCCCACTGCAAAGTGAGGTCCTGTCTTCTCGGCAATAAGGATTGGCAGCTTTGCCGCAATATCATACACTCTGGCCATACGATAAGCTGTGGTGTTTGTTCCAATTGCAAACTCTCCCATTGGAAGAGTCTCATGGTGACTTAGGATATTGTCGCGAATGTATTTTTTGTTTTCCTCTTCCGTTTCAAAGTTTGTACAGGTGTAATCCGTAATCATACCGTCTGTAAAATCAATCTCTAAATTAAGGAAATTATAACCACGAAGATATACCTGACTTACATGAAGCTTGCCTGTCGTACCTTTTAATACCGGAGAGGTAAATACTTCACCAACCGGAATATTTACGTCTGCCACGCAGTTTTCAAAAGCCGTTTCTTTTTCCGGATTATGCAGCGCCGGGATTGTAACATAAAGGTCTGTCTTATTTCCGTTCGCGCCAAGAATATGAACCTGTTTCCCGGAATCTAACACATCGATCATCTTTTGCTGCATGTCACGGTAGAGAATATAATCCAATGTATTGATTTTGACTGTTTCTGCAAAAATCTCTTCATATTTCTCTCCGATTTCAGCAATTGGATAAGCGATAATCGTAAAGCTGCGCTCCTCGCCCTTAATATACTGGTTCATAAGTCTTCCGAACTCACTTCGCTCATACACAAGCGTCTGCTGCTGCTTATCTGAAAGTTTTAATGCTTCTTCTGTTGTTTTTGGTGAGAATGGTTCTTCACCAAATACCTCGATAACCGCTGGTCCGGCATATCCTGCGCACGCAGTTTTATGTTTTTCGAATACCGTGCGGTAGACTTCGAGGCTTCTTTCCACATAAGCCTTATCAAACCAGAGAGCCTTGTCTTCTCTGTGGTCATATGCATACTGTTTATTTACCTGTGTCGAAAATGGGTGCAGAACACATTCCAATCCCATTTGCGCAAAGTTTTTTACCGCCTCTTTGACCATACGTTCAAAGCCGATTGGATAGCGGACTGCTGCGACTGTTTTCTTGCTTAAATCCTTATTTCCCATGATAAAGCCAATGCGATAGCCCTCCGTATAGGTAGAAGCCATTGCTTTTATCTCTTCCTCGGAGAGTGTATTTAAAAACTTCACGCTTGCCAGTTCATTCTCCCCTACAAACAATCCATAACGATAAAGATAGTCCGGTTCTGATAAGTCTGCCTCCATAAGAATATTCATACAGTAATCATAGTCCGGATTTGTAAGACGGGCAATATGATCTTCGTTAAATATTTCTGTATAATCATGGCAGAAAGAATAAATGGCTGATTTCACCAGTTCTATATCGCATTCTTTCTCTTCGAAATAATTGAAAATTTCAACGAACAGCTCTGAGTAAATGCATAGATACAGCAGATTTCCTTCTGCCGCCTTACTCACATATCCGCGAATCTGCGTATAGAGTGATGAAAGAATCTGCCCTGCCTCTAATCCAAGCTGTGCTGCTGCATAAACAGGATTTGCATAGCTTGTCTCATACGCTGTGCCATGCACATCTTTATAGAGTTTCTTGTTTAATTCCTGTCCTTCTTTTAGCGGCATACCGGCTAATTTTCCCGAATGTGAGTCGGCTGCCAGCTCATAGAGACTGCATAAATAAGAGGCTGTTTTTGAAAAATAATCCGCAGCTTTTCCTGTGGTGGACGCATCCTGTGCAATTTCTCCCACACGTTCACACACCAATTCATAACGCTCTATGATCTCTTCATTCGATTCTTTTATCAATTCTAAATATTTCATACCATTACCTTTCTATACTAATCCAATAATAAAGGTTCCTGTCCACAGGATTGTCGCCCCTAGTGATGTGATAAATGCAAGCCTTGGAAATAACTGGAAGGAATCCTCTTCTTTAAAACTTGTAATCGAGACCACAAGCGAAATAATGGACAAAAGCATTGCCATAACACCCGCACTTCCATAATAGGCGGATAATCCTCCGACACTTTTATAAGCCAGATATACAAATACCAGATACAGTACCAGTAAAAGGCTTGCCGCAACCGATGCAGCTATCGCCCTTTTGGAATGGGATTTTTCTGTAAACTTATATATTCTTCGTCTTCTTCTCATGCATCATCCTCCATATCATAAATACGATATATCCGCATAATCCGCCTATGGTGTTTAACAGCAAATCATCCACATCAAAGCTGCCGACTCTGGTAACAATCTGGGTAATCTCTGCAAAGAGACTTATTTCCATACTAATGAGCACTGTAAAGAATACATTTCTACAAGGCTTCAGCAGCGCCGGGAGAAACACTCCCACCGGAACAAATACCGCAATGTTGCCGCATACATTTATAAAAAATAAATACCACGAATCTGTCCTTATCCCATATCTTACATACCGTTTAATCTCATGAAACAGAGTCAGATTATAACGATACTCTCCCTCTCCAAGCTCTGCTCTTCCAAAATAGCTGGAGAAAAATAAGAGATAACTCAAGAAAAGCAGGTATGCTATAAAGCATACCCACATTTTTTTTTTCTTACGCTTACTATTTGCAGCCATACTGCTTATAGTATGCATCAATTGCAGCCTTAATCGTATCGTCAATTACCACTCTGCCCTGGCACTTTCGATTATATAAATGTTCTACTACCTCTTCCATAGTAACAATAGCCCGCGCCTGAAAACCGTAGGTTTCCTTAATCTCATCTAACGCGCTCTTAACCCCGCCAAGGCCAACTTCCATGCGGTTTAAGGAAACCATAAGTCCGATGATTTCAACGTCCGCCGCACCTTTTACCTTTGGAACGGTTTCTTCCATAGATTTGCCGGAAGTGGTAACGTCTTCGATCATAACGACTCTGTCGCCGTCTTTTAGTTTACTGCCAAGGAAACTCCCTTTATCCGCACCGTGATCTTTTTCCTCCTTACGGTCAGAACAATAGCGGATTTCTTTTCCATACAGCTTGCTGTAGGCGACTGCTGTTACAACACTGATTGGAATCCCTTTATAAGCCGGCCCGAATAATACATCAAAGTTATCCCCGTAATTATCGTGAATTGCTTTTGCATAATATTCGCCAAGTCTCATTAGCTGAGAACCTGTTACATATGCCCCGGCATTCATAAAAAATGGCGATTTCCTGCCGCTCTTAAGTGTAAAGTCACCAAATTTTAGTACATCGCTTTCTACCATAAATTCTATAAATTCCTGCTTGTATGCTTCCATTGTCTCTTGACCTCCTGTATTTACGGGCTTTTTAGCCTCTTTTACTTTTTCAATTTTCTCTTACTACACACTTACTACACACTTTTTAGAAAAGACAACTCGCTATACACACTTCTTCTCCATCAACTTCATTGCATCGAATAAGGTATCTTCTGTTACATGGCAATATAAATCCATTGTCATCTGCAAAGAAGCATGCCCTAGTATTTTCTGCAATGTTTTCGGTTGCATACCATTTTCAATTGCTCTAGTTGCAAAAGTATGACGAAACGAATGTGGCGAAAACACCTCATACTCAGGATTCGTTTTTTGAATATGCTTGATAGTCAATAGCATACACTCCTGCACCAAAAACTGCTGTGTCGGACGATTGTTTCTTGTTATGAACACCAAATCCTCAAAACCTTGTGGAGCAACTTTGCCTTTTAATCGAATTTGGAACTTCTGAACTTTTTGCTGTTTTAATGCATCATAAGCACGTTGTGTCAGTGGTATTGTTCTTCTGCTGTTCTTTGTTTTTGTGTCATGCATTTCATGGATGTATGTTCCATCCTTACGAAAGTAACACAGTGTATGTCGAACATGCAATACCTTTTTCTTCAAGTCCACATCATTCCAAGTCAACCCCATCAGCTCTCCGACACGAAGTCCGGTATCCAAAGCAACAACATACAGATTATAATAAAAACTTCCTTCTGCCTGCTTCAGAAACATCTCTTCATCTTTAACTGTTAATACTCTTCTTTCTCTCTTTTCTTCCTTTGTAATAACTGGATTGATTTGCTTCGCAACATTTTTTATAAGCAAATCTGCATCTACTGCTTTATCAAGCATATCAACCAGAATCTTCTTGGAATTCTTTCTGGCATTGTCACTAACCAATTCATTTATAGCCTGTTGCAGAATGATCAGATTCAATGAAATTAGTTTTCTCCAGCCTAGTGCTTTTTGAATACGTCTGTAATGGGTTGCATAACTTTCCTTTGTGGAAGCTCTGCAATTCTTCTTACAAGTATCCATCCACACCTCATACCACTCATCAAGAGTTATATCCTTTGTCACTACATTAAGAGCTTTCTCATCTTCATATTGAGCATTTCTCAGTTTTTGTCTTACTTCATTTAGCGTTGATGCATAAATCGTTTGCTTCTTCCCAAAGCGATTCACAAATCTACCTTGATAGATACCATCCTTTCTTTGTGTAATACCTCTTCCTAATTCTTTGCCATTAAGAGATTTACCCATATGTGCCTCCTTTCTCGCTTGTAGCACCGAAAGGACACATTAAATATCGTTTTCATACTACCATAAAACCTCCGCTTTTTCAATCCGTTTAGCACATTGAAAGCCTATAA
>CALWLL010000045.1 GCA_944381555.1 uncultured Agathobacter sp. | reverse complement strand
TCTTAACCTGCGAAGAAAATATCGACCGTTTCTTAAAGATGGTTGACAACCCATATAACTGTTTAACATTATGCTCCGGAAGTTTAAATGCTGACCCGAACAACAATGTTGCTGATATTGTCCGCAAGCATTGCGTTTGCACATATCCGTAACGTAAAACACTTTGAAAATGGGGACTTTTCCGAAGTAAGCCACCGCGATTGTGATGGCGATACAGGAATTCTTGATATCTTAAAGGCTTACCATGATTGCGGTTATGAAGGATATATCCGTCCTGACCACGGCCGTCATCTTTGGGATGAAGAGCCTGGTAATGTACGTCCTGGATACGGCTTGTATGACCGCGCACTTGGTATCATGTATATGCTCAACGTATGGGATATGCTTGATAAATTAGACGGAAAATAATCTCTGATTGTATTATACCATTGACAAATCGGTTTTACTGTGGTATATGGTATATAACAATTAAAAAATGAACTGCCACCGGGTAGTAAGCGAAAGCGTTTGTGTCACATCATTAGGTCTTTGAAGATGGGATGCAAACGCTATTTTTATGGAGGTAAATTATGTTAAGTCTATTAGGAACAGCAATTACAACAAGTTTTTTTGACAGTCTCAACCCATCTGCCATCGCGCAGCAAATGCTCATTCAGGCAATGGTAAAAAAGAAGAGGGATGTATGGTTTTTTATTCTTGGAATCAGCCTTGCCAATATTCTGCTGGGTCTTGGTATCTATTATGGTATTGTTGCAGTGATCTCCAATTTGATTACCAGGCTGTTTGAAGCATATCCTGTTTATGCCTATAGTGCAGAAATACTGCTTGGAATCTTTTGCCTTATTCTGGGGAGTATTCTTATTTTTAGAACCGTAAGAACAACGAGCAAAACCGAAGATACGGAAGTCCGCAAACCGGCAAGCCTTACCCCGCTCTCGCTTTTTATCATGGGTGCAGCATTTTGCGGTGTAGAACTGACAAGCGCACTTCCATACTTTGGTTTTTTGGCGGTGCTTGATTCACACAATCCTGTATTTCCACTGGTTCTTGCATTTATCGTACTATATACCTTTATCTATGCATTGCCGTTAATCCTTATATATTTTGGCTATAACCGATTACAAGGCACTGTGGCTATCAAAAAGCTCGAACTTATTCTTGGCCGGATTTCCGCATACATTATTCCGGCTGCTGTCTGCATCATCGGTGCATATATGACATATGCGGGAAGCACCTTCCTGTTGAATGAAATGTAAGCTTCATGCACACTTTCGCTTCAGCGGTGCTACCTATTATACAAAAAGGCTGTCCCTACAGTCGTAAAAACTGTTGGGTCAGCCTTTTTCTTTAGCGTTTCATCTCACTGATATAGCCTTTATTGTTATGATCTGCAATAATGCTGTCAACTTCATCTTTGTCTAACGATGGCATATCGCCTGGGATAGTATTTTTTGCCGCACTTCTGGCATTGCCATATACAAGCGCTTTCTGGCAATCCATATCCGAAGACAATAATCCGTACAATACGCCTGCACAGTACTGATCGCCGCTGCCGATACGGTCGATTACCTCGATATTCCGGTATGGTTCTTCTTCATAGTATTTATCTTCTTTTGCATTATAAATCATAGAGCCAAAGGTGTGCTGCTTTGGACTATGTACAATTCTCTGTGTTGCTGCTACGATAGATATCGGATATTCCTCTGTAAAGCTCTTTAAGATTTGTTTCAAATCTCCTGTCTTTTTAAAGGTAAGTCTTGCCGTATCTTCCGAACAGAAGAAAATATCCACATATGGCAGAATAGCTTCAATACATTCTTTCGCCTCTTCCCCTGTCCATAAGTTCGCACGAAAGTTTACATCAAAGGAAATCAGCGCACCTGCCGCTTTAAAGCGCTTAATCATTTCCTCTCCTGTTTGGCGGCACTGCGGACTAAGCGCCAGGGTAATTCCCGATGTATGGAAGCATCTGGTATTGGTAAACATCTCTTCTTCAAAATCCTCTACCTTAATTGTTGTTACAGAAGAGCCTGCTCTGTCATATACAACCTGTGGTTTTCTCGGATATGCACCCATCTCATAATAGTACACGCCCAGACGCGCGTTTCTATTCTTATCATAAATCAGGTAATCATCACTAACTCCACAGAAACGCACCTTATTTCTGATATAATCCCCAATTGCCGAATCCGGAATTTTAGAAATAACGCCTGTACGCAAACCGGTAAGCGATACTCCCGCTGCTACGTTAAGCTCAGCTCCACCAATATGCTTTTCAAACATCTTGCATTTTGCGATTCGCTCGCTGTTTTGCGGCGACAGACGAAGCATGATTTCCCCCAAAGTAAGTAAATCGAATTTTTTGTCCATGTCTTTCTCCTAAAAAGTTATAAAATACGGGCTGCCGCAGCAGCGGCAGCCCAAAAGATTAGCAATTAGCCTCTCATTTCCTTAACGATCGCAGCCGCTTCTGCTGTCAATTCTTTGATCGTATCGAATTTGCCAGCTTTTACTAAGTCACCGCTTACCATCCAGCTACCGCCGCAAGCGAGAATTCTGTCGTAAGCAAGGTAATCTTTGACATTCGTAGCATTGATTCCGCCTGTAGGCATAAATTTCACGCCAACATACGGAGCAGCAAGAGCCTTAATCATCTTAAGCCCGCCTGCCGGTTCAGCAGGGAAGAACTTAACTACTTCAAGACCATTTTCAATTGCCTGTTCAATATCGGAAGCATTTGCACATCCCGGTGTGATTGGGATATTTTTTTCTACACAGTATTTTACAATTCTAGGATTTAATCCCGGACTTACGATAAATTCCGCACCTGCTGCTACCGCGCGGTCAACCTGGTCTGTTGTAAGAACCGTACCTGCGCCAACAAGCATTTCCGGGAATTTTTCTTTCATGATACGGATGCTTTCCTCTGCTGCATCTGTACGGAAAGTAACTTCTGCGCATGGAAGTCCTCCGTCGATAAGGGCTTTTGCCAATGGTTCCGCATCTTTTGCGTCGTTGAGTACAACTACCGGAATAATACCGGTCTTCTGGATTTTTTCTAATACTGGACTCATGATATATTCTCCTTTTTTCATATAGTTTCTATATTTTTCCTATTAGGTTTATCATACTACATTTCTTAAACCAGAACAACACCAATAACCCGAAAAATTTCTTTTTCCATGCACAAATTTACATACATTTTCATTATACATATTTCTTAAGCGTAGCTCTGACTGCACCCGGTCCTGCAACCAATTCCCTGAAATACGATACGGTTAAATCCGCAAGGCCAGCTTCGTAAAGGTCTACACCAAAGATGGCTTTGTTTGTTAATAACGGTCTGATTTTTTCTTCGACATCCGTATCACCGAATTTGATATCTGCTACAATTGGGCAAACGGTATCAAGAAGCGGATCCGGGCTAAGTTCAAATCCGCTGCCATTATCATCGATTGCCATCAAATATCTCATCCAGCCTGCAAATACCAATGGGATCATTTTCAGATCCTTAACGTCTTTATCGGAAGATGCGATATAATTTTTAATGGTTTCACCGAAACGGATTGCAAGCTTCTGAGATGTATCCGTTGCAATACGCTGTGGCGTATCCGGCATAAACGGATTTGGAATACGGACACGCAGCACGGTATCGATAAATTCCTTCGGGTCTAAAATTCCCGGATTTACTACTACAGGAAGCCCTTCTACATATCCGATTCTCTCTACGAGTTTCTTAAGCTGCTCATCCTTCATTTCTTCCGAAATCTTTTCGTATCCTAATAAGCAGCCAAATACTGCAAGCGTTGTGTGAAGCGGATTCAGACAGGTACAAACCTTCATCTTTTCTACTTTGTCTACTGTTTCGCGTTCCGTAAACATAAGTCCGCCCTGTTCCAATTCTGCCGGACGCCCGTTTGGAAACCAGTCTTCAATTACCAGATATTCACATTCCTCTGCATTTACGAACGGTGCTACATATGTGTTCTTAGAAGTAATAACCGGTTCAAGACCTGTTATATCATCTTTCTTTAAAATAGCTTCTACAGAAGCATCCGGTCTTGGTGTAATCTTGTCAATCATAGACCAAGGGAAAGAAACCTTGCTTCTATCGTTGATATATGCAACAAATCCATCATCAGCCAGTCCATTTTTCGCCCAGCCTTCTGCAAATGCATGGATTGCCGCGTATAATTTGTCACCGTTGTGCGAGCAGTTGTCCATAGATACCATTGCAACCGGCTTTGCGCCGTTCTGGTAACGCGTATATAATAAGGAGGCTACTTTGCCGATGTAGCTTGCTGGTTTTTCCGGTCCTTTTGCAAGGTCTTGTTCTACCAACGGAAGCATATTTCCTTTGCCGTCTACAAGACTATAGCCTTTTTCTGTAATCGTAAAAGAACACATCTGAAGAGAATCTTTGCAGAAGATTTCTTTTAATCTTGAATATTCTGTCTCGTCTTCTGAATCCAGTATGCAGGATTCCACTACAGAACCGATTACCGTCTTTTCGATACTTCCGTCTGCTTTTAACGTTACAAGAATTGTATAGTCATCATGCGGCCGGTTCATTTTCTCAACGATTTCATAATCAAATCCTTCCGCAACAATGAGTCCTCTGTCCATAGCTGCGCTGTTTAAAATGTTCTGCATAACATTAGCCTGAAATGCACGGAAAATGTTTCCTGCTCCAAAGTGAATCCAGAATGGATTTTCTTTTGTAGCGGTCATAACTGCTTCTCTGTCATACTGTGGAAGCTTGTACCCCTTTGCTTCCCATTCTGCACGGTTTTCTAAACCAACTCTGCTTAATTCCATAGTAATTACGTTCTCCTTTCGCATCACAATTTTTTCTGTTACCCTCATTATAAAACATTTTCCTCGAAATGAAATTGGTCGCATTGTTGTACTCATTGCAAAAGTTGCGGTTTTATGCTACAATGCTTTCAAATTGACGGAATTGTTTCGAAACCTATAACCTGCACATTTCAAGGAGGGCTTATGAAAAAAGACCTGCGGACCAATTTCAGCACCAGACAATATATGTTGTCCAAGGATTTTGAGATTTATTACTATAATGACCGAAATCTGCCGACTATACACGACCATACACACAATTATTACGAATTTTATTTCCTGCTTGGCGGCGAAGTATCTATCTATATTGATGGCGCTAACTATCCTATAAAGCAAGGAGATATGATTCTGATACCCCCTGGTCTGCATCATCATGTATTTGTTCATAACCCCGATATGCCCTATCAGCGAATCGTATTCTGGATATCACAGGACTATTATAAACAGCTCTTAACGGTATCCCCTGATTATGGCTATCTTGCAAAACATGTAGCCTTTAACAAGCGTTACATTTACCACTATAATTTAATAGAGTTTAATACGATTCAGTCTAAGGCCTTCCAGTTAATTGATGAAATTCATTTTGAACGTTTTGGAAAAGAAGCTAAGGTTTCCCTATTGGTAAACGACCTGATTCTTCATATAAACCGTACTATTTACGAACAGGAAAATCCGAATGCCCCAAAAGAGGAACAGCGGCTCTATCAGAATATCATCTCTTATATCGAAAATCATTTGGAAGAGCCTCTCTCTTTGGACTTGCTGGCAGAGGAGTTTTATGTCAGCAAATACCACATTGCCCATGCATTCAAAGAAAGCCTTGGTCTGTCCGTTCATCAGTATATCTCCAAAAAACGGCTTGCAATGGCAAAAGACGCTATTTTAAGCAACGTTGCCATTACCGAAGCCTACTTAAAATGCGGATTCAGTGATTATTCAAGTTTCTTCCGTGCTTTTAAGAAGGAATACGGTATGTCGCCAAAAGAATACAAGGAATTGTATATGCATGCCCAAAATACCGAAGTATAACTACTTTCCTATCATATAAAAAGCTGCTACTTTTTTGGGGACGCCCCTCACAAAGTAACAGCTTTTTCTTTATTTTGCAGGAATTAGTTTTTCTTTTCCACCCATATATGGCTGAAGCGCTGCCGGAATGTTTACACTTCCGTCTTCGTTTAAGTTGTTCTCTAAGAATGCGATAAGCATACGCGGAGGTGCAACTACGGTGTTATTTAGTGTGTGTGCAAAGTATTTCTTACCCTCTTTGTCTTTCACGCGGATTTTTAATCTTCTTGCCTGTGCATCACCTAAATTTGAACAGCTTCCTACTTCAAAGTATTTCTTCTGACGCGGGCTCCATGCCTCAACATCACAGGATTTTACCTTAAGGTCTGCCAAGTCACCGGAACAGCACTCTAATGTACGAACCGGAATATCTAAACTTCGGAACAAATCTACTGTGTTTTTCCATAAAATATCATAATATTTTGGAGATTCTTCCGGCTTACATACTACAATCATTTCCTGTTTTTCAAACTGGTGGATACGGTATACCCCTCGCTCTTCAATGCCGTGCGCCCCTTTTTCCTTACGGAAGCATGGAGAATAGCTTGTCAATGTATATGGAAGTTTTTCTTCCTCATTCAAAGTATCAATAAACTTACCAATCATGGAATGTTCGGATGTTCCGATTAAATAGAGGTCTTCTCCCTCAATTTTATACATCATGGCATCCATTTCTTCAAAACTCATAACACCTGTTACAACATTAGAACGAATCATAAATGGCGGAATGCAGTAAGTAAAACCGCGATCAATCATAAAATCTCTCGCATAAGAGATTACTGCGGAATGAAGACGGGCAATGTCTCCCATAAGATAATAGAATCCGTTGCCTGCAACCTTACCTGCTGCTTCCATATCAATACCGTCAAATCGCTCCATAATCTCCGTATGGTATGGGATATCAAATTCAGGAACGACCGGCTCGCCAAATTTTTCAATTTCTACATTACAGCTATCGTCCGGGCCGATTGGAACAGTCGAATCAATGATGTTAGGGATGGACATCATGATTTTTGTAACTTTTTCGCTTAATTCTTTTTCAAGGACCTCCAATTCCGCAAGACGCGCGGCGTTTGCACTAACCTTGGCCTTAACCGCTTCTGCTTCTTCCTTCTTTCCCTGTGCCATTAACTGACCGATTTCTTTGGAAAGTTTATTTCTGCTGGCACGAATTTCATCCGCTTCCTGCTGCGTTTTTCTTGCCTGTTCATCTAATGCAATCACTTCATCAACAAGAGGAAGTTTATGTTCCTGAAATTTCTTACGGATATTTTCTTTTACTAATTCAGGATTCTCTCTTAAAAATTTTAAATCAATCATAGTGCCTCCAACTATCTACTATCATTATCTGCTATTGTACTATTTCGTATGCCAAAAATCAAGAAAACGCTCCTTAAGTTTTGGCATTTCGATATTTACAGCGTCAGGCGCACCTGCCGCATTACAATTCCTGTACCATTTCTGCATTATCTCTGCACTTAAAATGAAGTGATGCAGGTTTTGCGTCATCCGCAGCATAACCGATCGGAAGCAGCGCCTGTACCTGCTCATATTCTGGAATACCAAGCGCTTCTGCGACTTCATTCGGATTGAACCACTCTACCCAGCAGGAACCCAGTCCCAAATCCCATGCCTCCAGCATCATGTGTGTGCATGCAATCGCCGCATCTGTCTGCCCAGATTTATAACCCTGCATAAGATCATTTTGCCACTCTCTGTTCTTATCATAGCATACCACCATAATTACCGGTGCGCCAAAGGTGAAACGGCATACCTCTGCCAGTTTTTCTTTCATTTCTTTGCTTTTTACCACATAAATCTTCTGCGGCTGCTTATTGCAGGCTGTCGGAGCAACCCTGGACGCCTCTAAAATCATATCGATTTTATCCTGCTCCACAGGTTTGTCTTTGTACTTTCTTACGGAATAACGTTCCTTTGCAAGTTCTAAAAATGTCATGCTCATTCCTCCATTTCTTACTTTACTATACACATTACCACTAAAAGGATTTCTAATATCAATATCACTGGTATTCCGACAACAAAATACCAATGCTTTGTCTTATGCCGGAAAATATACATACCGCTCCATATTCCAAGACTTCCGCCAAGTATTGCAGTGGCAAACAAAGTCTTTTCCGAAATACGCCATTTCTGCCGTCTTGCTTTTGCTTTATCTATTCCCATAATTACAAACCCAATACTATTTATGACAACCAGATAGCCTATCAACAACCACACACCAGTCTCCATTCCGCAGCAGTCTGACTTCTGCTATATTTATAATAGCCTCTTTGCTTCCATTTATCAATTATATTTCTTTACTATTTTCTATTGCAAAAAGCCACCGGGCCGTCATATGCTGCTCCGATGGCTTTTACATAATCATGATGCTTCTTCTGTTCTGCTCCTCATTCGGATTTTCATCTCATACCATAGCTCTGTTGCAATAAAGAGTGATGAATAAGAGCCTGCAATCATACCGACAATCATCGGCAGTGAAAATTCACGAATTGCAGGAACACCAAAAATAAATAACAGCGTTACCATAATAAGTGTGGTAAGCGTAGTGTTAATACTTCTTCCCAATGTCTGCGTCAAAGATCTGTTTGCGACCTCATATAGCTGTGCAGGAGTTGGCTTATCAATTCCCGCCAGATTCTCCCGGATACGGTCAAAAATGACAATCGTATCATTGATGGAATACCCTAAAATTGTCAGGACACAGGCAATTAGTGTACTTCCAACCGAAAGTCTTAGCAATACATATGCAACAAGCATAATCAACACATCATGCACGAGTGCAACAATCGCGCTTGCTGCAAACTGAAAATCCTTAAAGCGAATACGGATATAGATTAACATGAAAATACATGCAACGATGACCGCCACAACCGCATCGCGTCTCATTTCCCCGCTGATGGTTGAACTGATGCTCTGTGATACAATGGTTTCTTCCTCTACACCAAATTGTTCAACGAGCATTGTACCCAATGCATCTCTTTCCTCCAGACTAAGCGTACGGGTTTTTAATACGATTTTAGTGCTTTCATCCACCGTAGTTGCTTGAACAGCGGAATCACCGGTAATCTCAATTACATATGGAACAATCTCTTTTTCAATCTCTTCAATCGTATACTGTTTTCCGAAATCTGCTGTTGTTGAAGTTCCGCCTGCAAATTCAATTCCATAGTTCAATTCTTTTCCGGTCGTGCTTCGGTAATAGATCATTCCGCCAATACCAGCTATAATAACTGCAAGTGAAACCAGTGCATAGACTACTCTGTATTTTAAGAAGTCTATGGTCTTTCTTTCCTTTTTGCGTCCATAGAATTTCTCTGATTTAAATCCAATTGCATAAAATGCCTGCATCAGATATTTTGCCACGAACATTGCTGTAAACAAGGAAAGAATTATTGAAATAATCAGGGTATATGCAAAACCTTTTACAGTACCCGAGCCTAAAACCAGCAATACAACTGCTGCGATAAATGTTGTTACATTCCCGTCCACGATGGCAGACATTGCCTTTTTATAACCATCGCGAATTGCCGCATACGGCGAATGTCCCTCTGCGATTTCTTCGCGGATACGGGCAAACGTAATCACATTCGCATCTACTGCCATACCAATTCCAAGGATAATACCTGCAATTCCGGGCAAAGTCAGCGTGATTTCAAACAACTGCACAACAATAACCGTTCCAAAGGTATAGATTGCAAGTGCAATTGAAGAAGCCACACCGGAAAGGCGGTACAAAACAATCATAAACAGCATGACCAGAACCAGACCGATTCCGGCTGCAAGAATACTGGTGCTAAGCGCCTGGCTTCCAAGCTGTGCCCCCACAACGTTTGATTCCAATTCTTCTAACTTCAGACTGATTGCACCGATACGGATAAACGTTGCCAATTCTTCAGCTTCCGCAAAGTTCTCATGTCCGGAAATGGTACACTCCCCATTGCTTATGGTTTCTGTAACCGTTGGCACACTGATAAAATGGTCGTTATAATATAACGCAATCGTATCATTATTTTTTGCAGCCTCCTGAGTTGCTTCTGCGAAAATCTTTGCGCCGTCTTCCGTAAACTTCAACTGAACAACCGGGTCGTTACTGCCATACTGATTTGTCTGATATCCGGCCTCCGCAGACACGACATCATTACCGGTCAGAATTACAGAACCGTTTTCAATCAATTCCTCTAATGTAAAATTTAACTTATACGGAACATCTTCTTCGCTATCATCATCATAGGAGTAATTCTCTTCGCCGTCTTCATTTTCCTGAACGATGAAATATAACGCGCCCGGACTTCCTAATTCCTCTAACACTGCATTGGCGTCAAAAACACCCGGTATCTCAACCGTAATCCGGTCTTCTCCTACCTGATATACCGCATACTCTGTGCTGTAGTTCTCTGCACGCTCCTCCATTTTTGCAATGGTATCTGCAATATCTGTCGCGCTTGGATTCTCTGTTACAATCTGATAAGTAATTGATACGCCGCCAGATAAATCAAGTCCTAATATAATACCATTGTCCTCCTGCGTATTCGTTGCATTTAATATATCAACCGCATATACACCCAATCCTATCGTGAGGGCAAGAATCAGAACAATCACCACAACTGCTTTATTCTTTTTCATGTCTTACTTCCTTTCCAAAGCCTTCGTTTCTACAAAAGGCTACTCCAGCTCAGCCTCAGCCGCCTTAATCATAATCGCACATTCCACACGCTTCTTCTCAAGCGCACAGCCTACATCATATGCATCCGTAATCTTTCCGTGAAAGTTATATGAGTTTGCCGCACAGCCGCCGCTGCAATAGAATTTTGCAAAACAATTTCTGCATTTTTCTTTTGCATATACGTTACAGCATTTAAATTCATCACGAATCTCCGTTGCCTTCACGCCGTCCCATACGTTCCCCATGAGGAATGCTTCATTTCCCACGAACTGATGACATGGATATAAATCACCCCAAGGTGTAACCGCCAGATACTCTGTTCCCGAACCACAGCCGGAAAGACGTTTTGCCACGCATGGGCCTCCTTCCAAATCAATCATAAAATGGAAGAAATTAAAGTCATTTCCGTCTTTTTTACGGCGGACCATCTCTTTCGCAAGGTTGTCATATTCTTCAAAAAGGATTGGTAAATCTTCCTCCCGTATTGCATAATCGTCCGAATCCTGCGCAACTACAGGCTCTACGGAAATCTGCTTAAAGCCAAGGTCTGCAAGGTGAAGCACGTCCTTTGAAAAATCAAGATTGTGATGTGTAAATGTCCCACGCACATAATAGCGCTCCTGATTTCTGCTTTCCGCAAGTTTTTGGAATTTCGGAACGATGAAATCATAGCTTCCCGCACCTTTGCGGAACGGACGCATCTTATCATGCACTTCTTTTCTTCCATCAATACTAAGAACCACATTGTCCATTTCACGGTTTGCAAATTCCATCACTTCGTCATCTAAGAGCACTCCATTTGTGGTAAGTGTAAAACGGAAATGCTTATCATGGATTTTTTCCTGCTCCCGGCCGTATGCTACAAGCTGTTTTACTACATCCCAGTTCATAAGCGGCTCACCGCCGAAGAAGTCTACCTCAAGGTTTCTTCTCTGTCCTGAGTTTGCAATCAGAAAATCCAGCGCCTGTTTTCCTGTTTCAAAATCCATAAGCGCACGTCTTCCATGATATTCCCCTTCCTCCGCAAAGCAATATTTGCAGGCAAGGTTACAATCATGCGCGATATGTAAACAAAGCGCCTTAACGACGGTCGGACGTTTCTTAAAGTCTAAGATGTAGTTTTCATATGGATCGTCTGTAAAAAGTTCTTCGGAATCTTTTAACGCCTGCACCTCTTCCAGCGCTTCTTTTATTTCTGCTTCTGAATACTTCTCCAGCAGCCTGCTTACAATCTCTTCCGGTTTATTTTCTTCGAAAAGAGCAATAACATCATAAGAGACGTCATCTACGACATGAATTGCACCACTATTGACATCTAACACAATGTTGTACCCATTGTTTTTATACTGATGTACCACGATTTTTCCTCCTTCTATACAAAAAACAATCGACCGGACGCAACGCGAACGGTCGTGAATGTTTTACTTATTATGTACTTCTGTGTCTAATTACTTAGACTGCTCGCAAGTCTGGTTTCCTACTGTACAGGATGTCTTGCAGGCTGACTGGCAGGATGTCTGGCATTCTCCGCATCCGCCTTTCTTTACTGTGTTCTGTAATTTCTTTGTATTTAATGTCTTTACATGTTTCATAAGGCAATCTTCCTTTCTCGTTATTGGTAAACACACACGTTTACCCACTCTTAGGTAGTATAGCACATGATTTCCAATATGAAAAGGGGTTTTCAACGTTTTTTACAAAATATACTGGACATAAAGCTGCCTAAAACACTGCTGCAGCTCAGAAGAACCCACAGCATGATTAGACGTATGAAATCCCACCTTCCGTTCTCCGTGAACATTATGGAGGCGGCAATCAGTATTACCATATAAGCCGTTCCCAACAGGAAACCATATGCCACACGGCCACAAAACTCTGATTTTGCCTCAAGTCCTGCGACGCCGCTGCCCTTTCTGTCGAGAACACCTGACAGGATACCGCCTGCAAGGCCGCTTAAGATATATGTCAGCGTGATTCCTATCATTGCCTGCGGCGCTTTCCATGTAAGCGTGTAGGTAAGAACACCAAGCAGCAGCAAGGAAGCAAATGACACTATCCCCATCAGAATTAAAGAAAGCAGTATGTTTTTTACTGTGTTTCTATTTATCATGACCCCTCCATCCAAATGTAAAGTAAATCCTATCGGCAAATCCTATACCATAGTATGAATCACTATCTCTATTTAGACCTTCTAAACGTATTTTTGTACTATCGCAGGAAGTTATTCTCTTTCACATATTAATTCCTATGATACAAAAAGGGCATAGGAAAAATCATTCCCTACACCCTGATTTATGCTCTATTTCTTATTTTTCTGCCGCACCTCTTTGATTCCTGACAGAATACTTTCCTTTGCTCTTTTTGCTCCCTCAGCGCTCATTGGCTCTACTCCTTCTAAAGAGTATGGGATTCCAAGCTTGCGGTATTTTTCCACGCCCATGGTGTGGTATGGAAGCACGTCCAACGCCTTAACATTCGACAAACTGCCGATAAATCTGCCAAGTGCAAGAAGATACTCCTCTTTGTCGGTAATTCCCGGAACTACCACATGGCGTATCCAGACCGGAATCTTCTTTTTCTCCAGATACCGGGCAAAATCAAGAATCCCTTCATTGTACGCACCTGTCAGTTCATGGTGCGCTTCTCTGTCAATATGCTTAATATCCAGCATAACAAGGTCTGTATACTGCATCAGGGTATCCAGCTTCCCGTTATATTCTGTATTGTCTGTATGATAAGTAATTCCCGATGTATCGATACAGGTGTGAATCTTCTGTTCTTTCGCTCTTTGAAAAAGCTCGCACAAAAAATCAATCTGAAGCAGCGGCTCCCCGCCGGTAACCGTAATCCCACCCTTACTGTAAAAGGCTTTGTTCTTACGATACTGCATTAGAATTTCCTCTACGGACATACGATTACCGCCATGCAAATCCCATGTGTCCGGATTATGGCAATATCTGCAGCGCAGAGGACAGCCCTGCATAAAGATTACAAATCTTATACCCGGGCCATCTACCGTGCCAAACGTTTCAATGGAATGAACATATCCCTCCATACGTCACATTCTCCTTAAATCTGTTCGTGGAAAGTACGGGAAATTACCTCGTCCTGCTGTTCCTTTGTTAATTTATTGAAATTAACAGCATAACCACTGACGCGAATTGTAAGCTGCGGATATTTTTCCGGATGTGCCTGTGCATCAAGAAGCATTTCCTTGCTGAATACATTTACATTGAGATGATGTCCGCCTTTTTTAACATAACCATCCAAAAGTGCTACTAAGTTATCAACCTGATTCTGTGTTGCTGCCATAATGATAAATCTCCTTTCTATTATTCGTTGTCAGTATCAAGACTTTCAAAAAGTGTTGGTGATGAACATGCTCCACCACAGTCAATATCTACATCAATATCGCCAACAAAGATTTTGTCTTCTTTTCCAAGTGCTCCCGGAATGATAGAGAATGTATTGGAAATACCATCCTGCGCATCAATAAATGGAAGTTTTGAAACAGAAGCCAAAGATGCAACTGCACCATGAGTATCTCTTCTGTGCATTGGGTTTGCACCCGGTGCAAATGCTTCTCCTTTTTTACGTCCGTCTGGTGTAGATCCTGTATTTTTACCATATACTACGTTAGAAGTAATCGTCAAGATGGAAGTTGTTGGAATTCCGCCTCTGTAAGTGTGGTTCTTGCGGATATGTTTCATGAAGGTATGAACAACTTCGCGAGCCAATTCATCTACACGGTCATCATCATTACCATATTTCGGGAAATCTCCCTCAACTTCATAGTCTACTGCAAGACCGGTTTCATCACGGATAACACGTACTTTTGCATATTTAATTGCAGATAACGAATCCGCTACAACAGAAAGACCTGCAATACCTGTTGCAAACCATCTTGTTACGTTCTTATCGTGAAGAGCCATCTGGATCTTTTCGTAACAGTACTTGTCATGCATATAGTGAATAATATTCAAAGTATTTACATAAACGCCTGCTAACCATTCCATCATGTCGTCAAATTTCTTCATTACTTCATCATAATCAAGATATTCGGATGTAATTGGTCTGTATTCCGGGCCTACCTGCTTGTGGCTGATTTCATCCACACCACCGTTGATTGCATAAAGCAGACATTTTGCAAGGTTTGCACGAGCGCCGAAGAACTGCATCTCTTTACCAACACGCATAGATGATACACAACATGCAATCGCATAATCATCACCATGTGTGAAACGCATTAAGTCATCGTTTTCGTACTGAATGGAAGAAGTTTCAATGGAAATCTTCGCACAGAATCTCTTGAAGTTTTCCGGAAGATTTACAGACCAGAGTACTGTTAAGTTTGGTTCCGGCGAAGGTCCAAGGTTCTTTAATGTATGCAGATAACGGTATGACATCTTTGTAACCATATGACGTCCGTCAATTGCTACACCTGCAATAGATTCTGTTACCCACTGTGGGTCTCCTGAGAAGAGCGCATTATATTCCGGAGTACGCGCAAATTTTACAAGACGAAGCTTCATGATGAACTGGTCTACCAATTCCTGAATCTCTTTCTCTGTATATACGCCTGCCTTTAGGTCTCTCTCTGCATAAATATCAAGGAATGTAGATGTTCTTCCAAGAGACATTGCAGCACCGTTTTGTTCTTTTACTGCTGCCAGATAGCCAAAGTAAAGCCACTGGATTGCTTCCTGTGTATTTCTTGCAGGTTTTGAAATGTCATAGCCATAGCTTGCTGCCATTTCCTTTAACTGATGAAGCGCGCGAATCTGTTCTGCTAATTCTTCACGTTCTCTGATAACTGCTGAGTACATAGCAGAACGGGTTGTTTCTTTCTGCTCCATCTTATCTTCAATCAGTCTGTCAACACCATAAAGCGCTACCCTGCGATAGTCGCCGATAATACGTCCACGTCCGTATGCATCCGGAAGACCTGTAATGATATGGCTGGAACGGCATGCACGCATTTCAGGCGTGTATACATCAAATACACCTGCGTTGTGTGTTTTCCGATGAATGGTAAAAAATTCTTTTACCTTTGGATCTACTTCATATCCGTTGTCCAAACACGCTTTTTCTGCTGTACGGATTCCTCCGTATGGATGAAAGGCACGTTTAAACGGCTTATCTGTCTGAAAGCCAACAATTTTTTCTTTGTCTTTATTTAAATAACCTGGTCCATGAGATGTGATGCCTGTTACAATTTCAGTGTCCATATCCAGAACACCGCCTGCTTCACGCTCTTTCTTTGATAACTCTGTTACCTGATTCCAGAGGTCTAAAGTATCGTTTGTTGCACCCTCTAAGAATGCTTCATCACCATCATATGGCGTGTAATTGTGGCGGATAAAGCTGCGGACATTGATTTCTTTTACCCATGTACCTGCTTCAAAGCCTTCCCAGCCCTCGTATAAATATTCCATTACATATTCTCCTTTCAGTATATATATTATTTCTAAAACAATTAGTTGCATCTAACTGTCCTGATACTGACTTTATATTACAGTTTTCCGTGTTTAGTGTCAATGTATTCCTGTTAAATTTCTAACACATTGGATGTTCTTTTTTAGATACAAAAAAGCACTGCGCAAGCTCGTCTGCACAGCACTTTTCTTATACTTTTATACTTTCCTATAAATCGCAGTTATTTACTGTTCTTGGGAATGGGATTACATCACGGATATTACTCATACCTGTTAAATACATGACGCAACGCTCAAACCCAAGACCAAAGCCTGCATGTCTTGCCGAACCATATTTGCGAAGGTCAAGGTAGAAGCCATAGTCTTCTTCATTGAGTCCCATTTCTTTGATTCTTGCAAGCAGCTTGTCGTAGTCATCTTCACGCTGGCTTCCACCAATAATCTCACCGATTCCCGGTACCAGACAGTCAACTGCCGCTACTGTTTTTCCGTCTTCGTTAAGCTTCATGTAGAATGCCTTGATATCCTTTGGATAATCCGTAACAAAGACCGGGCGCTTAAACACTTCCTCCGTTAAGTATCTTTCGTGCTCTGTCTGTAAGTCACAGCCCCACGACACTTTGTAATCAAAATTATCGTTATTCTTAGAAAGAATATCGATAGCTTCTGTATAAGTTACTCTTGCAAAATCGCTGTTTACTACATTCTCAAGACGTTCTAAGAGTCCCTTGTCTACGAAGCTGTTGAAAAACGCCATTTCTTCCGGAGCATTTTCTAAAACATAGTTAATGATATATTTGAGCATACTCTCCGCAAGCATCATATTATCTTCCAAATCTGCAAAAGCGATTTCCGGCTCAATCATCCAGAATTCTGCGGCATGACGTGTTGTGTTTGAATTTTCTGCACGGAAGGTTGGCCCAAAAGTATAGATATTCTTAAATGCCATCGCATACGTTTCGCCATTTAACTGTCCGGAAACCGTAAGGTTTGTTGGCTTATTGAAGAAGTCCTGTGAGAAATCCACTTTTCCGTCCGGAAGTATTGGAACATTGTTTAAATCCAATGTTGTTACCTGAAACATTTCTCCGGCGCCTTCACAATCGCTTCCTGTTATCAGTGGTGTATGAACATATACGAAATCTCTTTCCTGAAAGAACTTATGGATTGCATATGCACATAAGGAACGCACACGAAATACTGCTTCAAATGTGTTTGTTCTTGCTCTTAAATGAGAAATTGTTCTCAAATATTCAAAAGTATGGCGTTTTTTCTGAAGCGGGTAGTCCGGCGTAGACGCACCCTCCACTGCTACATCTTCCGCCTGAATTTCAAATGGCTGTTTTGCATCCGGGGTCGGAACAAGCTGTCCGGTTACAATAAGAGCCGCGCCAACATTCGTTTTTTCGATTTCGGCAAAATTATTCAATTTGTCCGAATACACTACCTGAATTGGTTCAAAGAAAGTACCATCATTCATTACAAGGAAGCCAAAATTCTTAGAACTGCGGTTGCTTCTGACCCATCCTCCGATAGTTACCTTTGTGTTCTCATACTTTGCCCGATTGCGAAAAATATCCCTGATGTTTACTAATTCCATTTTCTTAATCTCCTTTATTTCAAGATTATTCCGTTGCTGTCTGTAATGTGCGGTACTGCTCTAAAATATACTCTTTTACTGCAAATTCATGTAAGATATAAGTCCTGCCTGTTTCAGGACTGCCATAACTTACTGCATTATACACATCCTCTTCACTTTCAAATGAGCTGTTTTCATCTAATACGTCTTCCACAAACTCTTCCAGTTCCTTCTCATCCGTAGATAAATTCTTGCTCTTAACAATTTCTGCAAATACTACTTCTGCCGTTACCTGTGACTTAATCCACGCAAGCCAGTATGGTCTTATTTGTTCTAATGTCATGCCATAGCTGTAATATACAATTGTACTGATATCGCTTGTGCCGCTTGTTTCTGCAATAAATTCTTCATATAAAGCCAGACGTTCATTTAAGTACTCTTCTGAGATGTCTAATTTGCTTTCATCAATTACATATCCCATAACCATAGAAACGGCTAATTCTTCTTTGGAATATGTTACAAGCGCATCTATCGTTGTATAGCCGTCTTCGCCTAAATGCTTTGCAACATATTCATCTGTTACCGTATCCGGCGTTGCTTTGATATAGATTTTATCTACGTTAAACTCAAAGGTTGTTTCCTTTCCTGCCAAATCTGTATTTGAGTAATTAGTAGGAAACGTAACATTATGCTTTACAGGCGTTTTTACCTTAGCGCCAATCAGTCCGTCCGAGAAATCATCAATATAAGTATTGCCTGTAGAGCCTGTTGCTTCATCAAATGCACAGTTTCCGGACACATCAATAATCTGATTATCTGCCTCGCCGCCATCAAAAGCCTCGTCATCCAGATATCCGGTGTAGTCAACCTGTACTATGTCGCCTTCCTGTACGGTATCGCGGTCTGTTACTTCAATCAGTCCTGCATCCTTTGCACAGAGTATACTGGTAAAATAATCTGCTATTGCTTCCTCTGTGATTTCATAATCACCCTTCAATACTTCCTTTAAGTCATCAAACGCTGCAAGTGAAGTAAGTGTCGGCGGTGTCGCCGGTGTTTTTTCGCTGTTTTTTTCTGTGTCGCCTTCGCCATTGCCGCATGCACATACAGACACAAGTATTGCTACACAAAGTAATGCAGCCACTATTTTCTTTTTCATAAATCCTTTTCTCCTGATAAAATACTATTTTTGTTCCGAATTTATAAATAATACCATAGTTTTCTCAAAATTACAAATATATAACGCATATTCGCATTGATTTTTTCAGGTCTTTTTGTTAAAATATTCGTTAATGATATTCAAGGAGGATAAATTATGTTCGACAATCCATTGTCAATCGTTTTACTTGTGATTGTTATTGTTCTTATAGCCGCAGCAGTTGCACTGTATTTTTTGGGCAAGAAAGCACAGAAACGAAAAGAAGAGCAGGACGCCCAGATGGCGGCAGTTGCCCAGACCGTATCTATGCTGATTATTGACAAGAAGAAAATGAAAATCAAAGATTCCGGTCTTCCGCAGCAGGTTATTGACCAGACGCCGAAGTATATGCGCTGGACCAAACTTCCAATCGTTAAAGCAAAGGTTGGACCAAAGGTTATGTCTTTAATTGCGGATGAATCTGTTTTTGCCGATATTCCTGTAAAAAAAGAAGTAAAAGCTACTGTAAGCGGACTTTATATTACGAGTGTTAAGGGCCTTCGCGGAACTTTAGAAAAGCCGGAAGAAAAGAAGAGCCTGCGTGCTCGTATACAGGAAAAATACAAAAAATTATCCGCAGAAGCTGAAGCAGGAAAAAAAGAACACAAGTCTAAAAAATAAATATATGATAAGGGGCTGTCTGAACTAGACAGCCTCTTTGTTACACCAGCCTGAAATCCCCCGCACCCTTCGGTTTAACTGTTATCCTGATGTTACAGTCTGCAGCATGTTCCTCATTGATTTCTAGTAGATATTCTACAGCAACCTTGATTTCATTCTCTGTTTCCGTAATATCTACTTTCTTTGTCTCGATACCCATAAGCAGGGTTCCAAACGGAGTATGATAATGCGTCATTTTCTTTTTATTTTCCTCAAATAACATATATACGCTTACCAGTCCGCTTTTCGTCAGCTCCATGCTGCCCGGCGCAATCTTAATACGATTCTTATTGGCAGCCGTTTCACCTTCCATTACCTCTTCGTATAAAATATAATGCTTATTATTTTTGTAAAAATATTCGCCTGTGGTAATCATTTCAATCGGCTCACCGTCTGTATCCGGTCCTGCCTGTAGTCCAGAAATTGTAATAATTACTTCCTTGGTCATCCTCTTCTCCTTGTACCTTATATCCTGCCTCTTGCGCACTTATATTCCTTTAAGATATTCTACCCTCTTTCCCCGAAATATTCAAGGAATTTGAAACGAAGCTTCACGTCCTCTGATTCAAATACATCCGCATACTCCCAAGGACTTAAAACCTCGCGCAGCGCTTCTCCGGCATCCTCCTCTACCACTTCATAGACTGTGCCCTTAAAGCACATATTCGGATATAATACGCACCACCAGTTCTGGCCTTTTCCTTCGCCTATGGTAATCTGGAGCGCTTCATATTTTCCTCTCGGAAACGTATAGGAGCCATACTCTTTTTCCGGGAAATCCGTCTTTGTAATGCAGGCATCTACATCATAATCATATCCATGCTCCTCTAAGGTTGTTTTGGCAATCTCAATAATCACTCCGAGGTTATCATTTACAATCTGTTTGGTTTTTTCTAAACTGTCCGCTTCCTCTAATAAAGGCTGCATATATGTACCTACCGCATCCCGGACCACTTCCTTTATTGCCTGATCCTCCTTGCTGTCGCTGTTTGCCAGCACATGAAAACGAAGTATTTTCGATGCAATTGCCGGCTGCAAAGGGTCGTTACCCAGTACCACAATCCATATGTATAAGAAAATTACTGCTGCCCCCGCTATTTTAAAAAAGTATTTTTTCATGACCTTGACCTCCGATTTGTTATATCAGAAGTCTGGTCATGTTTTTTCTTTCTTATTCAAAATTTTTATTTTCAAAATTTTTTATTGAAAATATTTATTCAAAATCTATCGGCGGCATTCCTGCGCCAATTGCATAATAACCTCCCCATTCCACATAAGTTTCCTCCGGTATTAAATAAGGCGCATAAAGTACAAGCGTTTTATTTTCTTTCTCATCGATCAAATCACCTAAGGTAAGCATACGGTTTTTCTTTTCTTCGTGGTTTCCTAAGTATTCCTCCAGATAGGTGCCAAGATCCTGCGGCAGATTCTTGTCAATCTCCAAAAGCTCCTCCACATCTTCTACCATGCACACATAGGTATTTCGCGGAAATTCCTCTGTCAAAGAAAGATGATCCAGCATATCCTCATATGCCTGTTCGTTTTCTACAAAATCCTCCCCCAGTACCAGAACCTTTATATGGTTATAATCCGGCACCTTGTTGAGATTTTTCTCATACTCTGCCTTACTTGTTTCAAAGGTTTTCTCACTGGCAGTAGACACCTGTAGTTCCGCAGTCTGTCCCGTACTGCCGCCGGAATTATCTGCTCGCGGAAAACCTGCGCAAAAACTTACCTGATTTGCATCTTCATCATAATCTACTACTGCAAGAAGCGGATAACACCGCTCCTCTAATTCTGTCTTCGCACATGCTGTAAGCTGCAAAAGGCAGCTTCCAAGCAGCACCATGCAAAGCCCCTTCTTTATGCTCTTTTTCATGCTTTTTTCCCTCCAATCAGAAGTAATCCCGGTCCAATCACCATAAGAGGCATTGCCACATAACTGTAATATTTTAGAAAAAGGTCCAGCCCGCCTTCCCAATATTCCATGCCGTATGCAACTGCGCAAACCAGCGCTGCCGGTACAAAAAGTGTGCAGCCCTTATATATGCGTGCCTTTTCGTACTTTTTCCACAATTCTCTCCCCATTTTAACACCATAGTGCAAGTGCAGATTCAATAACGCAAACAGCGTAAAAAACCATACTGCCACCATAAGCGCATCCATTCTTTTTAAAAAATTTCCTTCAAACTGTATGGTACTCATCAGCGTTACGACCGGAAAACGCATGGTTTTCAAGGAATTAGCACCAAAATTCCCAATCAGCAAGATATAACTTCCCAACAATATAATCGCCGTAAGAAGCAGCGCTCCCGCTACGCTTTTTATCATGCTGCCGTATTTCTTTCCCTTTTCATGAATCAGAAACAGCGAAAAAAACAGTGGCGTCACAAGCAGAAACACCAGATAGATGCCCTTTAGCAGATTACCGGTTTCGGCAGTAAAAAAACTAGCTGCATAGGCGGTTTCAAAGTTTCGCAGGGACGCAAGCATCATTCCCACATAGGGAATCAGCACAAACCAGAACAGTACCTCATATACTCTGGCACGGCATTCAAGGCCTCCGCTGACTGCATATGCCGCCACAACCACAATTACCAGAAGAATTACTTCATAAGATACTTCGCGGATCAGACTGTGCTGCATTAGTCTGGTAAATACACAGGCACAAAATCCTGCCGTAATAAGGCTGTGGATTCCCACAAGGCTCAAAACCGGATACCTTATCCATCTGCTTTTCTGCTCCTTTAGATATGCCAGCATATCCTGCCCCATCTTCTTCATAATCCATCCCAGATAAAGAAGATAGACAAAGCCCGTCCCGCTTCCGATTATAATCGCCCATATCCCGTCGCAGCCGCATAGTCTCGCCAGATAAGGCGGCAAAAGCAAAGTGGCAATCCCCATCAAATCAAATACATATAGCCGAAAGGTCTGTCGGCCTGATATTTTTCCATTATCTACATACATATTACTTTTCTTTCTTTTTTAATCTGGTTCTTTCGTATCGGTTTGCATAAATCGGTCTCTTCCAAATCATACGGAGCGGAAAACGTACTATGGCATCCTTTTCATCCTGATACCCATTCAAGCCCGGACTAACGTATGGGGTAAGATATGGTGTATGAAAACTTTTCAAGCCTGCCATATGCACCAGCACGCCGAATACTCCAATCAGAAATCCAAAAAACCCCAGCCAAGCCGATAATCCGATAATTACAAACTTCAGTATCCGGAACGAAAAAGCAAACTCTTCATTTGGAATGGCAAACGAACATAATGCCGTAAATGCGACTACAATAACCACAATCGGACTTACCAGATTGGCATCTACTGCCGCCTGCCCGATAATAAGACCTCCAACAATGCCAATCGTATTCCCCATAGCTCCCGGAAGTCTTACCCCTGCCTCTCTCAAAAGTTCAAAGGACAGTTCCATCAGAAGCACCTCTAACGCTGCCGGAAAAGGCACTCCCATCCGCGCCTGCCAGAAGGATAACAACAACGGCGTCGGCAGTATCTGCGTATGAAAATTTGTCACCGCAAGATACAACCCGGGCAGCGTCAGCGCAAAAAATGCCGACACATAACGGATGATTCTTGCAAAGGTTGCCATATGAAAACGATTATAATAGTCGTCTGTTGTTTTCAAAAAAGAATTGACATCCGCCGGAAGCAAAAGCGCCAAAGGTGAATTATCCACAAGTACTACTACTTTTCCATCCAAAACCGACATCGCCGCCCTGTCCGGTCTTCTGGTAGACTGCATCTGCGGAAACGGCGAAGCCCAGTTTTCTTCTGTAAGCTGCTCCATAACGCCGCTGTCTAATACTCCGTCAATCTCATATGCGGTCAGACGTTCATAGATTTCTTCCACAAGTTCAGGGTCTGCCAAATCCTCGATATACACAATCGCCACATTGGTATGCGAGCGGATTCCTACTTTAAATTCCTTTACCTTAAGACGGGTACTTCTGACCCTTCTACGGATTAAAGCGGTATTTGCCTTTTCTGATTCCGTAAAGCTCTCATTAGAGCCCCGGACCACCTTCTCGGTGTCGGACTCTCCGACCCCCATGTTCGGATAGCCCTTTGCAGGAATCTTAAGCGCCACATCCGCGCCATCGACAAACAGAATGGCGTCCCCTGATAAAAGTGCCGCAGCCGCGTCTTCGATATAAGAAAACGGCGTAGCGTCTGAAAGGCCAAAAGCATTATTTTTTACCTCAAAGCCAATCTGTTCTTTGGGTATATTCTCCAGATAGGACAAAAGCCGCCCAAGCGCTATGAGCATCATGTTGTCCATGTTGACCTCAATATGACAGATAAGGCACTGCACTTTCTGGTTTGCGCCTACAGACATTTTGCGGATTTTCAAATCATCACAGTGGGAAAATACCCGCCGCATCCCGGCTTCATTTTCCGCAATATTGATTGTAATGGGCTGCTTCTTTTCGTTCATTCCTTCTCCCCGGATAAAATATATTGATTGCATTTTTCTATGATAGAACAAAGTGTGCGCTTGACGCACACTTTCACGCCCGAGCGGTATCGCAAAGCGATTATTTCCTTTCCGTGAGGTGCGCATCCTTCGCGGAGCGTTTTTTATATCATAGGAAAGCAAATTTCTTTCACACGTTAATGTATCACGTTCTTTCCTATGATATAAAAAAGAACACCTTAGGGTTTCCTAAGATGCTCTTATTATGCGTATTTATTTTTCCTGCTATTCCTGTCTTACAATAACTTCTTTGACAGCGGTCGCCTGATTTTCCACATGCTCACGTATGGAAAGCCTTGCCTCCTTCTCATCTCTTTTAAGAAGAGACTGATAAATTGCCTCGTGCTCCTTAATCAGGATCGGATGATTCTCCGCCTTTTTAATATATTCCACACGATAGCGGTAAATCTGCTCGCGCAGATTGTTAAGAAGACTAACCAGCTTCGGATTTCCGGTTGCCTCATAAATGACATCATGGAAATTCACATCAGCCTCTGCAATCAGCTTTACATCTCCTGTTTTTAAGCTGGCTTCAAAATCCTGTTTGCGCGCCTCCAGACGCACAAGCTGTTCTTCTGTGATTCTTTCACAGGCAAGCTGCGATGCAAATTCATCTAATGCGCCTCTGATTTCCAGCACGTCCTCCATAGCCTTTAATGTCATCTTCGCTACTTCCGCCCCTTTTCTTGGCATAGTAACTGCAAGCCCCTCCTGCTCTAACATTCGGATGGCTTCCCGGATTGGCGTACGGCTTACGCCAAGCTTTGATGCAAGCTGAAGCTCCATCAGACGCTCTCCCGGCTGTAAATCTCCTCTTAATATTGCTTCTCTTAATGTGTTGAATACCACATCCCGTAAAGGAAGGTATGCATTCATGTTCGGTTTGAAATCATCCGTCATAGTCCCTCACCCTTATCTTCCTGCAAAGTGCTTATTCTCTGCGGTTGTTGTAAATACTGGTTACATAAATTTGTTTTGCAAGTCCTGATGCCGCCATCTTTTCATATGCTCTTCTTGCGGTCTTTTCATCTTCAAAAAGCCCGAATACGGTAGGACCGCTTCCGCTCATCATGGAATTTACCGCACCCGATTGTATCATCTGTGCTTTTATCTGTTCAATAACCGGATATTCCAAAATTGTAACCGATTCCAGCACATTTCCCATATGCTCTGCAACTGCATTCAAATCTTTATTCCTAATAGCTGTCACAAGCCTGTCAATGTCGGGATGAACGGTTTCTTCGTTTAATTTCAGATTCTCGTATACAAACTTCGTGGATACCGATATCTGGGGTTTTGCAATAAGCACCGGGCATTTTACCATAGGCGGAAGCTGGGTCAGCTTCTCACCGATTCCTTCTGCCAATGCTGTTCCCCTCATCAGGCAGTACGGTACATCTGCGCCAATCTTAACCCCCCGTTCCATAAGCTGCTGTCTGGATAAACCCAGCTCAAACATCCGGTTCATTCCGTAAAGCATCGCCGCAGCATCCGAACTTCCTCCTGCCATTCCTGCCGCAACAGGGATTCTTTTTATAAGATTTACGGATACCCCTTCTTTTATCTGAAACTCATCCATAAGAAGTTTTGCCGCTTTATATACTAAATTATTCTCATTCGTCGGAACATAAGACAAATTTGATGTAATGGCAATTTTGTTTTCCTTGGTCTTCGTAATATCCAGTTTATCATATAAATGAACCGTCTGCATAATCATTCGGACTTCATGGTAGCCGTCTTCCCGTTTTCGAACCACATCCAGTCCAAGATTGATTTTTGCCAGTGCTTTTAGTGAGATATTATCCATATGCTGCTCCAGTCACTTTTAAAGATGATGTTGTATTATGTATACAATATTCATTATACGCAAGAAAAAAAAAAAATCAATTAATCTTGATAAAGGGATTCACTTTTTCCTGCTTTTATACGATAATATAAGTAGAAAGGAACTAAAAGGGGCATTTCTCCCCTTTGTAACGCATAACATCATATCTTATCCAAGGAGGGAGTCTTTATGAACGTTCAGTCTATTTACGGCGTAACAAACAGCACCGCTGTTACAAATGTTAATGCAGCCGAAAAAAAAGAAGAAACTACTGTTAATACTGCTGTTGAAAATAAAACAGGCTTTGATGAAACAGCAGTTATTTATGAAAAATCCGCTGCACCGGATGCTTCTATTACAAACAAGAATAACACCATTGACCGTGATGCAATCATTGCACAGATGAAAGCGGACACCGAAGCCCGGATGAACCAGATGCAGTCCTATGTTCAGCAGATGATGAACCAGCAGGGTATTGCGATTGGAACTGCCGACGATATCTGGTCTTTCCTTGCAAGCGGTGATTTTACAGTAACAGAAGCCGCTAAGGCAAAATCACAGGAAGCGATTTCAGAAGACGGCTACTGGGGTGTAGAACAGACCTCCCAGAGAATCGTTGACTTTGCCAAAGCACTTGCAGGTGATGATGTAAGCAAAGCGGATGAATTGCTAGAAGCATTTAAGAAGGGCTTTCAAGAAGCAACCGAAACATGGGGCAAAGAGCTTCCTGACATCTCACAGCAGACCTACAAAGCTGTAGAAGAAAAATTTGTAGCATGGAAAGCAGAATCAGAAACTTCTGCCGAAACCACTACAGACTCCGGTCCTGTCGTAACTACGGACCCTACAACAGGAGAGGTGGTAACACAGTAAACTACATAACAAACAGACATAGAGCAAAGAGGCTGCAAAACAGCCTCTTTTGTTTGATTCGCTTATTACTCTAATTCTTATTCCGATTGGCAGCATCAATTGCCACCACTAACATAATCCCCATTAATTCATCCGCCGGATTTTCAAAATCAATCGTATAGGTATCTCCCCATGTGAGCCATTCCTTGTTTATATGGATGATTGGTCTTGAACCTGAGAACACATCATAATCCCAATCAAGAAAATCCCCTTCTATGTGCCAGCCGTTAAAATCCACATCATACTTTTGGCGAAAGAATGTAAATTGTTTTTGAATACTTCCCCGCTGTACTCCGCCCACGATGATTTCATACTGCTTTGGAAAGCTAAATGGCACTTCGTTTACACAGCCGATTTCCTGTCCGCGTTTATCATACACATGAAGCGGATGCCCAAAGGTAAACGTCTCTTCTTTTACAAGGTATTTTTCATTTCCGTTTTCATCATAGATGTCATAAGTATCTCCCCAAGAGAATACTCTTTGCTTAATACATAATCTCATAACCTTCCCCCTTCTTCTCCTCTGTAAATCCTTTTTGCATTTTAATCTCCGTTTCCTGGCATATGCAGCTTTGAGCCAGACATCACACAGACTTAATATTACGGTGTGATACATTTATTTTTCACACTATTTATTCTGTAAGAACTGCTCCTTACTAAACTGTAACGTATATAAGTGATAATATTTTCCCTTTTTATGAAGCAGCTCCTGATGCGTTCCCTGTTCTACAATCTCTCCCTTGGATAAGAGTATAATATTATCGGAATGCTGAATGGTAGACAGTCGGTGTGCTACTACAAGCATTGTTCCGATATTCTTCATCTTTTCCAAAGAATCCTGTATGAGAAGCTCTGTCTCTGTATCAATATTGGCAGTTGCCTCATCTAAAATCATAACTGCCGGCTTATGAATAATGGTTCTTGCAAAAGACAAAAGCTGCCTTTGTCCTGCGGAGAAGTTATTTCCTCTCTCCTGTACCACCTCATCCAAACCGGATTCCAGCTTATTGATAAAAGAATCCGCATTTACATAACGGCAGGCTTCCATAATTTCTTCGTCACGGATTCCCTCCGAGCGCAAAACAATGTTGCTTCTGATGTCGCCTGAAAAAAGGAATACGTCCTGTAGCATCTGACCAAAATGCTTACGAAGAGAAGATATTTTAATCTTTTTAATGTCAATTCCATCAATGAGAATCTGACCTTTTTGAATATCATAGTTTCGCACAATAAGCGATAAGATTGTCGTTTTTCCCGAACCGGTAGAACCGACAAACGCAACGGTCTGTTTTGGCTCTACACGGAAGGATACTCCCTTTAATACCCACTCATTTTCTTTATATGCAAACCATACGTCCTTAAATTCAATCTCACCGCGAATTTCATGAAGTTCAATCGCATCCGGCTCGTCCACCACTTCTGGAACCATATCCATAATCGTGAATATTTTCTCTGCTGAAGCAAAAGAATTTTGCAGCACATCAAACTGCTCTGCTAAAGTCTGGATTGGATTAAAGAACTTGGAAATATACATATAGAAAGAAACTATCACGGCACTGTCAATCACCTGTCCTAAAAAGACAGTACCGTTTAAATACCCTTTCGCACCAAAGTAAAACAGACACATTACCGTAGACACATTTAACATATAAACCATTGGACGGAAAATACCAAAAACAAAAATACGATGCGTTTTAGCCGTTTGCAGTTTTCTGCTTCTTGCTAAAAACTCCTCCATCTTCTGTTCTTCCCTGTTAAAAATCTGTGTAATCTTGATACCGGATAGATTCTCTGACAGATAGGTATTGATATCTGTTCTGGCATCCGTTACTTCTCTGTGCACCTTACGGGAAAATTTACGGAAAATAACCGTAAATAATACAACAAACGGTACAAAACAGAATACCATAAGCGCGAGGGCATAATTTAACAACAACATGGCACCCATTACACCGATGATAACCATACTGTTTTTGATCATAGTTACCAGTACATTGGTAAACATCATGGAAATCGCATTGGTATCATTTGTAACTCTGGTTACCAGTTTTCCTACCGGAATGTTATTAAGCTGTTCATGAGACAGACTCTCAATATGCGAAAAGATGTCCATACGCAGCTTAGAAAGAATCTTTTGTCCGATTCTTTGGAGAATAATCGCCTGAAAATAAGTACAGATCATAGAGACAATTAAAATTCCCGCATAAACAGCAACTCGCTTATACAGTTCCGGCAGCTTGAAATCGGTTTTTACAAGGTCTTGTATATTACCTATAATCAACGGTGAAACAATATCATACACGATAGAAAAAGCCATAATGACAAGTACAAGCAAAAACTCTCTCCAATATGGTTTTGCATAATGCAAAAGGCGCTTTATTAATTCTATGTCCTTCATCTGGCGGTCGCTGTCACTGTCGTCCTTTTGTCTGCTAACGGCAATATACGCCATAATGAAAACGAGGGAAAATGCGCCGATAATTGCGCCTACAATAAGTACTGGTAAAAACTCATGCATTATTCATTTCCTCCCTCTTCCTCTAATTTCTGTAAATCCACCATCTTCCGGTACTCCGGACAATCACGGTACAAATCTGTATGTGTTCCCATAGCCATAAGTTTTCCGTCCTCAATAAAGAGAACCTTGTCCATCTGCTCAATGGTAGAAATTCTGTGTGCAATCAGAATGGTCGTCTTGCCGGCTCTTGTCTCTCGCAGATTGCCCAGAATGGTCCTTTCTGTCTTAGTATCAACAGCCGAAACAGAATCATCTAAAATCAAGATCGGAGCATCCTTCATCAGCGCTCTTGCAATGCTGATTCGCTGCTTCTGTCCGCCGGAAACCGTCACGCCGCGTTCTCCGAGAATGGTTTCATACCCTTTTTTAAATTCTTTAATATTGCTGTCTACGTCAGCTAAAACTGCTGCATCCACAATCGCACCGCGTGATTTATCATCCGTCCCAAAGGAAATATTATTCTCTATGGTATCGGAAAACAGAAAATTATCCTGTGGCACATAAGCGCAGCCTGCACGCACATCTCGAATCGCCACCGTATTTACGTCATGCCCGTCGATAAATATTGTTCCATCCGGCACGTTGTAGGTACGAAGGATTAAATCTACAAGGGTTGTCTTACCTGAGCCTGTCTTGCCCACCAGACCAACATTTTCACCCGCTTTGATTGTAAAGGATATATTCTCCAGCGCATTATATTCTCCATCAGGATAACGGAAGGTCAGATTGCGAAACTCAATATCCCCTTTTATATCCGATAACGGCTCTACTCCCGGCTCATCAATGACATCCTGTTTTGCATCCAGAAGCTCACTGACACGTTTTAAGGACGCCTTGCCCCTCGAAGACATGTCGATAAGCTCTGATACCGCCATAACCGGCCATACAATAGAGTTAAAGTATCCGATAAACTCCACAAGCTGTCCTGCATTAAAACTTCCTTTATAGACCAGATATCCGCCGTATCCTAAGATAACGCAGATAACGCTTTCTACGAACAGCGTTACCAGAATACGAAGAAGCACAGAAGATTTCGTATAGTCAATATTGGCTTCTTCATTTTCCTTATTCAGCTTCTTAAACGCCATCAGTTCTTTGGCCTCTTTTACAAAAGCCTTGATAACGGCAATTCCGGAAAAACTCTCCTGGGAAAAATCAGAAAGCTTGGAAAATGCCTCCTGTCTGACGTCCCACTTCTTTGTCATATATTTCCCTACTACGGTGCTTGCCGCTAATAAAAACACCATCGGAATCATAGAAAAGACGGTCAGCACCCTGTCCATACTCCACATTTTTCCGACTGCCATAATTCCTAAGAACAGGGCATCAAAAAACATAAGGAAACCCCATCCGAAGCACTCCTGAATTGTATCTAAATCATTGGTAAATAAGCTCATCAGGTTACCTACCTTATTCACCTGATAATACTCACGGCTTAAGTCCTTTGCATGATCAAACATTCTATTTCTAATATCCGTTTCCACACGAATGGCAGCGCCGAACAAAGAAACACGCCACAAAAAACGTCCGAATACTACAAGCACAATAATTCCTACCATTGGCATACAAATGTTGTCCAAAAGAAACTCAAAATCAAAGACCATAGATACTCCGTCTACGTCTACCACTCCGTTATTGATACCATTGATTACCATGCGGTACAAATTCGGAATCTTAAGCTGGAACCAGTCTACGATCAAAAGAGCCATAAGCCCCAACAGCAGCCATGCTCCATATTTCAGGTAATACCGGTTAATGTATTTTCCAAAAATCATAATACGACTCCTTTTTACACAAACTTATTTTTATTTTATCACAATTTCCATTTATTTCATAGGTTCTTTTATATAAAAAGGGAGCAAATACAGCTCCTTTCAATTTTGACAAAGCAAATTCCCTTGTCATCTGTGAGTTTTGGGCAGAAAACATCTCAACTTGTTGTTGTATGCCCAAACATACTCTTAGAATTAGCACTTTGACTATCGGTTTGGGCGAATACAGAAAAATTGATAGCCCATGCCCACGATTTTTCAAAATCTTGGACCTAGGAAGAACGTTTTTTCACCCATGCCCAATTTTCGAAAAAAGCGCGTGAAAATGAAAAGAAATTTAGGCAGTGGCAAGAAGTTTTTTTATATACGCCCAAAGGCAGAACGTAACTAATACCAAAACAGCTATGAGCAAAAGCCCATAGCTGTTTTTCTTTGGGGAGTTTTCAACTCCTGCTATCTATTCCGTTAAACTTTTTATAAAGCCCGAATGGATTCTACCGGCTTCTTCTTAGCCGCATTCCATACCGGAAGGAAGGTTGCAACTATTGCAGTAAGGATTGCAACTGCAAGAAGAATTCCAAAAGACAACGGACCAAATACAAAGAGCGATGCACTTATGAGGTCTACAAGTACTCCGTTAATCAATGCACAGCACAACAGACTGCCTATTAACGACAACACAACACAGATGGCAGTAATTACAAATGACTCTGAGAAGAAAATCTTAAATACATCAATGCTTCTTGCGCCTACTGCACGCAAAATACCGATTTCACGCTTTTTGTAAGAGATAGATACCGATATGAAGTTAGACAAAAGCAATGCTGCAAATACCGCTAATATAAGACCTACATATAAGAATACTTTCGATAATGCATCTACCATCATATCTACCATTTCCAGATTGCTGATAAGCGCGCTGGTCAGTGTGCTTCTGCTGCCACTTTCATCATATTTGGTATTCTCATAAATATCCCAAAGCATATTGGTCTGCTCGTCAGAATGGTCATATGGGAGGAATACTATTCCATAGATTGCATCCACAGGCTCTATATAGTTTGTGATGTACTCTGAGTAATTGTCCATACTCGCCTTTTGTGTTTCCCACAATTTTTCTGCTGTCTTATCCTCAAGCAGAATCTTCTGCAAGCCTGTATTTCCATCAGTAAGAATTCCTGTAATGGTATACTCCTGCTGCCCTCCGATTACGGTTGCATTATACTCATCATACAGCTTCATTGCTAATGTAATCTGTTCATTATCTTCTTTCAAGAGAGCAATCAGCTTATCCAGATATTCCTGCTTATCTGTCTCTGTAAGCGCACGGAATTGGAACTCGCCTGTCTGCTTATCTTCATATTCCGTACCGCCGTTAAAGAGTATCATGGCAATTTCATATATTTCGCCGGCTTTCTCTACAACTTTTGCATCCTCGGAAGATATAGGCTTTTGTGCCAATTCCATGATAAGCTCATAGAATAATGTTTCACTGATAACTGCTTCATTTTCTCCCGGTACTGTTTTTCCATCTACGAGAGAAACAACATCTTCTGCTTTCGCATATTTTGAAAAAGCAGAATATCCAGCGTTTGGCAATTCCGGGAAGGTATATGCATCCCATATTCCTGCTCCAATTGCCGCCGTTACGCGATGTGATGCAAAATCCTGCCCCATGATATAGTAATTTTCTTCTGCAATCTGCGCAAAAGAATTTTCAGCAACAAAAGCCGTCAAATGCAATCCGTCCTGAAGTTCATTGTAAAAACCGTTATACAACGTGTAATTTCTGTTTTCAGAATCTTTCAATTCATCATATTTGGAAGAAATATCGCCGCTTTCCATAATACCGGAAACTGTGTATTGTGTTCCCTGAATATTTATTTTCTTTCCAATAATATCCTCCGGCTCTTCTAATACAATAAGCTCTCCCGCAACAGAATCATAAATCTTACAGTTATATATTACATCTGCGATATAGGAAGAAATGCAGATTTCTCCCGCATTCTTTGGATATTCTCCTGTAATGTTCTTACGAAGCGGGTTGTCTTCTTCCAGATATGCCACAGTTCTAATCTCTGTATTCCAGTATAGGGCGGCAGAACTTTGAACGCTGTATCCCCACCAGACAGATGTTCCGCCAAAAGCCGTGTCTCCGAACTGCTCTTTAAATCCGTTCAATTCGTCCTTGGTAAAACGGGTTTCCACCGGATAGGAATAATCCATCTCTTCCTGTCCGTCCCAGTGCCATATTTCCCGAAGTTCATAAAGTTTTCCCAATTTTACCAGACTATAATTTGAATCCTTCAAAGATTGTTTAAATGTGGACTCATTATCATAGAAAGTCATGGTTGAAAGTAATCCAAAGAAAATAAATGCGAGCGTACACAACAAAATGGTAAAAAATAAACGAATCGGTTTGGTTTTAAGCCCCGACACTCCAATTTTAACCGCATGTTTTGCCGGAAGTTTTGACCGGATAAAGCGGCTTTCCTCCGGTTTGTAGATTCTTGGTTCTACCGGCATTTCTGCTGAGTCACGGAACACTTCCATTCCACCGTCATCCTTGATATGGTTGACTTCTTTAAAAGATTGTACCTCCCGCTTACCGCTTGCAATAACGACATCATTTTGCGCCTTGCTCAAGAAGCTCTTTATCTCTTCAAAGTCTTCTTCATTTAATTCTGAACCATTTTTTACACAGAGCGTATTACCTACAACACTGATATTTGCACTGAGTTCCTGCTTATCCTCATGTGTTTTGGTAACGTCTGACAACACCTTACCATCTTTTAATTCAATAATACGGTCTCCATAGCTTTCCGCAAAATCCCGGTCGTGGGATACCACGATAACCAACTTATCTTTTGATAATTTCTTAAGTGTATCAAAAACCTGCTTTCCGGTTGCAGAATCAAGCGCTCCCGTCGGTTCATCCGCCATAATTATCTCCGGTGATTTTACCAGAGCCCGCGCAATCGCGATTCTCTGTTTCTGTCCGCCGGACAACGTATTGGGCTTGCGCTTTGCATAACCGGTTAAATCCACCTGTTCCAACAGGTCTGCAATGACCTTTTTATCCTTTGGTTTGCCCTGTAATTCTAACGCAAGGGCAATATTGTCCTCTACTGTAAATTCATTTAAGATATTGTATTCCTGAAAAATGAAACCCACATAGGTATTCCGGTAGCTGTCGAAATCACTCTGGCTGAAAGAATTGCTGCTTCTGCCTTTTACAACAATGGCACCGCTTGTAGGTGCATCCAATCCTCCGCAGACATTAAGAAGTGTTGATTTACCACTGCCGCTTTTTCCAAGCAGGAATACCATTCCCCGCTCGGGAAACTGAATCGATACATCATCAAGGGCTCTTACATCCGCGCCGCCCTTGGTCTTGTAGATTTTTGTCAAATGTATTGTCTGTAGCATTTTCAAGGTCTCCTCTCTTTTTTCTGGTATGATTGTGGCACACCTTAAAATGAATTACAATAAATTTTGACTTAATATAGTTTAAGATTTCTTTAAGTTATCTTATCTTTTTTCCATACAGATATGTCGCAAAATAAATCACAGACGCCAAAATGACAATCATCGGGCCTGTTGCAACGTTCGTGTAATAAGACACAATGAGTCCCAGCACCCCGGAAAAAACTGAGAATATCAGGGAAAACAGATGATATTCCCGCATATTGTTGGAAATGTTTCTTGCAGAGGCTGCCGGAAGAATGAGGAGCGCGTTGATAATCAGTATGCCAACCCACTTGATGGAGAGCATAACAATAAGCGCCACTAAGACAGCAAACAGATTGTCCATAAGCTTAACCGGAATCTGCTTGCTCTTTGCTACGGTCCTATGGATACAGACCGCATTTAAAAAGTTAAATCCAAACAGCCAGAACAAAATTGTTACCGCAAAAATAATAATCAGATAGATAATCTCTGTCCGTGTAATGCTTAAAATATCCCCTACCAGAATTGCAGAGTATTTGCTGAAGTTCCCGCCTGCCGACAAAATGGCAAGACCAACTGCTACCGAGCAGGAAGAAAATACAGAGATAATGGTATCTGTGGAAGCCGCATTGCTGCTGCTGATTTTGTTTAGAAGCAGTGCAAAAATCACAGCAAATACCACCATAGAAATCGTCGTATCCTGTATTCCGAACACAACGCCAACTGCAATCCCGGTAAGCGCCGAATGTCCGAGCGCATCAGAAAGATAAGCCATTCTTTTATTGACAATCATGGTTCCAAGCAGCCCAAACAACGGTGTGATAATCAGCACCGCAAGCAGGGCATTTCTCATAAATCCATATTCTAACCAGGAGGTCCAATCAATCATTTTTTCTGTCCTCCTTTATCCATTTTTCTTCGTAATCTGCGGAAAACACCTTCGCAAATTCAGGACTTTCAAATACTTCCTTCACCGTACCCTGTTTTAGAACCGTCTGGTCGAGAAGCACCACATGGTCTGCATATTTTTTTACATAGTCCAGATCATGGGAAATCAGAATAATCGCCAAATCATAATGGCTCTTCAGATAATCCATTGTCTTATAGAATAAGTCCATACCGGTTTTATCAATGCCGGATACCGGCTCATCCAGAAGAAGCAGCTTTGGCCTGTCCATAATCGCCATAGACAAAAGAACCCTCTGAAGCTGTCCGCCGGACAGATTGCATACCTGCTTGTCTATCAGCTTTGCCGCCTCAAAGACCTCCAGATTCTTCTTGATTTCTTCGTATATCTTCTTGTTTTTCGGAAGAAACACCGGATAGTGGTATTCATAACTTGCAATCAGGTCATACACACTGACCGGTGTATTTTTTTCGATGTTGATATTCTGAGGAACATAACCGATTTTTAGTTCCTTCATCTTGCCATTTTTGGTATCACGGTACTCAATCGTGCCTTCGCTTGGTACATCCTTTAAAATCGCCCGGACTAACGTGGACTTCCCTGCTCCGTTCTTCCCGATAATGGCATTTAAGGAGCCACAATGAATGTGCAGGTTTACGTCTTTTAGAACAACCTGTTCCCCAAAACTTACACCGAGATTATTTATTTTGATACAGTGAAAGCCGCAGGCTTCAATGATTTTTCTCATATTGCGTCTCCGTTCTTACATAATCATCAAAATAACGCATTCTTAAGCCCCGTTACTTAGAGAATGCGTCCAGAATGAGTTCCATATTTTTTCTCATTCCCTCTATATAGCTGTCTGGGTCATACTCTCCACGCGTAAGCGGGTTAAGATAGATAACCTCTACCTTTGCCTCTTTCTGAATCATCTCACACATAGATGCGGCATATAATTCTTCTGCAAAAATGTACTTTACATTATCCTGCTTGATAATCTCCAATACCTCTGCAACTTCTCCCGCGCTAACCTGACGCTCTTCATCCAGATCCATACAAAACGGTACGGCCATGCCGTAATCCAGCGCAATATAATCATATGCACAATGAAGCAGCACCACAGATTCCCCTTGCGAAAAATGTATAATCTCTTCCTGCATTTCCTGCAATTCGGATAATTTTCCGTCATATTCTTTTTGGTTTGCAAGATAGCTTGCAGCATGTTCTTCATCCGCCTCCGCTAATCCCTGCGCGATATTACTTATCTGTGTACGATATAACCCTACGCTCATCCATGCATGTGCATTTACTTCCCCATGATCATGCTCATGAGCTTCCCCGGTTTCATAAATCTCTTCCTGATTATCTTCTGTGTGAAGGACTTCATGTTCGTGGTCATGCTCATTGGCAAGAAGCTCGATTCCCTCACGCGCCTCCACGATCACAAGCTCGGGATACTGCTTTGCAATATCCTCCATAAACGCCTCGATTCCACCGCCATTGATAACAAATACATCGGCAGTGGATAATAGCTTCATATCAGCAGGCGTCAATTGGAAATCATGCAGACATCCCGTCTGCGGTTCACTTAAATTTTTTAAGGTAACGCCGTCTGTATCCCCAATGACATTCATTGCTGCAATATACATTGGGTAAAAAGAGGTTACCACTACAAAATCGCTATCCTCTGCCGCTTGATTTTGGCTCACATAAATATTGGTAAGTCCAAAACTTACTGCCAGAATCAAGGACAGCATGACAGCTACGAATACATACTTATTCTTCATACTATCTTACTTCTTTTTCTTACTTCCCGTTTTTGCGCCTTTTGCACCTTTTGCGGCTTTCTTTTCCTGTAGCTTTTTTGTTTTCTTCGCTGTTTCTTTTCCGACAGCTTTCCATCGCGGTTTTCGTTTCTTTTCCGCCTCTGTATTCCGGGTTTCTGATGCAGCGCTTTCCAAGGACTGACTGCTTATTTCTTTTGCAGCAGCTTCATCCATCTTGGAATTTTCCTCTTCCGGCAACACCAACGCATCAATAAGCTCCCAGATATCCTCTCTTCCCTGCTTTGTTTCCGCAGAAAATGGAATCAAAATGGTATCCGGCTCTACGCACAGGGTGTCGGCTATCATATTCAAATGCTTTGAAACCGCCCCCCGGCTAATCTTGTCCACTTTTGTTGCAATAATAATGGGTGCAAACCCCTGCTCTACCATCCACTCATACATCAGACAGTCATTATCCGAAGGCTCATGGCGAATATCAATTAAGAGAAATACGGCTCTTAGCTTTTTCGAGGTATGCAGATATTTTTCAATCATCCTGCCCCATTTTGCCTTAATTTCCACATTTGCATTGGCATATCCGTATCCCGGCAAATCTACCAGATACATTGCGTTGTTCACATTATAAAAGTTAATCGTCTGTGTTTTTCCCGGCTGCGATGAAGTACGCGCTAAGGATTTTCGATTCATCAAGGCATTGATAAGCGAGGATTTTCCTACGTTGGATTTTCCTGCAAATGCAACTTCGTAGTGTGGATTGTCTGGAAAGGTGCTTGTTATGCCGCATACCGTTTCCAGATTAACATGTTTAATTACCATTTTTACTCCTTTTTGTATGCCAGACCTTCATTCCGGTATGCTATATCAGGTGCTTGGCACATGCTTCTGATTCACTGCCCGCAGAAGGCACAAGTGCAATATCTAAAACCTGTTCCAGTTTATCCACCGGCACAATCTCAAGTCCTTTCTTGATTTCATCGGAAATCTCATCTAAGTCCTTCTCATTCTTTGCCGGAATACATACCGTTTTCATTCCGGCATTCTTGGCTGCTAATAATTTCTCTTTCAACCCGCCAATCGGCAGAATGCGGCCTCTTAAAGTAATCTCACCGGTCATGGCAACATCTGCTCTTACCGGCTTTTCAATCACAGCCGAAAGCACGGCTGTAGCCATTGTTATTCCGGCAGATGGACCATCCTTTGGTACAGCGCCTTCCGGAATATGTATATGAATATCATGCTCCTGAAAAAATACCTTATCAATGTGATAGCCTTCGCTAATGGCCCGCACACAACTGATTGCGGCAGATGCAGATTCTTTCATGACATCCCCCATCTTACCGGTCAGCTTCACTTCTCCTTTTCCCGGCATGATATTGACTTCTATCTCCAGCGTCGTTCCACCGACACTTGTCCATGCCAGACCTCTTACGATACCGATTTCGTCTTTTTCGTTCTTCTCATCCTGACTATACTTTTCTTTGCCAAGATATTTGGTGAGATTTTTTTCCGTAACCGCAATTTTCTTCTTTTTGTTCTGATAGATCTCACGGGCCGCCTTCCGGCAGATTTCTCCGAGTTTACGTTCCAGTCCGCGAACCCCCGCCTCTTTCGTATAGGATCGGATGGTTTTAACCATAGCGCCCTCGCTGATGGTAAGCTGGTTTGGCAAAATCCCGTTTTTCTCTAACTGTTTCGGAAGAAGATGCTCTGTGGCAATATGAAATTTTTCATTTTCCATATAGCTTGTGACTTCAATCAGCTCCATTCTGTCCAAAAGCGGTTTTGGAATATCCTGTAAGGAATTTGCCGTTGCAATAAAAAGCACCTCTGACAAATCCACAGGAAGTTCCACATAATGGTCGCGGAACCTGCTGTTTTGCTCAGAATCCAACACCTCTAAGAGCGCTGCGGAGGTATCTCCTTTATAGTCGCTGCTTACCTTGTCGATTTCATCTAAGAGCATGAGCGGATTCTTTACCCCGGCGCTGCGAAGCCCGTTTACAATACGCCCCGGCATAGCCCCTACATAGGTACGTCTGTGTCCCCGGATTTCCGCCTCATCGCGAACCCCGCCCAGACAAATGCGCACATACTCTTTATTTAAGGCTCTCGCAACAGAGCGCGCAATACTGGTCTTGCCGGTTCCCGGCGGTCCGACTAAGCAGATGATCGGACTTTCCCCTTTATTGGTAAGATTGCGCACTGC
Source organism: uncultured Agathobacter sp. (assembly GCA_944381555.1). GTDB lineage: Bacteria > Bacillota > Clostridia > Lachnospirales > Lachnospiraceae > Roseburia. Next base: position 20,488 of record CALWLL010000045.1, on the reverse strand, counting down.
AAGAAATTCCAGCATACGCTCTTTTACTTTCTCCAGCCCATAATGGTCCGCATTTAACACCTGCTCTGCATGGTCTAAATCATTGTTATCAACGGAAGTTTTTTCCCAGGGAAGTTCTAATAACGTTTCAATATAGCCACGACTTACCGTGCTTTCCGATGAATTGGAATTGATATTCTTAAAACGCAGGATTTCTTTCTTGATGCGTTCCTTTACTTCATCTGAAGCCTCCAGCTTTTCGAGCGCTTCCATATATCCGTCCGCGTCCGACTGGGTATTTGTCTCCCCCAGTTCCTCGCGAATCAGGGACATCTGCTCACGGAGGATATAATCCTTCTGGTTTTTATCAATACGTTTTTTAACCTTTTCCTGAAATTCCTTCTGGATAGCCATGACGTCCATTTCCCGAAACAGCAGCGCAAGCAAGACTTCGTATCGCTCCGACAGACTGTCTGCCTCTAAAATATGCTGCTTATCAGCATACCCTACGGGTATGTTGTTGGAAATGTAATTGATGAGCTTCTCTACACTGTCATAGGAATTTGCCTGCTTTAATACATCTGCTCCAATCTTACCGTTTAGCTTGGCATACTGGGCAAAAGTCTCACGGATGCTCTTTCTCATGGCATCCTTAATTTCCGGCGGCAGTTCCTCTGACATATCCTCTAACTCGGAAATCTCTGCTTCCAGATACTCCTCGCACTCGGAAAAAGAGAAAATGCCTGCACGGCATTTCCCTTCTGCAAGAATACGGACAATATTGTTCTGCATCTTGATAACCTGTTTGATTTCCGCAATAATCCCAACCTGATAGAGGTCTTCAATGGTTGGATTTTCTTTCTCCACATCCTTTTGCGTTACAAGATAGATTTCCTGATTATCATTCATGGATGCTTCTACTGCCTTTATTGATTTTTCACGGCTTATGTCGAAATGAGCAATCATTCCCGGTAAAATAGTCATGCCTCGAAGGGCAATTGCCGGCATCTTTTTCATATAACCTCGTCCTTTCAAACACTTACGAACCTTTGGTTTATGAAGCAAGAGTATCTTCTTTTGATTTATCCTCCAGTTTAAAAGGATTTGTCTCTAAAGCCTTCAGATTATCCTCTACCATATCTTTTGTAACTACGAACTGTGAAATCTCTGTGTTGGACGGAACCGTATACATCAGATCCAACATAACATTTTCCATTATCGCACGAAGTCCTCTTGCTCCTGTCTTGCGCTCTAATGCTTTATCTGCAATCGCTCTGACAGCTTTCTCATCAAAGGTAAGCTCTACTCCGTCTAGTTCTAATAACTTAGTATATTGCTTTATTAATGAATTTTTTGGCTCCTGTAAAATACGGATCAACGCCTCCCTGTCAAGATTATCCAAAGCTACGGTAATCGGCACACGTCCGATAAATTCCGGAATTAAACCAAACTTTACAAAATCCTGTGGAAGTGCATGCTTAAATGCTTCCCCAACGTTCATTTCGGATTTGCTGCGAACCTCTGCATTAAACCCGATGGAGGCTGTGTCCATTCTCTTTTCTACGATTTTTTCTAATCCGTCAAAAGCACCGCCGCAGATAAATAATATATTGGTGGTATCGATTGGAATTAAATCCTGCTGCGGATGTTTTCTTCCGCCCTGTGGAGGAACAGATGCTACCGTACCCTCTAAAATCTTAAGCAGCGCCTGCTGAACACCTTCGCCGGATACATCTCTTGTAATGGATACATTCTCTGATTTTTTTGTAATCTTATCAATTTCGTCTATATATACGATACCGTGCTCTGCACGCTCCACATCATAATCAGCCGCCTGAATCAGCTTGAGTAAGATATTTTCCACGTCTTCACCCACATATCCCGCTTCTGTTAATGTGGTTGCGTCTGCAATGGCAAACGGTACGTTGATGACTCTTGCAAGCGTCTGTGCCAGAAGGGTTTTACCGGAGCCTGTCGGTCCAAGCATAAGCACATTGCTTTTCTGTAACTCTACGCCTAAATCCTCCCCTGCAAGAACTCTTTTATAGTGATTATAAACAGCAACCGACAATACCTTCTTTGCCTGGTCCTGACCGATTACATAATCGTCCAGAAACGCTTTTATTTCTTCTGGTTTCAAAAGATTGATTTCTTCTTTTGCCGCAGATTTTGGACGTACTTCTCCAAATTCGTCTTCATCTATAATTTCCGAACAGATATCTACGCAGCTATAGCAGATATACGCTCCGTTTGGTCCGGAAATAAGTTTTCCTCCGACCTGATCCTGTGTCTTTCCACAGAAGGAACAGCGGATTCTATCGTCTTTTCTTCCTGCCATACGTTCTCTCCTTTTTCTAGTCATTAAAACCCAATGCAGGCATTCGCCGCATCAATTTGGCTTAAAACGCCTTCCTATCTGAAAAAGAGCTGTCGCAATTTGTGTGTTTATATCTTGCGGCAGCCTTGCATGTTCTTCTATCGACTTGTGATAACACCATCAATAAGACCATATTCCAATGCTTCTTCTGCACTCATATAGTGGTCTCTTTCCGTATCTGCTGCCACCTGATCATAAGTCTTTCCTGTGTTAGCAGCCAGAATTTCATTCAATTTCTTTTTGGTCTTTAAAATATTTTCAGCAGTAATCTGAATATCTGTTGCCTGACCCTTTGCACCACCTGATGGCTGATGAATCATAACCTCCGCATTTGGAAGCGCAAATCTTTTGCCCTTTGCTCCGCCTGCCAGTAAGAATGCGCCCATACTTGCAGCAAGACCGATACAAATTGTTGACACATCACATTTGATATACTGCATGGTATCATAAATTGCCATACCTGCGGTTACCACTCCGCCCGGTGAATTGATGTATAACTGAATATCCTTTCCCGGATCTTCTGATTCAAGGAATAATAACTGCGCAACAACAAGGCTGGCTGTTGTTTCATTCACTTCTTCTCCAAGAAAAATGATTCTATCCTTTAATAAGCGGGAGTAAATATCATAATTTCTTTCTCCTCTGCTGGTTTGTTCAACGACATAAGGTACTAAACTCATGTAAAAATGCCTCCTTAATAAAAGTTCTAAAAGGGCTGCCGCACTATCTTACGGCAACCCTTGTTTTCATCTTATTTTTTCACACTATTCTTCCGTTGCAGTTTCCGTTTCCGCTTCCGCATCCTTTTTTGGTTTTGCTTTCGCTTTTTCTTTTACATTAGCCATAATGTATTCCACTGCTTTTGTAATTGCAATCTGTTTTTTCATGGAATCTTTTTCATTTTCGCCCATGTATTCCTTTAACTGCTCTGCAGCCATTCCGTACATATCTGCCATCTTTTCGATTTCTGCATCTACGTCTGTATCTGCCGCTTCAATTCCTTCTGCTTTTGCGATTGCTTCAAGAACAAGGCTTGTTTTGATACGTGTTTCTGCTTCCGGACGAACCTGCTCCATTAATTTGTCCACCGTCTGACCAGAGAACTGCATATACTGTTCCATTGTAAGCCCGCTCTGTGCGAGTCTCTGCGCAAATTCATTTACCATGTCTTCACACTGTGTCTGAATCATAGCTTCCGGAATGTCCATTTCAGAAGCTTCTACGATAGCTGCAATAGCTTCGTCCTCCTGAGCGCGTTTGCCTTCTTCTGCTTTCTTCGCTTCAAGCTGTTTCTTTAAGTCTTCTTTATATTCATCTAATGTATCAAATTCAGAAACATCAGCAGCAAATTCATCATCTAATTTTGGAAGCTCTTTTGTTGTAACCTCGTTAATCTTAACTTTGAAGAGAGCCGGTTTGCCTGCAAGTTCAGCAGCATGGTATTCTGCCGGAAATGTAACATTTACATCAACCTCTTCCCCTGCTTTCTTGCCAATCAACTGTTCTTCAAATGTATCTATGAAGGAATGTGAACCGATTTCCAATGAATGGTTTTCACCTTTTCCGCCTTCAAATGCCACGCCATCACAGAATCCTTCATAATCAATCACTGCTGTGTCGCCGTTTTTGATTGCTCTTGTAACGGATACGGTTCTTGCATTTTTATTTCTTTCTGCTTCTAAAGCTTCCTTCACTTCTGCTGCTGTAACTTTTGTATTTGCCTTTGTTACCGCCACGCCTGTATATTTGCCAAGTTTTACTTCCGGTTTTACGGCAACTTCTGCTGTATAGATAAATGGCTTGCCTTTTTCAATCTGAACGATGTCTACTACAGGACGGGATACAACATCTTCTCCGCACTCTTCAACTGCTGCCGGATAACTGTTCTGCATTAAGGTATTTGCAGCTTCTTCGTAGAACACGCCGGTACCATACATTTTTTCAATCATTGCACGCGGTACTTTTCCTTTACGGAAGCCCGGAACATTGATGCTCTTTTTCTGTTTCTGATAAGCTGCCTCTAAGGCTTTCTCTAACTCTTCTGCGGACACTTCGATTGTAAGTTTCGCCATATTCTTTTCTAATTTTTCAACCTGTACACTCATTACTTACTGTTTTCCTCCTTAAATATATATGAATACAAGTATTTCTTATTCAAAGGATGGTGGTTTTTAAAAATGGACATACTTCCACCATCGCAATCATTTGAGATTATATCACAGGCTCTATGAAAATACCAGTACTTTTTTCCAAGGTTTCCGCATTTCCTTTTATTTCGCCGAAATGCCTCCATAACATTCCGGACGTCTGTCCCTGAAAATCCCCCACTCCATGCGTTTCTTTCTTATTTCTCCAAAATCATACTCCGCATAAATGATTGCATCCTCAGTTCTTCCTGCCTCGCAGAGAATGTTACCCGTTTCATCCGTCATAAAACTAGAACCGTAAAATAAAAGACTCGACTCCTGTCCGGCATTTTCAGCAGACGGAGTTACTCTTTCTTCCCCATATCTGTTTGCGGCTACTACCGGCACAATATTAGCGGCAGAATGCCCCTGCATAGTACGCTGCCAGTGACCTTTGCTGTCACAATCCAGTATAGGTTCACTTCCTATTGCCGTAGGATACATAATGATATCCGCACCATTAAGAGCAAGACAGCGTGCCGTCTCAGGGAACCATTGATCCCAGCATATGCCTATCCCCACTTTTCCGTACCTTGTATCCCATACCTGAAAGCCTGTGTTTCCCGGAGTAAAATAAAATTTTTCCTGATAAAAATGGTCATCCGGTATATGCGTTTTTCTATATACTCCAAGCACACTGCCGTCCGCATCAATGACCGCTGCGGAATTAAAAAGACATACGCCTGACTTTTCATAAAAGCTCACGGGAATCACTACCTCATACTCCTTTGCAATCCTGCAAAACGCCTTTACTGCCTCATTTTCATCAACTGCCGCAGCATAGGAATAGTATTCATATTGCCTTTCCTGACAAAAATACCGCCGTTCAAACAGCTCTGGCAGGAGTATTATCTTAGCCCCTGCCTCCGCCGCTTTACATACCATTTTCTTTGCCTTTTCTATATTTGTATGAATATCTCCTGCACAATTCATTTGAACTGCTGCCACTTTAATCCTGCTCATTGTTCCTCCGCTTAAACACTGTTCATTGCTTTTATGGTTGTGTCGTCTAATTTTAGGTTAAAATTGAGGCTGTCTGCATACCGGTATCTGCTGTGTAATACAGTGTATATTTCCTCCGCCCTGAAGTATCGGCATAGCCGGTATTCCAATAACCTGCCTGCCATCTGCGACGCTTTCCAATATCCTGACAGCCTGTCTGTCGCTTTCTTCATTCTCTGCGCCAAATTGCGGCACAATAATTGCTTCATTTGAAAAATAAAAATTCACATAGCTTGCAGCAAGCCTTTCTCCTATCTCCCTTATATCTTCGCCCTCCTCAAAACTATATGAGGAGCACATACTTTCATCCACACATATTGGATGTTTCGGAATCGGGAGTTTAACGATTCCTATCTCCCGGCCACAGGCATCCGTTTCGTTTTCGAGATACTCAAGGCAGGCCTTTGAGAGTGCATACTGCGGGTCTTTATCATCATCCGTCCATGCAAGCACCACCTTAGCCGGCGCCACAAATGCGCACACATTATCCACATGTTCATTTGTTTCGTCATTGTATATTCCTCGTGGAAGCCAAAGTACTTTTTTAACTCCGAGATACTTTTTAAGCTGTTCCTCTATCTGTGCCTTTGTCATGGAAGGATTGCGTCCGGCACTCAAAAGACAGCTTTCCGTAACCATAAGCGTACCTTCTCCATCTGAATGTACCGAACCTCCCTCAAGCACAAATGGCCTTGCATTATAGCATTCAAGCCCTATCCGGTCGCAGAAGCGCTTGGCAACAGCATCATCCTTTTCCCAGCTTGCATAAAGTCCGTCATACTCTCCGCCCCATGCGTTAAAGCTCCAGTCTATGCCGCGTACCGTTTTTCCATTTGTGACAAACGTTGGCGCAACATCACGAGCCCATGCATCATCACTCTCTATCATAAGGACCTTTGCAATTCCATGCAGGGCACGCTCTGCTTCCAAAAAATGTTCCTTTCCTGCAAGTACATACACCGTTTCACTTTTTGCAATCACGCGTATAACATCAAGGAAGGCAGCTTGCGACTTTGCCGCATCAATTCCCCAGCTTCCTGCTCTGACCGGCCATATCATAACGGTAGCCACATGTTTTGAATACTCCGCCGGCATAAAAAAACCATCCTCGGCCGGAAACGTATTGATATATTCCATTTTCCCACAAACTCCTTAAATATTATGAAAGACGCTCCTTAAAATCTTCATATCCAAAGCGTTTTATAAGCTCACAATCCCCATCCTTATGCATAAGCACTATGTCGGGCAGCGCCATTCCATTAAAGGTATTGTTCTTTACCATCGTGTATATCGCCATATCTTCAAACACAAGCCGCTCGCCTGCCTTTGGCATGACATCGAAGCTATAGTCCCCTATCACATCTCCCGCAAGACATGTACAAGAGGAAAGTCTACAGGTATACGCTTTCTCATACGCTAATGCCCCATCTCTTAGCGGTGGTCTGTAAGGCATCTCAAGCACATCCGGCATATGACACGCCGCAGAAGTATCCAGTATAAGAACCGGCATATCATTATGAACAATATCCATAACCGATGTCACAAGATAACCGGCGTTAAGGGCTACTGCCTCTCCCGGTTCAAGATAAACTTCTACTCCGTACTTCTTACTTATATATTGGATAAGCTCACACAATGCATCTATATCATAATCCCTGCGTGTGATATGATGTCCTCCTCCGAGATTTATCCAACGGATACTATGCAGCAAGCTGCCGAATTTGTCTTCAACCACCCTAAAGGTATCAATAAGAGGCTGGGCATTCTGCTCGCACAATGTATGAAAGTGTAATCCTGTCACACCTTTTGGAAGCACATCCGGCATATTTGCTCTGGTTACTCCAAGTCTTGAGCCTCTTGCGCATGGGTCATATATCTGATGTCCCTCCTGCGTAGAAAATTCAGGGTTAATTCTTATACCTATCAAAGCACCCGATTTTTCCCATGTCTTTCTATGAAGCTCTAGCTGTGACAGGGAATTAAATACTATATGGTCGCATATGCCGACGATTTCCTCCATTTCCGCCCCGGTAAATGCAGGGCAGAACACATGATTTTCTCCTCTAAATTCCTCTGCCGCAAGCCTTGCCTCAAAAAGTCCGCTCGACGCAGTACCGCAAAGATATTTTTCTATCAAAGGATACATCCTGTATGTGGAAAACGCTTTCTGTGCCAGAAGAATCTTTGCTTTACTCCTATCTGACACACTCTTAAGAATCTTCAAATTTTCCTCAAGTTTTTTTTCATCTATCACATAAGCTGGGGTTCTTATCTGTTCAAATTTCATCTTTTCCTCGCATGCATATTGAAATTTCGCCGGCATATTCCACTTACTCTACTGTTTGGGGATTCTCCTCAACCACCCAAGGAAGACCGAATTTATTCAGCATATCCATATATGGATCCGGATCAAGCTCCTCAAGGTTGACCGTCCCTGTTTTATTCCATATCCCGGTTGCCACGAGCGCTGTTCCGATCATTGCAGGAACGCCCGTTGTATAGCTGATGGCCTGACTTCCAAGCTCCCTGTAGCATTCCTGATGGTCACATACATTGTAGATATATATCGTTTTTTCCTTTCCGTCTTTTACTCCCGTAAAGATACAGCCGATATTTGTCTTTCCTACCGTTCTTGGTCCAAGGGAAGCAGGATCCGGCAAAAGCGCCTTTAAAAACTGTATCGGAACGATCTCGCGCCCCTCGAACATGACCGGACTTGTCGATAACATACCTACATTTTCAAGACATTTCATATGGGTAAGATAACTCTGTCCGAATGTCATAAAGAATCGTATGCGCTTAACACCTTTTATATTTTTTGCAAGCGATTCGATCTCTTCATGGTGAAGAAGATACATATCCTTCCTTCCAACCTCAGGGAAATCATACTCTCTCTTAATCTCCATCGGAGCAGTTTCAATCCAATGTCCATTTTCCCAATAACTTCCGTTTGCCGATACCTCACGAAGGTTTATCTCAGGATTAAAGTTCGTAGCAAACGGATATCCGTGATCGCCTCCGTTGCAGTCTAATATATCGATTGTATGTATCTCATCAAAATAGTGTTTCTGTGCATATGCAGTAAACACGCTTGTTACGCCCGGATCAAATCCGGTTCCAAGAAGTGCGGTAAGCCCTGCCTCCTTAAACTTTTCATTGTATGCCCACTGATAGCTGTAATCAAAATATGCTGTAAATCCCGCTTCCTTACAGCGTTTCTCATATGCTGCCCGCCATACCGGTTCATCCGTATCCTCCGGCTCATAATTAGCAGTATCCACATAATGTACCTTACAGGCCAGACAAGCCTCCATAATAGTAAGATCCTGATAAGGCAATGCCACATTAAGCACCACCTCCGGCTTATAGCTCTCTATCAGGGCAATCATCTCCTCTACGCTATCTGCATTTACACTTGCTGTAGTAATAACCGTCTTAGTCTTTCCCTCGCTCTCGATTTTTGCCTTAAGTGCATCACACTTTTCCTTAGTACGGCTTGCAATACAAAGCTCTGTAAACACTTCGTCATTCTGACAGCATTTCTGGATTGCCACTCCGGCAACTCCGCCGCAACCTATAACTAAAACTCTGCTCATAATACTCCTGCCTTTCTCTGCAAATTCTTGTTGCTAAATGATTTTTTTATTCTTTTCCTCTTCCTCCAGCAAATCTTCCACATATTTCGGAAGCATAAATGCCCCTCTGTGAAGATTAACCGTATAATACCACGTCTTTATATTTCTTGCCTTCCAGCGGGAAATATCCAGATCATCAATCGGATGATACTTCTTTGAGCCAAAACCAAACAGCCAGTATCCCGCAGGACATGTCGGTATATGCGCCTGATAAACGCGGCTTATCGGAAAACTCAAAAATGCCTTCCTGTGCATCGAGCGGCAGGGCTCCTCGTCCTCGTCAAAAAAGGGACTGCCATGCTGATACACCATAATTCCATCATCGTGCAGCGCCTTATAACAGCTTCCGTAAAATTCTTTTGTAAACAAACCTTCCGTATGCCCAAGCGGGTCTGTCGCATCATTTATGATAAGGTCATATTCATCGCAACGATTTCTCAAAAAACGCAATCCGTCCTGATAATATACGGATACCCTTGGATCTGACAGACCACAGGCGTTATCCGGGAAAAATTCCCTGCACACCTCCACAAACATTTCGTCAGGCTCTACCACATCTATACTCTCTATCTCTTCATAGTGTGCAAGTTCTCTTGCAACTCCGCCGTCTCCGCCGCCTATTACAAGTACACGCTTTACATGCGGATGCACCGCCATCGGCACATGTACAATCATTTCATCATATACGAACTCGTCCTTTTCCGAGAAGATAACACTTCCGTCAGAGGTTATAAATTTTCCAAACTCAGGAGAGTCAAATACATCAATGCGCTGAAAATCACTCTTTTTACTAAAAAGCTGGTTCTCAACCCGTATTGACATCTTTACATTGTCCGTATGCATCTCACTAAACCAATAATTCATAGCCATTCTCCACTTTTACTAATCCATAATGACATTAAGCTGCGATATATCAGGGCTTTCCGGTCCCTGCATGGAGCAGCCCTTTTCTTTTGCAAATTCTATGTAATCGATGATTTCCTTTGTAATCACCTCTCCGGGCGCCAATATCGGTATTCCCGGCGGATAACACATAACAAATTCACTGCACACGCGCCCTACAGTCTCTTTTATAGGAAGCGTTTCTTTCGGAGAATAAAATGCCTTCTGCGGCGTCATCGCTACAATAGGCGCAATATACTCTGAGATAAATACATTGGTCACATCCTTTGCATACAGACGCTTAATATCCGCCAGGGCTCCAACAAGCCGTTCGATATCCTGTATACGGTCGCCAATCGATATGTATGCCAGAATATTGCTTATGTCCCCAAATTCTATCTGTATATCATACTCATCCCGAAGCAGATCATATACCTCGATGCCGGCCAGACCTATATCCCTTGTATATACCGCAAGTTTTGTAACATCAAAATCATAGATACTGCCGCCGTTGATTAGTTCTTTTCCGTATGCATAATACCCGCCTATTGCATTGATCTCATCTCTTGCATAAGAAGCAAGTCTGGCTACCTTTTCAAATGACTCCTCTCCTCTGAGTGCAAGATTTTTTCTTGATATATCAAGGCTTGCCATAAGCAGATACGAAGCGCTCGTTGTCTGCGTAAGGTTAATAATCTGGCTTACATATCTTTCATTCATCCTCTCGCCGAGCAAAAGAATCGAGCTTTGCGTAAGGCTTCCTCCTGATTTATGCATGGACACCGCAGCCATATCCGCGCCTGCTGCCATTGCACAGACAGGAAGATTCCTGTTAAAATACAGATGTGTTCCATGCGCCTCATCTACAAGCGCAAGCATTCCAAACTCATGTGCCAGTTCCACCAGCGCTTTAAGGTCAGAACAGATTCCGTAATAAGTCGGATTGTTTATGAAAATAGCTTTTGCATCCTTATTTTCCTCCACCGCCCGTCTTACATCCTCTATTTCCATTCCCAGGGGAATCCCCAGCTTCTTGTCTACTTTTGGGTCTATGTATACCGGTATAGCACCGCAAAGCACCAGCGCATTTATCGCACTCTTGTGCACATTTCTCGGAAGTATAATTTTATCTCCTGCCTTACATGCCGACAGCACCATCCCTTGAACACTTGACGTTGTTCCTCCTACCATGAGAAATGCATGGGCGGCTCCAAATGCATCTGCCACCAGTTCCTCTGCCTCTTTAATAACAGATATGGGGTGACAGAGATTGTCAAGCGGCTTCATGGAATTAACATCTATTCCCACGCAACGCTCACCAAGCAATTCCACAAGTTCGGGATTGCCCCTGCCTCTTTTATGTCCTGGCACATCAAATGGCACGACCCTTTGCTTGCGGAACCTCTCAAGTGCCGAGAATATAGGGGTTTGCTTTTGCTTTTCTAAGTTCATATCCTTCTCCGTCTTAATATTTTTGTATATAAAAAAAGTAGTGCGAGCCACACTACTTTCCATTCAATTCCAGATATTCGTAAATATGTTTCATATCCTTTTCAGAGTCTATTTAGCAAATATACTTTCACTACTCTTTCATTGAACTTTCACAAGTGGTGTGCCTTGCGGGCACTGGTTGTAAAGTAACCATCTCATAAAATCAGTCAAAGCCATATGGCTTAACTTTTTCAATAAATGTGGGAATCTCCCACAAACGGCAGCGACCAGCCCTGTCCGATGAGCCTTTCACGTTTTAAACGCTAGGTCAATATATATTCGCATAATATTCTGAAAACTATGCACTTATTTCACGCAAGAATGCGTTAAAATTATATTAGCACAAAATCAGCATTTGTCAATAAAATACTTTTTGCATAAATACTTCCCCGTCTAAATTTTTCCACACAAAGCCTTCTCCATCGAAAATCATGTAGCTGTGGGGCGAATTTTCCTTTGGAATGGAAACCGAACCGGGATTTAAGTACATATACCCGTCATACTCTTCGCATGCCGGCACATGCGTATGTCCGTGCAGCAAAATATCTCCCTTATGAAGCGGCGGCAGATTTTTGTTGTTATAAACATGACCGTGCGTTGCAAAAATCATCCGCTTGCCTGCGGTCAGAATCGCATAATCAGCAAGAACCGGAAAATGCAGCACCATCTGGTCCACCTCTGTGTCACAGTTCCCACGCACGCACAGGATATCCTTTTCCATTTCGTTTAACATGGCAATTACTTCTTTCGGCGCGTGTCCCTGCGGCAAATCATTCCTCGGACCATGATATAAAATGTCGCCAAGCAGAAGTATTTTGTCTGCCTGCTCTCTTTTGTATGCCTCTATCAATTTTTCACAATAATATGCCGACCCGTGAAGGTCAGATGCAATGAACCACTTCATATATATACTATCCTTTCTAACCTCTCTGATATACAGAATTTATTGTTTTTCCTTCAGCCATCTTAGAAATCTTATGTCACGCTCCTGCCACTTTTCCTTTATAAGAGCCTCATTTGCAGCAATGATGGTATCAATGTCTGCCCACGCCAGATGAAAGCCTTTGCGCATTTCACTTTCTGTCATAGATGTCGGAATGATTCTGTCCTCTACTTCACAGCTATAGTGCAGCGAACGTGCAATATACTTGGCATTCTCATCAAAAATATCCCTGCGTACCTCAAGAATTTCACCCAATTCCCGGATGGTTTCCGGAATTATGATAAGACCTGTTTCTTCCCTCACCTCACGCATAAGGGCTTCTTCTATGGTTTCACCCGGATTCATGCCGCCGCCGGGTATCTTGTATTCGCCCTCTTTACTCTTTTGCATGGCAAGCAATCCATTTTTCATAATAATTGCACGAACTCCGACTCTTTTTATAACCGGCATATCATCTGTATAATTTTTCTCATCTAAAACAAGAATTGTGTGCATATGGCTACCTCCGTGACATCTCATAGTTCTATGCATGGGTTATATATAATATCTGATATCTTTTGAAAATCGTCAATATCCTATTATTCTATCATTGCTTTGGCCACTTCCATCATCTTTGTATTTACCTCTTCGTTATCTTCTATGCTCCATACGTTTGCGAGCACAGCCTCCATATAAAAAAGTTTCTGCACATCCTCCGGCGGATAGTCCAAACGCCCGCTGAGTTCTTGTATAACGTGATCTATATGCTCTTCATCTGTCTTTTCAGGGTCCATATCGAGTTCATTTAAAATGAATCTCGGCAAATCAAAAATTTCCGGTCCGATAACCCCTTTCGGGTCTATAAATACATAACTTCCATCCTGCTTCTGCAACAGATTATCATGGTGCAAATCTCCATGCAGCAGCACTCTGTCCGGATACTTTTCAAAAAGCTCTGCCCCAATTTCCTGTGCTTTTTTTGCATACGCTCTCCATTCTTTTGGGAGCGGATTGTATTGGCAGATATCCTCTAACCAGTCCAGATACGTTGGAATAGTATACTTTGCAGGTTTGTCTGCCACCACAGGTATATGTATTGATTGAAATACCTCCACGAAAGCATCCAGCCTTTTTTCCAATGATGCTTCTTCTCTTAGCTTATGTCCCGGCAAAATCCGTTCCTCTAACAATTGTCCTTTGTCTGCATCAAATGCATATACCTTGCAGCTATGATTTCCGTTTAACTTCGCAAGCATATGATATTCCGAATACAGTTGTGTGATATTTTGGTCTGTTTTCAATACCACAGGGCCAAATTCGTTTGATTCGCCCGTGTAGACGCATTTGGTTTGATTCTCATAGATTAGCGTCCGGTTTTTGATTGCCCGCCTGATTGGAAACTGCATGAGTTCTTCCATCAGCTCCTGTCTTAGTATGAGAATCTCTTTCAGATGATAATTGGTAATTACATCCATTTCCAAAACCTCATCCATGACTCTCTTATCCTGAATCTTCGCCCCACAGGCTTTGAGCCTTTCCCGGTTTTCCTCTGTCAGCCTTCCAAGCGCCTTTATTCCTGACAACATCTCCATATGTGCCAATAGCTGGCGTGATTTTCCTTCATATTCAAGCAATACTGCAAGACGTCTTGCATTTTGCTTTCTTCTTAGCGGAAACCACTGTTCGGACAGAATCCCTAAACTCCCCGCCATTTCGGTAATTATCTTTGTCAGCTTCTTTGTATCCGGGTACAGCTTGTCCCCGTCAAACATATCCTCCAAAAAGATAATCACCTCCTCCTTCAGATATTCAATACTGTTTCGGATTTTAAGGCTATTATCATAAGGTAAAACCAGTACGTTGATTACCATACTCACACCCAAACCGATTGCCGTGTCCCAAAGCCTGCCAAGCGCATATGCAAATGGCTGGATATCCGGCGTGGTACATACAGTCACAATAATCAATCCGGGCAGCACAGGAGAAAATGGAATTTGAAGTACATTATATATTGTAATAACACATACAATTCCGATTCCCACGCATACAAAATGATTAATTGGGAGGTTCAAAAGCAGCACTCCTGTGATTGCACCCAGAAGCATTCCGACAATCTGCGTCAGACACGCCTCTATTGATTTCTTAAAGGTGGTCTCCATTGCATTCATAGCCCCGAGCATAGCAAAAATCATTTTGGATGTCGTTGCCCCATAAGAAGTCACAATCAGCATAGATACGATCACCGCTATCGCTGTTTTTAATGTTCGTCTTCCAATATGAATCTTTTTGTACTTTAATCTCAAACTCCATTCTCCTTTTATGACTATTATTTCCTGCAATTATAACACAGGAAAAAGCACTTATACAACCTGTGCCATATACAGCCTGTAATAAGCCCCTTTTCTCTCCATAAGCTCCGTTGGCGTTCCTGCCTCCACAATACCGCCATTATCAATTACAAATATCCTGTCTGCGTTCTGAATCGTCGACAGGCGATGGGCAATGACAAAGCTGGTCCGCCCTTTTAAAAGAGCTGCTATGCCTTCCTGCACCATACGTTCCGTATGCGTGTCAATACTTGAAGTTGCTTCATCGAGAATCAATATTTTAGGCATAGATATCATGGTTCTGGCAAAAGCAATCAACTGTCTTTGTCCGATAGATAATCCCGCTCCGCGCTCGCGGAGTTTTGTATCATATCCGTTTTCCATCTTCATGATAAAATCATGCGCATTGACCGCTTTTGCGGCAGCAATCATCTCTTCCTCTGTTGCATCGAGTTTTCCATACATTATGTTCTCACGAATCGTTCCATGAAAAATGAAATTATCCTGCGTCATAACCCCCATCTGCTTACGCAGGCTGTGAAGGGATACCTTCTTTAAATCATATCCGTCAATGAATATATTCCCTTTCTGAATATCATAAAAACGGCTGATTAAATTTACAATTGTCGTTTTCCCCGCACCTGTTGGTCCAACCAGCGCAATGGTTTCTCCCGGTTTTACGGTAAAGCTCACATCATCCAAAACCTTCGTTTCTGCCTCTGTTCCTTCATCATAAGTAAAAGAAACATGCTTAAATTCAACTTTACCCTCAATATCCGGCAGTTCCACCGCATCACTTTCATCGATGATGTCCGGTTTTGTGTCCAGCAGTTCGAAAATACGCTCTGCCGCCGATAAGTTGGAAACTAACTGGTTATAAAAATTACTTAAGTTTGAAATCGGGTCCCAGAACATACCGATATACATACCAAAGGACGCCAATAATCCAATGGAAATCTCTGGAAATCCAATATATTTTACCCCGACCAGATACATCGCCATCGAACTGATTCCCCAGCAAAAATCAACACAAGGAAAAAACATATCGTTTACCGCACAGGCACGGATAAAGGAGGTTCTGTGCTCATCGGTCAATTCATCAAACGTCTGTTTTGTCTCCTCCTGGGCACAAAGGCTCTGCACAACGCGGATTCCCGCAATGTCCTCATGCACAAATGCATTGAGATTGGAAGACTTTTTACGGTGAGTCCTCCATCTTTCATGCGAAAATCTTTGAATAATAAACATTCCTGTCATAAGAAGCGGAATCGTACAAAGGGATGCAAGAGCCAGCTTCCAATTCTTAACCAGCATAATCACAAGCACCCCTATCACTGTCACAAAATCCGGGATAAGCGTTGTAACAGCATTGGATAAAACATCCTTAAGAGAATTAACATCCCCGATGATTCTCGCCAGAATCTTACCGCTTGGTCTGCTGTCAAAAAACTTAAAGCTTAACTTCTGGATATGTTCATACAATTCCTGACGTACGCTCAAAAGAATTTGATTGGAAATTAAGGACATCACATACATACGCACTTTTACAAGCAGTATGTAAATTACATTTAGTATCAGACAAAATACGCCAAGATACAAAAGCCCTTTCATATTTCCTTTTCCAATATACTCGTCAATCGCATGTTCTATCAAAAGCGGATTGACAAGACTGATTCCTATGGTAATCCCCATGCAGATAAGCACTCCGATTACCGCTTTTATATGATTTTTCAGATAAGAAAGCAATCGGACAATGACTTTCCATTTGCCTTTGCTTTCCACCTGTTCGTCTTCCCGAAATGAATTTACGGCCACGCTTCATTCCACCTTTCCTTATAATTAACAGTTCTTTGCTGCAATGGCTAATGCCATATCACCATACTGTACCTTGTATGTCTCATAGTATAAGCCCTTCTTTGCAAGAAGTTCTTCATGGGTACCTCGCTCCGCGATTTGTCCGTCCTTTAGGTAAATAATCTCATCTGCATGACGTACTGCGGAAATTCTATGGGCAATAATTATTTTTGTTGTTCCTTTCATCTGCTCTAACTCTTTTTGAATTTCACGTTCGGTTTCCATATCAAGAGCTGATGTAGAATCATCCATAACAAGAATCGGACACTTTTTTGCTATCGCTCTGGCAATACTGATACGCTGTTTTTGTCCGCCTGATAAACCTACCCCGCGCTCGCCGATAACAGTATCATATGTATTTTCCATTTCCTCGATAAAATCCGATGCCTGCGCAAACGAAGCAGCACCCTTTATTTCGGCCATAGAGGTATTGTGTCGTTTGCCCATTTTGATATTCTCAGCAATTGTGTCTGAGAACAGAAAAACATCCTGCATTACAACGGCATTGCTTCCGCGCACCTGCTTAAAAGACATCTCTTTA
Organism: uncultured Agathobacter sp.; assembly: GCA_944381555.1. Lineage (GTDB taxonomy): Bacteria > Bacillota > Clostridia > Lachnospirales > Lachnospiraceae > Roseburia. The sequence goes on along the minus strand of CALWLL010000045.1, from coordinate 3,292 downwards.
ATATCTGTTCCGTCTATCCGAACAACGCCTTTGGTCGGGTCATAGAACCTCTGCATCAAAGTTACAATCGTAGATTTGCCTGCGCCTGTTGCCCCCATAATACCAAGCGTTTTCCCCTGTGGAATCGTAAAAGTAATATCCTTTAAAATCTCCTTATCTTCAATGGAAAAACTTACATGCTCAAAGGACACTTCGCCGCGCACCTCATCCAGAATGACCGGATTTTCCGGTTCTGTCATATTGGAAAACTGATTTACGATTTTATCCAGTTTCTTTTTGGATGCTATTGCGCTCGATACATCATTTGTCAGCCAGCCAACCATCTGCATTGGCCATGTACAATTACGGCTGTACTCCACATATGCAAATAAAGAGCCGATATCCATATTTCCACTTAGCACCTCTATTCCGCCCAGAATGGTCGTACATACCGGGAGCATTGCGCTTACGAACTGGAAGAACGGAAAATATCTTACCCATGCCTTCGCCTGCCGCATATTTAATTCATAATATCTGCTGTTATGCGATAAGAATTTCTTGATTTCAAATTCTTCTCTGGCAAAAGCCTTAACGGTACGCACGCCCGATAAGTTTTCCTCTGCAATGGTTGTAAGCACAGCATTTTCTTCACTGATATCCTCATAGATTTTATCCAGCTTTTTCTCCATGATAACTGCCACGATACCACAGGCGATCATACATGCCAGCGGAAAAAATGTCAGTTTAAAGTTCAGATTGAACATGCAGTATAATACGCTGCTTACATGCACTACGACCTCAATTACTAACATACCCACATACCCAAGCACACTCCAGAGTCTGTCGATATCATCTTTTACACGAGCCATCAGTTCTCCCGTGTTGGTTTTATCGAAGTAATCTACGGATAATCCCTGAATATGTCCAAACAAATCTTTTCTCATTTCAGAACCAATCGTTGAACCGGTTCTGTCGAATGTAATTTCTTTTAAATATCCAAAAACACATCTGCCGATACCGCACAATACGATAATCATCAGAAGTCCCGGCAGCCGCTCCATGTCCTTGCTTACGAGTACTTCATTTACGATAATCTTTGTAACCTGCGGGTACAGCATGTCTAATCCGATTGCAATAAACATACTGACCAATGCAAATAAATAAAATGGCCATTGTTTTAATACATAAGTATGAATTTTTTTCATAACACACTCCCTTCAAGTAATACCAAGTTGTTTTTTCGGAGTCCATGTATGTGCTGCTGACATATGCGGGTAAAACTTCTGCTCCTTCACAGGTTTTGGAGCCTTTGTCATGCATCTCTTTCAAATAAATTCTCCGATAACGCAAAAAAATCCCGGGTAAGACAATCCTTACCCGGGAGTACACGCATAATACACATATCCATTACTAAAATTATGATACATGAATAAGAAACTATTCTGTTATCCAAAAATAATCATAATATCAGCAATCCATAGACACCGAGGTAAAATTCCTGTTCAAATTCTTATTCAATTTGAAATTATTCATTGTAGTTCTAATCATCATTTTTACCTCGCTTTCTTTTATATTTTAGTCTACTCATCTAGTAAACCACTCTTGCCATTTATTGTCAACTACCTTTTCACATATTTTTTTTGAAACTGACAACAATATACATTGTAAAGGAGGTGAACATCAATGAGCAAATCAAATAACAACTCAAGTTCAAATTCAAACAAATCTGAAGCTATGCAGCGTTTCAAACAGGAATGCGCAAATGAAGTAGGTGTAAATCTTAAAAGTGGTTATAACGGTGATTTAACATCTAAAGAAGCTGGTTCTATCGGCGGCGAAATGGTTAAGAAAATGATTAAGAGCCAGACAGAACAGATGAGATAACTATTGTAGCATAGGAATTTCAAAGTTCTGGGATTTACGAAATAGACCCTGTTATATACTGAATGCACTGTTCAATATATAACAGGGTCTATTTCTATCGTAGGAAAAGGATGCGCACACTTTGTCCTATTTACTTATGAATAAATAATTGCCTCTTTTATCTCCTTTGCTTTTTCCTCTCCAAGCAGATACGCCACGATTTCAAGCGCAAATAAAATGGCGGTTCCCATTCCCCGGCTTGTGATGATGTTGCCATCTCTTACCACCGGTTCAACGCTTTTGACCGCCCCCAATAATTTGTCTTCAAATCCCGGATAACAGGTTGCGGTTTTTCCTTCCAAAAGCCCTGCTTCTCCAAGTACGCCCGGTGCAGCACAAATGGCTGCAACCAGTTTTCCCTGCGCGGAAAAATCAGCGATTACCTTCTGCACATAATCGTTTGCGCCAAGATTTATGGTTCCCGGCATACCTCCCGGAAGCACAATGCCGTCAAGCATATCATAATCCATAAACTCTGCCGGAATATCCGTCTGAAACGTTACCTTGTGCGAGCCTGTCACCTCTTTTTTTCCGGATACGGAAATCATTGCAGTTTCAATACCTGCACGTCTTGCAATGTCTACTACGGTTAATGCTTCAATTTCTTCGCAGCCGTCTGCGATAAAAACACCTAATTTTTTCATGCTTTTCCCTCATCTTTCTAACTTCTGGCACCTGTATGTGCTGTTTCACAAACACAATATTTTGTTTCCACTTACTACAAAGTATGATAACATAATATCACAAAGAAACCCATGAAAACAGCCCGAAAGGAGTACTTATGGAAATCGAACGCAAATTTCTTGTAAAAAAACTTCCTGAGAATCTGGATTCCTATAAACAGCAGCACATCAGCCAGGGATATATTAACACGAATCCCGTTGTGCGGATCCGCCGCAGCAATGATGACTACTACCTTACCTATAAAGGAAAAGGTCATATGGTTCGCGAGGAATATAATCTTGTGCTGAATGCAGAGAGTTTTGCGCATATGCTTCCAAAAATTGACGGAATCCTGATTGATAAAATCCGCTATCTCATTCCGTTAGATGAAACACACACGGCAGAGCTGGATATTTTTCAGGGAGCTTTAGCGCCTCTTCGCCTTGTCGAAGTGGAGTTTGAAAGCGTGGAGGACGCCAACGCATTTATTCCGCCGGACTGGTTCGGAGAGGACGTTACCGCTTCTTCCAAATACCATAACAGCAATCTAAGCCAGCATGGACTTCTTTAATTTTTCAAAAGAGGCTGCAAAACAGCCTCTTTTTTATATCATAGGAAAGACCGTGATACATTAACGTGTGAAAGAAATTTACTTTCCTATGATATGAAAAACGCTCCGCGAAGGATGCGCACCTCGCGGAAAGGAAATAATCGCTTTGCGATACCG
>CALWLL010000044.1 GCA_944381555.1 uncultured Agathobacter sp. | reverse complement strand
CAAATAATACTGCTGAAAAATAAAACCTATGTTTTCCTTACGGAATGCAGTTAATTTATCATCAGAAAGGGCAGTAATATCTACCCCATCATAAAACACTTTACCACTATCGGGGCGTTCAAGTCCTGAAATGATATTCAAAAAAGTAGACTTTCCCGATCCGGACGCACCGAGAATAACTACAAAATCTCCCTCTTTAATTTCAAGACTGATACTTTGTAAAACCTGAGATCGGCTCTCGCCGTTTCCATATGATTTTATTATATTTTTCACTTTAATCATGGTTTTTCACCCCCATTTATATTTTTCAAAATACTTGCACATACCTCTGTAAGCATTGAACTGATTTCAGAATCCGTAAAGCGGCACATTTTGGTGGCGCAAAGCGTTGCAATGCCGTGTGTATAAGTCCAAAGGTGATGATATAGCTTTTTTGCTAAAAACTCACTAATTCCGTAATCTTTTTGAATTGACAAGAGAATTGTATCATAGCTTTCTGATCAGCCCTCTGTCAAGTAGACAGGTTAAATATCTAAAATAGTGACCAACGGAACTGCCACGCAAACACATGGCAGTTTTTCTATGCGCACCATTTTTGCTTGTATTTTTGAACTCTTTTATTTACCGGAATAGGATATTCTTGTGGTTTATCGGCATGCAATGCCTCTGTTCGCACTTGAAGTGGAGTCTTGCATTGATATCTGCTTTGTGGGCGTTCTTCACTATAAAACTTCATATACTCTCGAATGGCGGTTCTTAGCGACTGTTCGTCGATGATTTCATACATTTGATACATTTCTGTTTTTATAATTCCCCAAAAACCTTCGGTCGGGCCATTGTCAATACAATGTCCAACTCTTGACATAGACTGTTTCATTTGATGTTCTTTTAATTTATATTGAAAAACCTTGCTTGTGTATTGATAACCTCGATCACTGTGAAAGATTGGCTTTGCATCAGGATTTTTCGTTATAGCTTTATCAAAAGTTTTAAATACAAGGCGATTGTCATTCCTTGTACTTATTACATAAGCTACGGGATACCGATCGTATAAATCAAGAATTGTACTAAGATAAATCTTTTTCTTTTCACCGGGAACCTTAAACTCCGTCACGTCAGTTGCCCATTTTTGATTAGGTGCTGTAGCATAAAAATTCCTGCAAAGTAAATTTTCAGTGATGACTTCGGGTGTTGAAGAATTATATTTTTTCTTTTTCTTTCTGATTACAGAATGAATCCCCAGCTTCTTCATAATACGATGTACACGGTTTTTACTGTATTTCGTCTGATTGAAATGATTAATCCATTCTGTCATTCTTCGATAGCCTAAAATGTGGCGGAAACGCTCATCATACTCTTTTATAAGTTCCGCCAACCTTATATTTTCCTGTTCCTGCTCGGGTATCTCACGATGTAACCATTTATAGTAGGCGGCTCTTGAAACTTCAAGCTGCTTACACATCCAATTAATACTCCAGTTCTTTGTCTCATAGAAAAACTTTATTGCTGCAAACTTCGAGTAATAACGTAGTTTGCCAAACCTCACATCCTTTCGAATTCCTGCACTTTTTTTAGCAGTTCAGTCAACATATCTTTTTCTTCAAGCTGTCGCTTTAAGCGAATACTTTCCCTGCGTAAACGTTCCAGTTCATCTACTTCATCAAAAAGAAAATCCATAACTGCTCTGAGCGCTTCTGAAGTTATCCCTTTATGCCACCAATTCCTTCCGATACAGTACCCGATATGTGCTAGTGAAACATTTTCTTTCATGCCTACTACCGCAATATCGCCAATAGGCTCATCTGCATTATCTTTCAAAACGATAGCCCAATGATAGTAATTTTCATTGGAATATTGTCCTATCCAGTCTTCTATTATTTTTTGGCTTACCTCCTGACTCGAATGGGCTGGCCATGTCAAATATTTCGTTACTTCTTCATCCGATGCCCAATTATTATACATGGCAGCGGAATCTTTGCTCTCAAATCTTCTTAAAATTAATCTATCCGTTTCTATTCTTTGAGTTCCACAATGTCTCATGGGCTTATTTCCTCCTGCTTCTTTATGAGTCTCCGAAAATTTGGTATTCATTATATCACTGCAAGGTAGGTCGCTCAAGTCTGTTTTCTTCCCATAACACCTCAAATTATATTTCATGGGAAGAATTTTGTAAGTGAGTAACCGTATTTTTCTACCCATAGCACATTTATTTGGTTTTATAGGCAGAAATTTCTCGGTTCATAGCTGTTTTTTTCTACCTATGAAGCCTTATATCATACTTCATGGGCAGATTATCATGGCTGATTATCCATTTTTTTCTACCCATGAAGCCCTATACTTGTCTTATGGGCAGAATTTATAGCAGCCATTTTCCCCTTCCGTATATCCGGGAGAAAGTAACACACAAAAAGTCCCTAAAAACCTGCCGTTTTCAGGGACTCTGTAATATCGTTTATTCTGTTTAAAGAAATTATCACGTTGGCTGGTGCTGCATATGAGTTAAAATCGCTTCATTTCTCAATGATAATCAAAGGAATTTCCATCTCCACATCTGTCATTCCGGCATGTACACCGATTAAAATATCAGCCTCTTCCTTTGTACAGCAAATGGTTAAGTCACTTACTGCAATTGCAAGGTAGTCCCCTAACATGTCCCTAAAAGAAGGATGCTCTGCATCTGGTCCAAACAATTGCCTTTGAATTACTTCTTCCTTTGACATCAATAAAAATTTCTCCCCAAATTCTTTTTGAAACTCACTGAGAAATTGTTCTTTTTTCTCCGGTTTAACAAAGAGATTCAAAGCTCTTGGTTCAATCGATGGTAACCTAACAAGGCATTCCCGAATCTTTGGGTAATCTCCGATTGCAACACATTTCGAATCCATATGGCCATGATCCGCAGTAATTATAAACAGTGTTTTATCAAGTCCACTGCACATTTTTTCTACCGCAGACTCAATATTTTGAAGGAGTTGCTTTGATTCTTCGCTATAGCATCCCTTTTTATGCATCGTAGTATCCGGCTCACTCCAATAACTATAGATAAATTTTTTGCCAGGCTGATTGCACAAATCAGTAATGCGGTTGATGATATCTTCAAATGTTCGCGGATAAGGAGCGAAAAAAGGAGTATCGTAATACGCTGTTTCTTTTCCACACATTCGATTAATTTTTTGAACAATGTCTTCATATCCGCAATATCTGAATGCAACATTATAATCAGCTACAGACAGACCTGTTTGCATCTCCTTATTCAAAAAAACAGTTACATTCTTGTTTATCTGTGGGAAATAACAATCCCAGCCAAGCCAACCATGTTCACACGGATTCATTCCACTAAGCATAGATGTCGTTGCTGCCACTGTCGTTGGCGGAAATGTAGAACTATATACCGCTTCCAAATGACTCTGAAAGAAGCCCTCCTTATCAAGATTCCCGTCAATTATACATTTTCCCATACCATCTAATAATAGAACAACGACATTATCATATTCTTTTTTTAGATAGGAATCTAAGACACTGCTTGTTTTTCGTCCTTCCTCATTTCCAAAATATTTCAGTATGGAATTAGGGATGTTTGTAATGCAATTATTGTAATCCGGGAATTTGACTTTCATTTTCTTTCCTCTGCAAATTTAGATATTGATTTTTATACCATATATCATAGAATCCATATAGAAATTTGTCAATCATACTGCTACCCTATACGAAATAACAGATTAGAAAGCGAAAACGACGATATCCTTGCACTAATTATTATATTCCCTTATATTTGCCGTACCATTTTATATTGTCGTAAGAAATAAGGTGTTTCACAGTATAATACTTTTTGATAACACAAAATCAAATACTATTTTTTGTGCATGAGGCTCCTACAACCGTTTTTATCTGCTACACATACCTGCCCAGCTCATATGCTTCCCGCATTACCTTGGTATTTCTTATTTCTCCGGTCTGATACACTCCGGTTCCATAAATAACACCCTTTTCTACTGCTCCTTCTACACAATCCGCATATCCTCTAAAGCAGGCTATGGTTGTGTCTGTAGATGCTCTCTCGGTATCTGCACAAGTCACAATGTAATAGAATTCCTTATCCTTAACCTCTGTCCACCTGCACACGCTTCTGTCAATAACTGCTTTCAGCTGTGCATCTATGGAATAAAAGTACACAGGGCTTGCAAGAACCATAACATCGCAATCAATCATCTTCTGCATAATCTCTGTCATGTCATCCTTAATGGCACATACACCACTATCCTTACATACATAACAGCCCATACAACAAGCCACCTTCTTTTCCTGCACGCGGATTTTCTCTACATCATGTCCGGCTTCAAGAGCACCTTTCATAAATTCATCACATAGCAAATCAGAATTACCGCCCTTTCTGGGACTTCCTGATAATATCAATACCTTTTTACTCATCCTTTACCACTCCTTCTTTTCCTTGGTGCAATCCTGTTGTTTCTTTCGCTCTTCCACCATCCTGCCAAACCATTCTACCATGTTCGGGTCATAATGTGAGAAGAACGCACTCTGTTTTTTATCCAATACTGTAATAGTTTTCATATCTTCTTCTGACAAGACAAAATCAAAAACATCAAAGTTTTCAACCATCCTGTCATAATGTACGGATTTGGGAATAACCACAATTCCTCTCTGCAAATGCCACCGCAAAATAACCTGTGCTACTGTTTTCCCATATTTTTCTCCAATTTCTGAAAGTATAGGGTCCGTAAACATATCTCCCCTACCTTCTCCAAAAGGCGCCCACGCTTCCATCTGAATGCCATATTTATCATGCCATTTCTTCGCTTCCTGCTGTTGATGATATGGATGAATTTCCACTTGGTTAATCATTGGTTTTATCTTTGCAAACGTTGCAATATCAACCATTCTGTCCGGATAAAAATTCGAAATACCAATTGCTCTGATTTTACCCGCTTCGTAATATTCTTCTAACGCCCTCCATGCACCATAATAATCTGCAAATGGCTGATGAAGTAAAAGCAAATCCAGATAATCGGTCTGTAACTTCCTCATAGATTCCTCTATGGATGCCTTACTTGCTTCATAGCCATAATGCTCAATCCAGACCTTTGTGGTTAAGAAAATCTCCTTCCTTGGAATACCGCTTTTCTTAATAGCATTTCCAACTTCTTCCTCGTCAAAATAAGACTGTGCCGTATCAATCAAACGATACCCCGCCTTTAAAGCATCTGATACACAGCGCTCACACTCATCCTTTGTTACCTGATATACCCCATATCCAAGCTGTGGCATTTTTATACCGTTACGTAAAACAATATAGTCCATTGCATATACCTCCTTCTTATGTTACTCTTAGTGTATCAATCGGTAGTTACTACCGGTCAAGCGCTTTTTAAGGAGATTTTCAACAATGTATACCATGAAGCAAACTTGTGAAATTACAGGACTTTCATACGAAACACTTAAGTTCTATTGCAATCAGGGACTTATCCCTAACGTCAAGAGGGATAAAAACAATCACCGTATCTTTGATGACCGCGACCATGCCTGGATTCAAAGTCTTAACTGCCTGAAAAACTGTGGTATGAGCATTTCTGAAATGAAAGAATATATTGCGCTCTGCCTTGATGGTGAGGCAACCATTCCTAAGCGTAAGATTATGCTTGCTAAGAAAAGAGAGAACTTACTCCTTCAGCTAACCCGAGTGCAGGACAGTATTGACTACATTGACTGGAAACAGAGTTTTTATGATGATGTATTATCCGGTAAAACCAAGTATTTCAGCAATTTGATTTCTGTTGAGGAATAGATATAAGGTTACTGCGTTTTCAAAACGTGTTTGTTCAAGTTGTTCAAATATGTTTAATCTTTTCAATATTATTATTAAAAAGAAAAACTGCCGAAAGAAGCAACAAATTTTTTTGCGCTGTAAGAATATCGAAAAAGTTAAAAAGGAGCATCGGATAAAATGTTTACAATAAATGAACTTGCTAAATTTACTGGACTTACGGGGCTATCCTAAAGTTTGTGTAAACCTCTAAACTGATGTAAGATAAAATTACTCAGTTTGGAGGTTTTATTTATGGCAAGAAAAAATGACAGCCCACAAAAAGCAGCAATGAGAGAAATGATGCGCGATTATCTGAAAAATAATGATATCAGCATCAAAAGCGGAACCGATGTAAACTCCATCATGCGTGACATGATGTCCGTTCTTTTAGAAGGTGCATTAGACGAGGAACTGGATGAAGAGCTAGGCTATTCCAAGTATGACTACCGGAACAAAGAAACGGACAACAGCCGCAACGGTCACTCCCAGAAAACCATGCATACCAGTTATGGAGATATGGATATTTCCATTCCTCGTGACCGTAATGGTGAGTATGAGCCACAACTCATTAAAAAGTATCAAAATACCATTTCTCAGGATATGGAGGAAAAAATTCTGTCCATGTATGCAAAAGGTATGACTACCGGGGATATTGAATCCCACATGAAAGAACTTTACGACATGGATATCTCTGACAGTACCATCAGCCGGATTACAGATAAGATTCTGCCTATCGTAAAAGAATGGCAGGAACGACCGCTGGAAGAAGTTTATGCTGTAGTATTCATGGATGCCATACACTATCATGTGAGAAGTGAAGGACGCATTGTAAAACGTGCTGTCTACATAGCACTTGGTATTGATATGAACGGACGGAAAGACGTTCTTGGAATGTATGTAGGGGAAAATGAAAGCGCCAAGTTCTGGCTCTCCATCATGAACGGATTAAAGAACCGTGGTGTGGAAGACATACTGATTGCCTGTGTGAACGGGCTTAGTGGCTTCCCACAGGCAATCGATGCCGTATACCCACAGACAGAAATACAGCAGTGTATTATTCATCAGATCCGTAATTCCACTAAATTCGTTTCTTACAAGGATATCAAAAAACTAATGACAGATTTGAAACGTGTCTATGCAGCTCCGACAGAAGAAACTGCTTTAAATGAACTGGAATTGTTCCGAGATAAATGGGATTCCAAATATCCCAAAATCTACAAGTCATGGAGTGATAATTGGGCAGCGTTATCCACTTATTTTAAGTATCCGGAAGCGGTCAGAAGGCTTATATACACGACCAATGCTATCGAAGGATTTAACCGCCAGCTTCGGAAAGTAACCAAGTCGAAAACCGTATTTCCGACAGATGACAGCTTACTTAAAATGCTGTACCTGGCGATGATGGACATCACAAAGAAATGGACAGGACATCGTCAGGACTGGGGACAGATTCACTCCCAGTTAGAGATTTATTTTGAAGAACGTCTGGCAGGAAGAAACCTGTAAAATGACCTGATTTGGCAGGTCTTGTTGACATACCACAAAATCCCTGTATAATGCAGGTATGGGCAGAAACCGAAAGATTCGGCTCTGCCCATTCGTAACTTATTCACATATCTTATGTTGGTTTTTAGAGCTTACACAAAACTTGAAACGGTCTCCATTTCGGGGCTTTGTATATACGCATTTGTTCGCAGATAACTGCTTATCTCTTACTAAACTGTGGAGCACGTCTAGCTGCCTTAAGACCGTACTTCTTACGTTCTTTCATACGAGGGTCACGTGTTAAGTAACCAGCAGCTTTAAGTGTTGGACGGTATTCTGCATCTACCTGGAGTAATGCACGGGCGATACCATGTCTGATAGCTCCAGCCTGTCCTGTGTATCCGCCACCTTTTACGTTTACTAATACGTCAAATTTGTCAACGTTTTCTGTTGCAACTAATGGCTGGCGAACAACCACTTTTAATGTCTCTAATCCTAAATATTCATCAATATCTCTTTTATTAATTGTGATTTTACCTGTTCCAGGTACTAAGTATACTCTGGCAACAGATGATTTTCTTCTTCCGGTTCCGTAATACTTTGTAGTAGCCACTGTAATTTACCTCCTAATTAAAATGTCAATACTTCTGGTTTCTGAGCTGCGTGTTTGTGTTCAGGTCCAGCATATACGAATAATTTTGTATACATTTCACGTCCTAAAGGTCCTTTTGGAAGCATACCTTTTACAGCGGACTCGATAACTCTTTCAGGATGTTTTGCTAACATTTCTTTTAATGTGGTTTCTTTCATACCACCTACATAGTCAGAGTGACGATAGTAGATTTTCTGTTCCAGCTTCTTTCCGGTAACTTTGATTTTCTCAGCGTTGATTACGATTACATAATCACCTGTATCAATGTGTGGTGTAAAGATTGCTTTATTTTTTCCTCTTAATACTTTAGCAACTTCTGATGCTAAACGTCCTAATGTCTTACCTTCAGCGTCAACTACATACCATTTTCTTTCGATTGTAGCAGGACTAGCCATAAATGTTTTCATTTGGTTTTCCTCCTTGATAAAATAACGATAACTAACTTTGGATAATTTAGAATCTCGTATGTCCGGACGCTATCCTTCTCTTATCCGATGTTTACTCTATATAAAATGCTCGCCGGGGCTATGGCTTGCATTTTCATACTTTCGCAGACTTACATATTATAGTACACGAATCCGGCTGTGTCAAATACATTTTATAGATTTTTTCGACGAATTTTCCTCTAGATTTAGTATATCTGAAGCTCTTCCGTCTGCAATCTTGTCTTCGTATTGAATTCCTATCATGGTAAGCCCATGTGCCGGTGCTGTTGGTCCTGCGGTATTCCGGTCTGTCTTCGCCAAGATAACCGGAATATCTTCCGGTTTTCGTTTTCCGGCGCCCACTTCAACTAAAGTTCCTGCAATAATTCGAACCATATTATACAAAAAGCCGTTTCCAGTCACGCGTATTTTTATGACATCCTCCTCTTTTTCCACCGTGCAGCTATAAATGCTTCTTACCGTTGTTTCAACCTGTGCATGCACAGAGCAAAAGCTTTTAAAGTCATGCTCACCCTCTAAGTAAGAAGCCGCTTTCTGCATTGCCTTTATATCTAACGGATAATGATAAAAGTACGTATCCCGTCTTCTTGTCGGGTCAGGAAATATTCTGTTTAAAATACGATACTCATATGTCTTACTGCTTTTGCCTGCCCTTGGATGAAAATCTGCCGCAACCTCACAGGAACTTTGTACTACGATGTCCTCAGGAAGTCTCGCATTTAGCGCAAAACATATTTTCTCGGCCGGAATACGCGTCTCTGTGTCAAAAACACATACATTTCCAAGTGAATGCACTCCCGCATCCGTACGGCTGGCACCGGTCACAGTAATTTCTTCTTCAAGCAGATTTGTTAAAGCTTCATTCAATTTTTGTTCAATCGTAACTGCATTTTTCTGTAGCTGCCAGCCACTATACCCGGTGCCGTCATAGGCAACCACTAACTTTATCCGCATCATACATTACCCCTGTGGAAATGGTAACAATACTGCTGCCACAATAACCAAAACTAAAAATCCAACCACAACTCCGTATGATATATAATCACACTTACCGTATTTTAAAGGCTTCATCTTGGTTCGTCCTTCACCACCATTGTAACATCTTGCTTCCATCGCCATTGCCAAATCCTCTGCTCTGCGGAATGCCGATACAAAAAGCGGGACTAATAATGGCACCATGCTCTTTGCTTTCTGAATCAGATTTCCACTTTCAAAATCAGCACCGCGTGCCATTTGCGCCTTCATGATTTTATCCGTTTCCTCAATCAGAATCGGGATAAAACGAAGCGCAATCGACATCATCATTGCAATGGAATGCACCGGAACATTAATTTTGTTTAATGGTTTTAGTGCCGTTTCCAGACCATCCGTAAGCTGATTCGGCGTAGTGGTTAAGGTCATAAGTGATGTTCCCAGTATCAGATATACAAGGCGGATTGTCATAAGCACTGAATTGATAATTCCTTTATCCGTAATCTGAAGGCTTCCCCACTTCCAGAATACTATATCGCCGGGCGTTGCCAGAAGATTGAAAACAGAAGTAATTATAAGTAACAGCACAATCGCTTTTAAACCCTTTGTCATGAATTTAAACGGTACTTTAGACATTCGGATTATTCCTGCAAGAAAAAGTGTAATAATTCCAAGTCCGAGAATTCCTTTAAAAACAAAAAGAGCAATAATATATATCATTGTAGCGAATAATTTTACACGCGGATCCAGTTTATGTATGACAGAGTCTGCCGGATAAAACTGTCCGATTGTAATATCTCGAATCATAGTTTCCTCTCTCTTATTGAAGCCGTTTCGCTTCGTTATTTCTTAACGCGCAAAGAATACTCTCCTTTGCTTCTTCTACAGTTGTTGCATCAAGGTTTACCGGAAGTCCTTTCTCATGGAGTTCATGCATAAGATAGGTTACCTGAGGCGCAGCAAGTCCTACTTCTTCCAAATATTTATACTGACGGAATACCTCTTTGGGTGTACCGTCATACATCACAGAGCCCTGATTCATCACGATGATTCTGTCCACATACTTTGCCACATCTTCCATGCTGTGGGATACCAGAATAACCGTAATTGCGAGTTCTTTATGCATTTTGGAAATCAAATCAAGAATCTCGTCACGTCCCGCCGGGTCCAATCCTGCCGTCGGTTCATCCAAAATCAGCACCTCCGGCTTCATAGCAAGAACACCCGCAATTGCAACACGTCTCTTCTGCCCACCAGACAAATCAAACGGCGACTGAAAATAAAGCGCTTCGGGAAATCCCACACTGCGAAGCGCCTCATATGCACGAAGCTCTACCGTTTTTTTATCCAGTCCAAGATTCTTCGGCCCAAAACAGACGTCATCAAAAATCGTCGTTTCAAACAACTGGTGCTCCGGGTACTGAAACACCAGTCCGACTTTGCTGCGAAGCTCTTTCATATTAAAATCTTCATCATAAATATCCTGTCCGTTAAAATAAATCCCACCGGAAGTTGCCTTAACCAGACCGTTCAGATGCTGAATCAGAGTTGATTTACCCGAACCCGTATGACCGATAATTCCAATAAACTCTCCATCTTCAATTTTTAAGTTTATATCCTTTAATGCCTGAATCTTATAAGCCGTTTCCTGACTATAACTGAAGTTTACCTTATCTAATATAATCGACATTTCATCTCCTAAAATCACTTGCGCATTTTAGTATTGCATCCGCCAGCTCTTCTCTTGTAAGGATTCCCTTTGGAATCGGAAGACCTGATTTTCTTAATTCATCTGCCAGCAATGTTACCTGCGGAACATCCAGACGATGCGCCTTTAACTCATCTACTTTAGAAAAAATCTCACGCGGTTTTCCATCCATGATGATTTTGCCGTCTTCCATAACATAGACGTAGTCTGCATCTACGACCTCTTCCATGTAGTGTGTAATCAAAATTACGGTAACACCTTTCTGGCGGTTTAATTCATGTGCTGCTGCCAGCACCTCCTTACGCCCGCTTGGATCAAGCATAGCCGTTGGCTCATCAAACACGATACACTTTGGTTCCATTGCCATAACACCGGCAATCGCCACTCTTTGTTTCTGTCCTCCGGATAATTTATTCGGAGAGTGGTTCCGGTATTTTGTCATGTCCACTGCCTTTAGGCTTTTTTCCACACGTTCCCAGATTTCATCCGTAGGAACGCCCACATTCTCGGGTCCAAACGCCACATCCTCTTCTACCACACTGGCGATAATCTGATTGTCCGGGTTCTGGAATACCATTCCTGCCACCTTACGGACAGGCATTACATTTTCTTCCTCTGATACATCCATTCCATCTACCCAGATAGTTCCCTCTGTAGCCTCAAGCAATGCATTTATATGTTTTGCCAGAGTCGATTTGCCGGAACCGTTATGTCCTAAAATAGCAATAAACTCTCCTTGCTCCACTCTTAAATCCACATGGTCTAATGCCGTTGTAATGGATTCTACATTGTCTTCTTCATCACGGCGGATAAATTCATGCACAAGACCTTTTGTCTTAACTATACTCATCTGTTTTCCTCCGAACTAATCTTCCCAGCGAAGCCGGTGAAGCTCTCCCTCTAGCTTCATATTGGAAAAATCATTCTGTCTTAAGGCTTCGTACAATACAATTGCAACCGAATTTGACAGGTTCAGTGAACGCGTCTCTCCTACCATCGGGATACGGATGCAAGTTTCCGGGTTCTCCTTTAATATTTCCTCCGGAATCCCTGCGCTTTCTTTCCCGAACATGATGTAGCAGTCCGGCTCATAATTTACTTCGGAATACACATGACGTGCCTTGGTCGTCGCATAGTAGACTTTTGCATCCGGATTTCTTCTTGTGAAATCCTCCCAGTTTACATAGGTGGTTACATCCAGCTCTTTCCAATAATCCATGCCTGCACGTTTAAGATGCTTTTCCTCTAACGAAAAGCCTAATGGTTCAATTAAATGCAGACGTGTATTCGTCGCCACACAGGTACGTCCGATATTCCCTGTATTTGCCGGAATCTCCGGCTCATATAACACAATATTTAACGCCATACTTATCTCTTTTCATTTAACTCTTTTACAAATTCTTCCATTCTGTCCAATGCAATCTTTAAGTTTTCCAAAGAGTATGCATACGAAATACGAAGAAAGCCTTCTCCGCAATCGCCAAATGCTGTTCCGGGTACTACGCACACTTTCTTCTTCTTCAGCAATTCCGTTGCAAACTCATCAGACGTCATACCAAACGGCTTAATGCATGGGAAGACATAAAATGCTCCAAAAGGTTCAAAACACTCTAGTCCCATATTTTTGAAACGACGGAGCAGGTACTTACGGCGTACATCATACTCTTCCCTCATTTTTGCCACGTCTTCATCACCGTTACGCATTGCCTCTACGGCTGCATACTGGCTGGTGGTCGGCGCACACATAATCGCGAACTGATGAATCTTAAGCATCTGCTTAATAATCAGTTCCGGCCCACATGCATAACCGAGTCTCCATCCTGTCATGGAATGGGATTTTGAAAAACCGTTGATTAAAATAGTCCTCTCCTTCATACCCGGAAGGGATGCGATTGATACATGCCTATCCAGATAGGTAAGTTCCGAATAAATCTCATCACTTAGTACATACAAATCGTATTTTTCAATAACCTCTGCAATTGCCTCTAAATCTTTTCTTTCCATAACAGCCCCTGTTGGGTTGTTTGGAAAAGGAAGTACTAAGAGCTTTGTCTTTGGTGTGATGGCAGCTTCCAGTTCTGCCGCAGTAAGGCGGAACTCATTTTCTGCCTTTAATTCAATGATAACCGGCGTTCCGTTTGCCAGAATGCAGCACGGTTCATAAGACACATAACTCGGCTGCGGAATCAATACCTCATCACCCGGATCAAGCATTGCACGCATAGCAATGTCGATAGCTTCACTTCCGCCTACCGTAACGATAGTTTCTCTGATTGGATCATAGCTAAGATCATAGCGGCGCTCTAAGAATTTTACAATTTCTTCTTTTAACTCCTTTAACCCTGCATTTGAGGTATAGGAGGTTTTGCCTTTTTCTAAAGAATAAATCCCCTCGTCACGGATATGCCAGGGGGTATCAAAATCCGGTTCTCCAACGCCAAGAGAAATTACATCGTCCATTTCGCTTGCAATATCGAAAAACTTACGAATTCCGGATGGCTTAATCTCTACGATAGTTTTTGATAACGGATTTCTCATTAGTTCACCAACTCTCTTTCATCTTTTCCCGGTTTTGCAAGTATCGTTCCATAGTCCTTGTATTTCTTTAAAATGAAGTTCGTCTTGGTGCTAAGCACCGTATCCATCGGCGCCAGCTTCTCCGATACAAACTGTGCCACCTCACGGAGTGTTTTTCCTTCAATGATAACCATGAAATCGAAACCGCCGGAAATGAGATAAATCGAGCTTACCTCCGGATAGTTATAGATTCGCTCTGCAACTTTATCAAATCCCATACCTCTTTGCGGTGTTACACGAACCTCAATGAGCGCTGTTGCTTTTTCTACTCCAACCTTATCCCAATCAATCAGTGTATGATAGCCACAGATGATTCTTTCCTGCTCCATTGCTTCTAATTCATTAAGCACCTCTGCCTCGTCGCAGCCGGCCCGCATAGCAAGCTCAGCTATATCTATTCTTGAGTTTTTCTCAATTAAAGTTAAAATCTTATCTCTCATACTACTATTCCTTTCCTGTTTGCAAGTCTCTGCAAAATTTTAATGCAGCTTGTATAACTCATCGGTCTGTGTTTTTTCCAAAAAACGTCGTTCATCCTCATGAAGCAATACTCTGTCGTTGCCCTCCGTTGCTTTTCCAATCACAACGGCCGGAATCCCTGCCTTTTCCATTTCATGGACCATACCATTTCCATCATATGTGGCAATCAGCAGACATCCTCCCGACAATATCATATAAGGATTGATATCAAAAAATTCACATATTTCAATTGTTTCCTGACGAATTGGAATTTTCTTTAAAACAATTTCCAGTCCGACGCCCGCACTCTCGGCAAGCTCCCAAAGCGCACCAAAAATGCCGCCCTCTGACACATCGTGCATGGCACGGGCGCCAGACTTCATGGCGACTGCGGCCTCCGGAATAATAGACATCATCTGTTCAAATACTTTCGCATTATCGATAAATGGCTGGGTATATCTGGTCCGAAGCTCTGCTTCCTTCTCTTTAGCAAGAATCGCAGTACCTTCTAAGCCTGCCCATTTTGTTGCAACAATGTCCATTCCCGCACGCACATTGCTGCTATGTACCATTTGCTTTTTATTTACAGTTCCTATAGCCGTGACCATAACGAGAGGCTCCTTCACGGCGCGGGTTACTTCTGTATGTCCGCTGATAATATCCACGCCGCATGTTTCACAGGCATTGTCTATGTCCTTCATCAGGATACAAAGTTCCTTTTCGTTAAATGAAGTGGGAAGCAGCATTGTAACAGAAACCCCCATTGGCACTGCTCCTGAACACGCCACATCATTACAGGCAGCTATAACTGCGCTGTTGCCGATTGCATCCTTCGTCAGCGTGATAGGGTCAGAGGCCATAACAATTGCCGTCTCTTCATCTACAGACATCGCACCATAGTCTGCCCCTACTGCCGGCCCCGCTATGACATCCGTTCTTCTCGTATGCAGTTGTCTTAATAAAGAGCGTTTTAATACAGACTCCTTTAATTTTCCTGCCTTCAATTTTCTACCTCGTATATAGTACTCAAGGCCATAGCCCGAAAGCTACAGCCTGCATATAATCTTATACTGTGCCAGTTGGTTGTTCTGATGGCGTCTGGCTGTCTCCTGTTCCTTCCTGCGGAATCTGTTCGCTATCAGGCGTTGGGGCCGGAGTCGGTTCCGGGGTTGGTTCCGGAGTTGGTTCTGGTGTCGGTTCCGGGGTTGGTTCCGGCTCCTTGTTAATATTCTGAACCACCTGCTTGATATACGCATCATCCTTTGTTTCCAAAGCTGCCTGAATGGTTGCTAACTGTTCTGCTGTCGCCCCCTTTGTACCGATGGTAACTTCTTTCGCTGCGGCTTTATAGGTGCTGCGATTCATCTGAACCTTTTCCTGGTCTACACCATCAATGGAGATAATTTTCCAAAGCCTTGCAGTATACCCAATATATTCACTGCTCGTTTTCTTATAGGTTCCCAGCTCCACATTCGAAGAGAGTGTATAAACCGTGTCTGGATCGTTTGTGGATAAAATTTCATTTTCAAAACGGATTGTACGATTTGCAGCTCTCGTTTCCACTCCGTAGATGTTGAAGGTAATAATACCATTCTTACAGTATCCTTCAATATAAACAGGGAAATCATAATCATTTCTGAATTTCAAATCTTTGTATGTTCCGGCAATCGCAGCATCTACCGATGGGTCTACATAGCTTACCACCATAGAATGGGCATTTCTCTGGGTAACCTTAAGCTCTGCGCGAATTACCGCGTTATATAAAGTCGTAGAAACCTGACAGATACCCCCGCCCATAGATTCTACTAATTTACCGCCGCTATATGCGCCGCCAATGCCATATCCGTTCTTCTCCGTATATGGACTGGTAGCTTTATATGCAGAAAAAGTATCCCCCGGATAAAGAAGCGTTCCGTTAATCTTAGAACATCCATTTGTAACATTTTTCTTTCTTCCTGCATTCGAACTGCTAAAGTCGGTGCTGAAAGTTCCAAGTAAGTCTTTCACCTGTGCAAGTTCTTCTTTAGAACCTCGCGGATTGGTCACTACACTTGTAAGCGTAAATTCTGCACCTTCAATAGGACCATTCTGCCAATCCTTTGCAATATGTTCACTCAGGGCATTTACAGAAGCCACAATATCAACCTCTTCTCCAGATTTGCCCTCAATGTAAGTAAACTGATCGTCTTCTTTCTCAATCTTCCAGTCAACTGCTGCAATATTTACTTTATCTGACTGATTATAAAGTAAATTGCCCGTTGCCTGCTTGTCAATGGATAGCCCCATATCAATTACGGCATTTTCACTTTCAAGGTCTTTAAGAAGCATAAAACGGGAAATTAAGTTTCCAGCCTTTGCTGTTCCGGTTGCCTTATCTACCGCTTTTTCAATATCTGCTGTCAGCCCCATATCTCCTAAAGTCAATTCGATATTGCCTTTTGGTCCCTTAAATGTAATTGTCTTTGTTTTCAAATCTTCCACATATGCCGTTAGTGTGTCTGTCGCTTCCTTTGCGCTCATTCCGCCGACATCAATTCCGCCAATAAATACGCCCTTATCTACTGTAAGTTCCTCTGTATTATCTGCCATGAGAAGGTGCTGTCCTGCAAAGAAAAATCCTCCTGCCAAAAGAACGCACAAAGCAATTGCGATAATTCTACTTTTTTTCATACTCTTCCTCTATTGAAAAACTATTTTTAAGTATCAACTATTTATTCTAACATAATTATTCACTTTTTCAAGGCAAATTATTTATACAAACAATGCGGATACGAAGGTTGTAACTAACATCGCTGCTACTAACAACAATCCGATAATTGCATATAAACGCTGTTTTCCTTTTTTTCCATTATAATTACTCATTTTAATCTCCATTTCCGTGTGATAAATTTATTTTTCACACTATACTCATCTCTTAGAAAATCTGTTATACTATATGTACCATATACAGAAAGGAATAGGTTATGTTTCCTATATTTACTATATTCATTGTATTCTTAATCATTTTATCTTACTATATCAAAAAAAGCAACGCCGCCCAAAATAAGGCGCACGAGGATTTCTGGGAAAAAGAGCGAAAGTCCAATGCCGTTCGCAAAAAAGATATTGCCAGGCTTGATTATATTACCATACCTTTCGAGAAAATACCACAACAGCTTCACACATCTACGGAAGAGGAATTTTTCTCTTTAGCGGAAAAAAATATGCTAAACCTCACCGGAATAAGCAATACCGACTTAAAGTTGCAATATGGGGCCGCAAATCTGGCCTTTTTATCTGCGTGTGATGCCAACTTTACGGAAATGGTAGCGCTTCTTCCAAAATATGCCGGCGAACTCTTAGAAGCCGGACAGGAAAACACTGCAAGAGAGCTATTGGAATTTGCGGTTTCCTGCAATGCAGACTCACGAAAAATTTACAGCCAGCTTGCAGCCATATATAAATCACATAACGAAACGGACAACCTCAGGAAACTTATAGAAGCTTCCGAACAACTGCCTGTGCTCACTAAACGCACAATTCAGAAAGAACTTAGCGAACTTATAGAAAACTGATTTATCGTCCGTATTTTAGCACATATTTATCCATCATCCGGGAAGCCTCGCTTCTCGTTAAATTCTCCCATTCGACAGGTTCCGTAATCTGATGTTTTTCACGATACTCTTTCAGACGCTGTAACTGATGCGCAGTTGCCGGCGTCTGTCTTTTTGCCTGATAAATAAGCGGTTTTGGCGAAAAAATCTCTTCTAATTGTCTGTCATCGATGTCTTTTTTGGATTTTGCCAGTTCCACCAGATTCCCGTACACCTTCCATGTTTCCATTGCGTCATCTAAGGCTCTATGCTCCCGCTGTCTTTCGATTCCAAAATATTCACATAGTGATGATAATCTTTTCGATTGCTCCGCCGGAAGCAGAATCCTTGCAATTTTTAAGGTGTCGCAAGCCTTCGCTTCCAGAGGAATCTTGTGGTTTATGGCCCACTGCTTTAAGAACCCATAATCAAAATTCAGATTCTGTCCAACCAGCGTATACCCGTTTATAAAATCCAGAAGCTGTATAAGAGCTTCTTCACGCTCTATGCCGCTTTTCACCATTTCATCCGTAATACCCGTCAGTTCCATGATCCGCTTAGGAACACTACAGTGAGAATTTACCATACAGGCAAATATGTCTACAATCTGCTCTCCACACACCTTAATTGCACCGATTTCGATAATCTGGTCTGTTTTTGGGGATAAACCCGTCATTTCCAAATCCAATACTACATATTCCTGTATCATTTTGTCCTCTTATCCTTTGCTTTACATAAATCATACAAAAAGCATTCACTGCATTTCGGACTTCTTGCAAAACAGATATTCCGTCCAAAAGAAATAATCTGAATGTTATACAGTATCCAATGTTCTTTTGGGAGCTTCCGCATCAGTTCAAACTCGATTTTTTCCGGATCCTCTTCTTTGGTAAATCCCAGCCGGTTCGATATTCTTTTTACATGAGTATCCACTACAATACTTGGTTCATGGTAGATGTTCCCGCGTATTACGTTGGCGGTTTTTCTTCCAACCCCCGGAAGGGTAAGCAGCTCCTCCAGTTTGGACGGAACCTCTCCGCCGTAGACCTCGATAAGCCGCTTCGCACATCCGATAATATTTTTTGCCTTATTGTGAAAAAAGCCTGTCGGGCGAATGTCCATTTCCAATTCCTTTAAATCTGCATTCGCAAATTTCTCTAAAGTATCATACTTTGCAAACAAATCCTTCGTCACAATATTAACGCGTGCATCCGTACACTGGGCGCTAAGGATTACTGCAATGAGCAACTGCCAAGGATTCTCATGGTTCAGATAGCAGATATACTCCGTTCCATATACTTCATCCAGACGTTTTAAAATCTCTTCGGTTCTTTTCGCAGCCATACGCTCTCCTTTACTAAGACCTTCCAATCTCTTATTTTACAGTTCCTTCATATCCTCTTTGGGATATACATACTCCACATGTGCCTGATGATTTAACGGGTCTCTTCTGTCATAAGAATACAATACCCAGAAAACCTCGTCCTGATATTCCGGGAAGGCACAAAGATTCCCCAGAAAATCATAGTGGAACGGTTCTATATGAGACATTTTACCATTCTTGCAGTAGAAATGCGTAACGGATTTAAATGCTCCGCTATCTCCCGCCCAGACAGGACGGCTCTTGCTGTTTTCCCTATAATACAAGTCAAATACCAGCGCTTGTCTGATACATTCGCATACAGATTCGGCATCCTCACAGCCCTTCCATTCTTCCTTTACAAAATCCAGTAATATTTCGCACCGCTTAATGCGTGAATGGCTCGTACCAAAATAACCATGTATCTCATAGTAATCCCCCATCTTCCGGAACATATCAAAAGCGCTGTCAAACTTATGCTTTAGCACTTTCATGGCAATCTCAAACTGTCCGCTGTTGTAATACACCTCCAGCATTTCCTCAATATGCTTCATGTTTAAAATATCCTCATAGGATAGCCAGTTTGTTGCCAGCACCTCGTATGGCGGTTTGTTATGATAAATAATACCGTATTCCCCGGCATGTTCATGCATATATGAACCTTTTAGCACTTTTAAAAAGCCCATTTGCAGTTGGTTCGGCTGTAATTCATAAATCTCATCAAAGGACCTTCGGAAGGCCGCATAGTCCTCATACGGAAGTCCTGCAATCAAATCCAGATGCTGATGAATATTGCCGAAGGATTTTATCCGCCCCACCATCTCCTTCAGACGCTCCAGCCTCATTGTTCTATGAATCTCCCGAATCGTTGCTTCATTGGTGGATTGCACGCCAATCTCCAATTGTATCAATCCCTGACGCATATCCGACATAAGCTCTAATTCTTCTTCATTCAGCAAATCTGCCGATATTTCAAAATGGAAATTTGTCACTCCATTATCATGTTCTTTGATATAACGCCAAATAGCCATCGCATGTTCATGGCGGCAATTAAATGTTCTGTCCACGAACTTAATCTGCGGCACTTTCCGGTCAATAAAAAACTGTAATTCTTTTTTTACTAATTCTATGTCACGGAAACGCAGCTTCTTATCCACAGAGGACAGACAATAACTGCACGAAAACGGACAGCCCCGGCTGCTCTCGTAATAGATGATCCGATTGGAGAAATTCTCCAGTGTATCATAACAGAAAGGAATCTCGTTCATAGAGAGCATCTCGCGCCATCCGTTCATCAGAATTTTTTCATCATTCTTTTCGCCGACACGATAGGCAATTCCAAGAATATCTTTCAAATCCACATTCCGCTTTGCATCATAGTACTCACACAACTGGCGGAAGGTTTCCTCTCCTTCTCCCATCATAACTCCTGTTACCTGCGGATGTGCTTTTAAAAATTCTTCCACCTCAAAGGATACTTCCGGTCCGCCTACCCAGATAGGCACCTGCGGGCACAGCTTATGATACTCGCAAATGACCTCTTCAATGATACTGATATTCCAGATATAACAGGAAAAACAAAGCACCTTGGGTTTTCTTTTATAAATTTGTTTCAAAATATAGTCTGTCTGATTGTTAATGGTAAATTCTGCAATTTCCACCATATCGGCATACGCCCCTGCCGAAGCCTTAAGCGAATATACCGCTAAATTTGAGTGGATATATTTTGCATTTACCGCTGTCAATACTATTTTCATTATTCGTCAAACTCCATTGTTACAAAGAATCCCTTCTCTGTTTCCTTTATGTCTACCACAACGCCTTCTGTTGATTTCAGCCGCTCGCTTACCGCATAATTTCCAGACATCGCGATTGCATGTTCAATTGTATAATAATAGGAAGTGGGAAGCTTTCCTTCGATTACACAAAGGCGCTCTCCCACCTTCGTCAATCCCTGACGCTCCATCTTAAATTCCATTCTTCTCATATCTTTATTCCTTCTCCGGTATAATCTTTATCTTATTGGTCAACTGGTGATTCCCGCATCCTCAATCAAATCCACCACGCGCTGTAATTCTGTTCCGTCTATTGGTGCAGCGCCAAGACTTATCACGTTCAAATCCTTTGTGACCTCAGCAAACAGGCGGGTTCCCGGTTCTTTTCCCATATCAATGGTAAAATATCTGGCTTCTTTTTTCTTATCATTCCATGCCAGAAACGCACGAAGACTCACTCCTGCGCTCAAGTCCTTATTCGGAAATTCTATGCGGGCAATGGTCAAATCCTCTGATATGTTCATCATCATAACAGAAAAGTCCTCTTCTAAATACGGATACATTCTCTTCTGCTGATACGATTGCTCAAACAATACATCCAGATACGTTTCTTTCCGTTCATCGAGATGCTGCATAAATTCTTTTCCACCTTCAAAAAGTTTCTTTGGTAAGAATCTTTTTTCATATTGGATTCTTTCAAAAACAGCATACTGTGCACCCGTCATTTTTACCTGCTTTATGCCCTTTTTCTTCATCTCTTCTACTTCTGCAATTTTCTGAACCAGTTCTGTCTTAAAGATTAAATTTTCAGAAAACGGGTTAATCGCAATTCCGGTAATTTTTCCATCGGACTTTGCTGCCATATCATTTGCGCCGACAAAAGGCATATTGATGATTCCCTGACTCTTTGGCGCATTCTGTGTCTGTTTTAAGCTGGTAAAGACAGGAAGCAGCTTCTCCCCGCTTCCTGTCTGCAAGAGACATGGCATCGGCTTAGAGCGGTCTTTCCCCGGCGTCGCCGGAATCAGGACTCTGCAAGTTACCAGATGATTTAACAGCTTATTCAGGCTATCTGCGTTATTATTTCTAATATGCTCCGATACAAGCTTCTCAAGCTCATCATTATTTACATAAATCGTCATATTTTGGTTCAATTGTTTCTTCTCCATGATTTAACAAATCAGGCATACGATTTTCATCATATGCCTGCCTTTCTGCTTATTATTCTTTCCCGTTCCAGCAGTATGTACACAGCTTACATGGCGAAATACCGATAGCATCGATAATATCATCCAAACGGGCATATTGAAGAGATGTAAAGCCTAATCTCTTACAAATATCCTGCACCATTGCCTGATAGCTTTCACTGTCCGGATCGGAATATTCTTCTAATAATTTGTCTGTAATCTTTCCTTCTCTTTCAAGAATAATTCTGCGGGTAATCAAATCCATTTCTGATGTAGAGCGGGAGAAATTCAAATATTTACATCCGTACATAATTGGCGGACAAGCCGGGCGGACGTGTACTTCTTTCGCGCCGCTTTCATATAAAAACTCCGTTGTCTCGCCTAACTGTGTTCCACGAACAATGGAATCGTCCACTAATAACAATTTCTTGTCTTTAATCAGAGATTGTACCGGAATCAGTTTCATACGCGCAATCATGTTTCTCTGTTCCTGACTGGTTGGCATAAAAGAACGCGGCCAGGTTGGTGTATATTTAATAAACGGACGCGCAAACGGAATTCCTGCTTCATTCGAATAGCCGATAGCAGCGGGTACTCCCGAATCCGGTACTCCTGCCGCATAATCTGTCTGCACATTGTCGCGTTTCGCCATCCGGCGGCCTGTTTCGTAGCGCATTTCTTCAACATTAACACCCTCATAGCTGGATGTAGGATATCCGTAATAAACCCATAGGAAAGAACACATTTTCATTTCTTCCTGAGGCTTGCTTAAAGTCTCTACACCGTCTGCCGTCATAAATACAATCTCTGCCGGTCCAAGCTCTTTACAGGCTTTATATCCAAGGTTAAAATATGCAAAATCCTCAAAAGAAAGGCAGAATGCACCTTCTTTTTGTCCTACGACAATAGGAGTCCTCCCGAACCGGTCTCTGGATGCATAAATTCCATCCTGCGTTAAAATAAGTACGCTAAGAGAGCCAATAACTTTCTCATGCAGATATTTTAAACCATCCAAAATAGAATCTTTTTGGTTAATAATCGCCGCTGCAACTTCTGTCGGATTGATATTTCCGCCGCTCATTTCCAGAAAATGTGTCTTTCCGGAATCATAACATTCTTTTACAAGAGCTTCTGCATTGGCTATTTTGCCTACGGTAGTAATTGCAAAGCTGCCAAGGTGTGAATTTACCAAAAGAGGCTGAGGTTCAAAATCGGAAATACACCCGATTCCGAGGTGTCCTTTTAATTCTTCAACATCTTTTTCAAATTTGGTACGAAATGGAGAATTCTGGATGTTATGGATTGCACGGTCAAAACCGTTCTCCCCATATACAGCCATACCAGCTCTTCTCGTTCCCAAGTGAGAATGATAATCTGTTCCATAAAACAAATCCAATATACAAGATTCTTTTGACGCCACTGCGAAAAATCCGCCCATGAAACTGCCTCCTATTTCTTACGGCATAATGCACATAATTATTATAACACGATTACACCTAATGTTAATACGCAAAAAACTATTCGTCAAATAATTGTTGACGAATTCAATTATTAATTATGCTTATAAATAATGCTTTTCATGTTTTTACATCCGGGCGGTATCGCAAAACGATTATTTCCTTCCCGCGAGGTTCACATCCTTAGCGAAGCGTTCCTATATCGAGGGACAGTCGCTCTCTTCCACACGTTAATGAATCACTGTCTTTCCTATGAGATAAAAGGGCGACTATCACGCCGCCCTTTTTATCTAAATCTGAAATTCCTTCATGGTATCCTCTAACTTCATCGCAATATCTTTCAGATTATTTGCACTGTCTGCGATAGAGTCAATAGAGCTTCGAACCATTGTAACAGAAGCAGATGTTTCTTCTGCACTTGCCGCATTTTCCTCAGCAATTGCAGACAGATTCTGCACTGTATCCGTGACTCCTTCTCTGGCATTTTCCATCTGTGCCGTCTTGTCTGCCATCTTTTCGATGCTTGTCAAAGTTTCCTGAATGCCATTCTGCACACCCATAAAGATTTCGTCCGTTTTCTTAACACTGATATCCTGTTGCTCTACAATACGGCGAACTTCTTCCATAATGTCAACAGAACGTTCCGCTTCACCAATCAGTTCCGTAATGATTCTGCCGATGCGGACTGCCGATTCATTTGACTGCTCGGCCAGTTTCTGAATCTGTCCGGCAACCACCGCAAAGCCCCTGCCGTGTTCGCCTGCCCTCGCGGCCTCTATGGAAGCGTTTAATGACAGTAAATTAGTTTCCTCTGCAATACTTGTAATCAATGCCGCAGCTTCGTTAATTTTAACAGCCGACTGGTTTGTTGTATTTGTCTGATGGTAAATTTCTTCCATCGCATCCTTAACCTGAGTATTGATTTCGGTAAGCTGTTTTAATGTATCTCCCGCATTCTTTGCAGATTCATTGATTTTATCTGAATTTCCTTTGATTTCGCGGATACTCTCATTATTATCCTGAATCATATTGCCCATCAGAAGAACATTTTCCGTTGCAGTCTGCGTTTCGCCTGCCTGTGAGGAAGCTCCATCCGCCACATCATGCACTGCGTTATCCACCTGATTGATAACGCTTACCGTATCTTCTGCTTCTGTCTGCAGCTTTCTGGAGGTTTCATAAAGCGTTGCGCTCTGTTCCTGCAGATTCTCCACAACCAGTACCAGATGACGGCGCAGTTCCTCTGTGGCTTTCCCGATAGTTCCCACTTCATCCTTGCGCTTCATATATCTTTTAACATCTTCCGATTCCCTGAAATCCATATTGGAAAATCTGTTCACTACCTCACTTACTACCTCTAAAGGCTTTAGCAGGAAAGTAAGTAAAAAAGCTGCCAAAACAAGGCTGATAATCAACGCAAAGCCCGCAGCCGCAATAATGATGCCGATTACAATGTTGACCGGAGCGAGAATTTCAGCCTCATCTGCCGTAATGACCGCTATGTATTCCCCGCTTTCCGTCACACTGTAACCTGCATATTTGACTTCCCCGTGATAATCATATACCACTACTGCCGGTTCCGGCATTTCCTTATTCTGTAATCTCTTAACTACATCTTTAATAACATCGTTTTCTACGGGCTGCCCTATTTTTTCCGCAACAGGATGGTATAGCATCGTGCCGTTGCTGTCTACAACATAACAATAGCTGGATTCGACATTCTCTACGGAAACGTCCTGCACGATTCCCGGGATTTTTTCCTCCATCTGCTGGGTACTGTTTCCATTTTCCTGAAGTATATCAATCTGCTGTCCGACCTGTATGCTAAGGTCATAAATATAGTTCTGTGTAATACCGGTCATCTGCTCCGACATGGCAGGGATAGCAATCAATACCATAACTGCACCAACAAGCAAGGTAATAATCAGAACGCATAACAGCATTTTAAAACGCAGGCTGCTGAAAAAGCCTGACTCCTTTTTCCTCTGTATCCCATTATCTTTCTTTACCATAATAACCCCTTCTTTCTCCTCATATTTTTATATAATATTACCATATTCGACATTTTCTTTCAACTCTGCTTTTTTCAGAAATTTCATGTATATTATCTTGTCATATTTTTCTTTCGGATGTATAATATTGACTATGATAAATTATTAACAATATCATGTAAAGGAGATAGGAATTATGGCAAGATTTACTTTACCAAGAGACATCTATCATGGAAAAGGATGTCTGGAAGAGCTCAAAAATCTGAAAGGAAAAAAAGCTATTCTTGTAGTTGGCGGCGGTTCAATGAAACGTCAGGGTTTTCTTGACAAAGCTGTAAATTACCTGAAAGAAGCCGGCATGGAGGTAGAACTTTTTGAAGGTGTTGAACCGGATCCTTCCGTTGAAACCGTTATGAAAGGCGCCGAAGCTATGCGCAGATTCGAGCCGGATTGGATTGTATCTATGGGCGGGGGCTCTCCAATCGACGCAGCAAAAGCAATGTGGGCATTCTATGAATACCCTGAAACAACATTTGAAGATTTAATTACTCCTTTTAACTTCCCGGAACTTCGACAGAAAGCAAAATTCTGTGCAATTCCATCTACGTCCGGTACTGCTACTGAAGTTACGGCATTTTCTGTTATTACAGACTATGCAAAAGGAATCAAATATCCTCTGGCTGACTTTAACATCACACCGGATGTTGCTATTGTAGATTCCGAACTTGTAGAAGCACTTCCTGCACATCAGGTAGCTTATACCGGTATGGATGCACTTACCCATGCAATTGAGGCATATGTATCAACATTAAACTGCGTATATACCGACCCTCTTGCAATTCAGGCCATTGAGATGGTATTTGATTATCTTCCTGCTTCCTTCCGTGGAAACATGGACGCAAGAGAAAAAATGCATGATGCACAGTGCCTTGCAGGTATGGCATTCTCCAACGCATTGCTTGGAATCGTACATTCTATGGCTCATAAAACCGGTGCCGCTTTCTCCACCGGACACATTACACATGGTCTTGCAAACGCAATGTATCTTCCATATGTCATTCAGTATAATGCAAAGGATCCTATCGCAGCAAAACGATATGCAGAAATCGGAAGAAAAGTCGGTCTGGAGGGCGCGTCTGAAAAATCCTTGATTAACAGCCTCTGCAAAAAGATTAATGACTTCAATAAAATCCTTGGTATTCCATCTACTTTGAAGGAGTTTGGAATTCAGGAGGACGAATTTAAGGAAAAACTTCCGGCAATTTCTGAAAATGCAGTTGGTGATGCCTGCACAGGTTCTAATCCAAGAACAATTGACCCAGCAACTATGGAAAAACTATTTACCTGCATTTACTATGGAACAGAGGTAGATTTCTAAACTACATAGTACTTACAACTGTTGAATCTCAAAAAGAGCTATTGGTTTGTTCGTTTTTAAACCGATAGCTCTTTTCAATTCCATATCCTGTTCTGTTAATATCCGCACTTCACATTGGGATGAAGTATTCTTTATCCTCCTATCTCCCCTAGGGGAGAGCACTTTCCACAATTATTTTGGCCGCTCTCTTTGGGTATAGGTCCGGCTCAAATGTATAATAATTCGGATGGTCTGGAAATTGCTTTGTATAGGCCTCCTCATAAGCCGCAATCTGCTCATCCGTCTGCATAAAACATATATATTTATGTCCGATTCTTCTTGGACTGGTATCACAATGATACCATCCATCTCCCAAATTAACCAGATTCCACCAGTGATTACTGTTTCCTCCGATTCTGGTAACACACATATTTTCGATTCCTACTCTGGTTAAAAGCACTTCATAGGTCGCATAATAGACATAACAATCTCCCTGTCTGTGGTACAGCCCATCATATGCTCCCGATAGAACATTCCGGTCGCCTGCATTATAGCTATACCTGATTTGATCATGACACCAGTTCCACAATGCCTTCGCCTTTTCAAAAGCGCTCATATTCTGGTTTGTCACTTCCGCTATCACTGCATCTGCGAGCGCATAAACCTCTTCCTCTGTCACCTGTGCCGGTTCCACCACACTTACTATGATTGTCTGAGTGACAGAGTTTCCTGCTTTGTCCGTCGCAATATAGATTGCTTCATAGATTCCGACAGTATTTAAGTCAACCCCTGTCGCATCAATTTCAAGCGTACACTCACCACTGTCATCCGTTACAGAAATACCCGCTTTATAAGAAATCGTACTGCCCACCTCAACGGTCAGATTTTTAACCCCTGTCAATACCGGGGCTGTTACATCTGTTTCTGCCTGTCTCGGTTCTGTACTTTCTGATTCTGTACTTTCTGATTCCGTGCTTTCTGATTCCGTGCTTGCAGCTATGAAACGCTCCGTTTCTGTATCTATGTTTCCGCCACTTCCGGTCTGCTCACAGCCCATCGTCATTCCAATCAGACCTGCTGCCAAAATCACACAACACCTTTGCCAAACTTTACTTATCCTTCGTATTTTCATAATATTCCAAACGCCCTTAATAAAGTGTTCACCTTTCCCTTATCCTCGCCAAAGTTCAAATTTTCGCTGATTATCCTTGAACTCCTTTTCTACATAACAATGCCCGTACTTACCAACCAGTTTATTACCTTCAAATTCCAGTTCGATAATATATGGCATCCAGTCTATAATTCTTAAGAAATCTTCACAACCGAAATTATTATCATAATAATTCCGTATTGTGCTAAGAACAGTACCATGAGTTCCTACAACAATTTCTTTATCCTGATTATCCGATAAAATTTCGTTTAATACTTCTATGTTGCGTCCTTGAAGCATAGCAACAGACTTACCTCCATCTTCATGATGATCATAGTTAGCCCAGCGTTTTTTAAAACATCGCAAAGTTATTACCAGCGCCGATGGAAGCAGCGTAAATCAGTTATTCTGCCGCACTGGAACGAATGGCTGCCTTGCTTTAGATTCGTTACTTCGCTGTAATATTACAATGGTATAGTCCTCGGTAATGGTTTCCAGACCTGTTTCAACAAACCCATTTTTAAACCAAAAGGCTTTTGCTTGCGGATTTCCTTTCACATATCCAAGTTTAGTAAACGCATAACCATTTATCAACAGACAATCTATCATTTCTTTTATAAGCATTGTTCCCAAACCTTTTTTCTGACGCTCTGATGAAACCATAAAACAACCAATGAATGCTGTGTTTTCATTTGGATAATTCAATATCAGATCCAATACTGCAATTAACTTATCTTCCTCGTATATTCCTAAATAATACTTATCTTCGTTTTTTGTTCCCGGTGGCAAAGCAGCCATATCATGGGCAATGCTTTCTTTGGTGGGCGCAGGCGGGCAATACTGATAAAACAAAGGATTTCCCATACACAATTCCAATACGATGTCAATATCCTTTTCTGTCAATCTGCAAACCTTATATTTTGTTGAAAGTTTCGTAATGTCCATTTTGTTTTCTCCTAAATAAAATACCTGTTTTTCAATTTCTCTTTGACAACAATACTACGCAACCCACTGTCACACAGCTTTCCACATGATTTTTTGCACAAAACTAAGAATACAGCAAATTAAACTATTCCAATTTAGTGCTTGGAAAGACGTTTTTAACTGTTAAAGCATCTTCAGCCAAAAACTTCAGCCGCAGCAACGATTTTTAACATTGATTCGTCTGCCTTATCCCTTCCATATGCATCAAGAAAACGCTCACAATACTTATTTGTTTTCAAATTAAACCAAAGTGTCCAAGCTCCCCAAAATATATCTATATGCCTGTCGCCAACGCCACCGTTACCAACATCAATGAATCCCGAGAATTTCCAGTTGTCAAGAATAATATTTGGCAGACAATAGTCGCCGTGAAGTAAAACCTTGCTTCGTAAAGCCTCTTTTTCCGCAGTCAGGACGGCATAAGCCTCATTAGCCGAGCAATAACCAAAACTGTCAGGAAAGTGTGATATATCATAATTTCCTGTGCGATAATTCTTTTCAGCAGTGGTAAGATATTCTGTCATTCTGTCGGTTACCGGACAATTGGTATAATCCGTTTCGTGCAGTTTTCTTAATTCATATGCGATAGTATCGCATAGCCGTTTGGGGTTCATAAGATACCGTTCGTGCGTGCAATCCTCCCCGATAACGGCGGTTGTTAAAAGCCAATCGCTATCATCTGAAATATATTCCAACACCTCTGCACCTAACTCTTTTGAGTAAAAGTACTTTGTCATTCCGGCTTCTCTTTCAAGATTTCCTCTGCCTGAGCATTTTAAGTAGTACCCATTTCCCTTGTCAATAAAATATACCCTTGCTTCGGGTGAGCAGGAACTATCGTAAATATTTGCTCCTGATACAAAATGCCGGATATCCTGCGGCATTTCGCTCGGTATTTGATTCAGTAATGTTTTCTTCATTCCTTTTCTCCTATTTGTAGGAAAGTTGTACTACT
Organism: uncultured Agathobacter sp.; assembly: GCA_944381555.1. Taxonomy (GTDB): domain Bacteria; phylum Bacillota; class Clostridia; order Lachnospirales; family Lachnospiraceae; genus Roseburia. The sequence goes on along the minus strand of CALWLL010000044.1, from coordinate 18,985 downwards.
GTCTCAACGGTACTTTCATTGTCCCAATCTAGTTCCGTTATTTCTTGTCCGTCGAAAAATACCGGAAACTTAAACTTCAAGCTCTTTAATATTCTTCCGCCCTCTTTTGCTTCCTCATAAATATATACAGAATCAAGGAAACTCTTCATAAAAGTTTTCTTCTCTATATCCGTAAATCTGTCATACAGCTTATCAAAGAATAAAAGGAACTGATATACATTGTCGCTTGAAATTTTCTCCTGCTTAATATTATACAGTCTGGTTTCCACTTCTTCAATCAAAGTTTCGATGTCTTCCATCTCATCATAAAGCTTATCCAGACGTTCCTGCATATCATCATATTTCTTGTCATAATGCCTGTCTGATACAGATAAGTTATCCATCTGTGATGCCAGCTTATTCTTGGCTCCGGTCACCTGCTTTAACTGTTCCTTCAATCCGTCGTGTTCCCTGTCTAATTCCGCTGTGTCAATACTATTGCCAATGTGCTTTTGAATCTCTGTTTTGAACTTCGGATTATTCACAAGCTTACGGATTACTTCCTCCACAGCATCATTTATTTTATCCTCATTCCACTGCTTGCGATAAGTACATTTATGACCATTCACATAGGTTCTGTGCTTGCAGGCATAGTAGAAATAATCCCGATAATGTCCACCATCCGGATGCTTCTTACGATTCACATTGCCATACATTCCACTACCGCAAAAAGGGCATTTAATAATACCGGATAAAATATGCTCATGATCTAAGCTATGGGTTTTTACATTGGCAATACCGGTTTCTTTTCTCTTTTTATGTGCCTGATTCCATAATTTCTCTGACACAATGCCCTCATGAATTCCGTCATTTAACATATAGTTTTCCTGCTTTACCACATGATACTCATTACGGGTTCCCGGTATCTTTTCATTCTTTCTTCTGCCAAAGGCAAGCTTGCCACAGTACACTGGATTATCCAACACACCTTTTACAAATGATGTTGAGAATCCTTCTATTGTATTATTTTGACGTAGCTTTTTCTTGTATCCACTATTGTTCAAGAAATTTGCAATCGCCGCAACTCCCATGGTGGTATTCACATACTTATCATAAATAATACGAATTATCTCTGCTTCATCCTCAGCAGGGTGCAGTTCTCCATTGATAAGCTGATAACCGTAAGGTGCAAAACCACCATTCCACTTGCCTTCTCTGGCTTTCTGCTTACGACCTTCCATTGTCTGCACCAATATATTTTCACGCTCAATTTCAGCCACCGCCGATAATACGGAAATCATAAGTTTTCCTGCATCTTTGGAACTGTCGATACCATCTTCCACACAGATAAGATTGACGCCAAAATCCTGCATTCTCTGAAGAGAAGATAATACATCCGCTGCATTTCTACCAAATCGGGATAATTTAAATACAAGCACAAAATCCACATTGTCTTTACCTGTTTCAATATCAGCAAGCATCTGTTGGAACTGCGGTCTTCCCTCTACACTTTTACCGGATTTACCCTCGTCGGAGGATTCCCTAGCAATAATCATATCCTGGTAGTCTGCGTATTTATGCAATTTATCTTTTTGCGCATCTAAACTATAGCCATCTACCTGCATGGAGGTGGATACACGGGTGTAGATGTAGCATCTCTGTTGTTTTGTTTTCAAAATCATTTCCTCCATTCCAGTACCCAAAAACACTAGTTAACGTTAAACCTAGAAAATTTATTAATCTTTTTAAACCGTTTTATCATCTTCTTCTCATAACGCCTTAAATATACTTCTAACTCAAATGCTTGCATTAATTCAAAATCTAAGGCATTTGATGCATCCAAAATCACTGCATTTGCTTGTTCCTCTGTATAATATTTTTTCTCATCGTCATACATGATTGGTTTTATAAAACGTCTTTCAAACCATTTTTCCATACTACTTTTACAAAACAATTGCATTTTTTTATATTCAAAATTCTCTCGTCCCGGAAAATAAAAATGAATTAGTTTAGTCAACATCGTTTCATGATCAATCAAATATATATTTGAATAACTAAGTGAGGATTTCTTAAACTCTTCATTTAACTCACTAAGGCTATCAAATTCTTCGTTCATTTCTATTAGGTTGCACAACTGAAAATATGTATCATCCCGATTAAAACTACTCCAATACTTTTTATCTTCATATTCTATTTTTCCACCATAAATATAGCAATCTTTTCCTGTAAGATTCTTTGCACCATCCTGTAAAATATACGGTTTTCTATCAGCAATGACCTCTATATTTGTTTCTAGTGCGTAGTTAATATTTCTCAAAATGTTTAGAAGTTTCTCCTCCATTTGAAATAATTCCTTAAAACGTTCCGTTCTTATTTCTGAGTAACCAGTTGCTTTATGCCTTACATCAAGAAATATGTATGCTAGCAAAAAGATAATTGAAATCAATTCAAAAAATTCTATTGAATCAGAAATTGAAATTCCTGTTTTTAAAAATTCACAAAAATGCACAAAATAGTCATAAAACGATTGCGAATAATAAATAAAAACTACATATATTGCAAAGACTAGATGTAACAACGAAAACTCAAAAAAGAATCCCAAACAATTTTTCACTAATGAAATTATACTTTCCAGTGTGAAAAATTTAGCCTTCCTTACTATCGACAAATCTGTTTCTCTAGAAGTTCTGACACCACATATATAAAACTTAATCCAGAATAGCAATATATTAGTATCTGCACTTACCTTCAAAAACCATACTTGAAAAGTATTATACCTCAAACTTTTCTCATGATTTTTACCCAAAATTCTTTTCTTAAGCACTTCCCCAATATTTTCAATAACTGTAACTAAAATTGCCATAATTACCGCGATTACGAACCATATTACAATGAATAAAATACACAATTCTAAATAACTAATAACTGCATTAACCCATGTATAATCTGTTATATTGCTAAATTCTATCAGTTGATTTGCAAATTGTTGAGATGCAAAATAATATATCATGGCATTAGCCTTTCCTATCACCAAAACAATTGTTTTCTTAAACAAATACATGATGATTTTCATTATCAACAAAGCTAACATTCCTACAAGTAACACCGATACACCCCAATGCTTCTTATAAAATTCAACTAATTTATTCATGTTATCACCACTCCCTGCCGAGAAGAAATTCAACTCTTTCTTTTAATTCAGCACTAAACCCATCTAGATTTTCCATTGTGATCACACCAAGCTTTATCAAGGAAACAATGTCAAAAATCATATTTCCTTTGTTCAATTCGATTATTACGCCCGGATGTCTTCTATCCTGTTTGATTCTCTTTTCAAGATTCCAAAATTTATCCGAAGCCTTCTCTTCTGTACTAAGTAACTGAATATATTCTTGAATCAATTTTTCCATATACGCCTCTTGCCATTCTCCGATACGGCTTCTATATAACTTCCAATCTGCTTTCGATACATCCATATTCTTCATCTCCATTCTTATATTTTTAACAGTCCCAACTTCATTCTATCATTGTTCCAACTCGTATTCAATAAGAACTTTTATGTAGCAGGAAGGTTTTGGTCACACTCCCCAAACACCTTCCCATTTCCTTACGCTGCCTTTTTCTGATAAGGCACAAATCCCCTTGCATATGCTATCAGTCTGGATTTCTTACCATCTGCATCCAACACCCATAATTCCGGCTCATATTCCAGCTCCGCCGCAATTTCCGCCAAAACCTCTGCACCATACTTCTCCATCATCTGTGCAAGAAAATGGCAACATCGTTCAAAGTCCTTCTGCATTGCTACCCTCCTTCCGCTTTTATCTCTGTTGATTTCATTCTACAAAATTGCAGTAAAATCCACATTGAACAGAAATTGAGTAAAAATTGAAGGTTTCACTTGTTTCGAACATATGTTTGTAGTATGATTTTAATAGAAGTTTTACGAAAGGAGTCGCATGCCATGTTACGACTTGATTTTCATACGACGATAACCATTATCATGCAACATTTAAAGGCAGCTGATATAACGCAGGTTGACCTGCTATATTATATATTTGAAGCATTTATAGAAGATGAACACACGGATTTCGTGTTTGACAACGGACAAGTCTGTCACTGGATTAATGGCAGACAGCGCATCAGTCCAAAGATTGTAAGCTTTTATGTTGCACCAGAGCATCAGGAGCTTATGAAGAAGGATTTTGTCAACAAACTCTTTCCCATTATCAGTGACTGGGGGAAATTAGCTTCTGATACGAAAAAGCTGTTAATACAGGACTGTTCCATCTCTGATTATGAGAAGAACGGACTTTTAGAACTTTATAATGATGTGGATAATATTGCTATCGCAGAATTTTTATGCTCCTGCTTTCTCTTCGGAATATCCAGAGCATTTATAAAGGCAACGAAAAATAGCTCTTCCCCATCCCCTGACATTACCGACGTTATATTAACGACAGATGTTCCAAAACCGATAAAGAATTTTATCAACAGGGATGAGGATATATCAGCAGTCTCAACCTTTTTACAACAACACAGGACTCTCTTTATCACAGGTTTGCCTGGCATTGGGAAAAGCGAGCTTGCCAAGCAATATGCCAAGGAACATAAGAAGGAATATACCAATATTCTTTACTTGGAATACACCGGAAGCTTTTATGAAATGATTGCGGGCCTTGATTTTGTAGATGATACAGATTCTTTAAGTGAAAAGGACCGTTTTAGAAAGCATTATCGTTTTCTGAAAACTTTGCGGGAGGATTCTCTACTAATCATAGATAATTTCTACACCTTAGAAGCGGAAGATTCCTTGTTACAGCAGATATGCTCACTGAAATGCTCCGTGTTAGTGACATGCCGTAGCTGTAATGATACCTATGCCCACTATCATCTGGAGCCTTCGGATGCGGTTGCTCTCACATTATTAGAGAACACACTTACAAATGCTTCATCGGAGCTTATGGTCTCTTATAAAGATGAACTGAATACCATATTGGAAACCATTAACTACAACCTTGTGGCAACAGAGCTTGTAGGAAGGCTGTTGGCTTACCAAATCATGACTCCAGACGTGTTAAAGAACGACCTAAAGGAAAACATTCTTCTCCCTGCTGAAACAAGTGCCCTGACTCTGACAAAGGACAATCATCGGCTAAAGGATGTATTCCAGACACATATGCTGCAATTGCTTGGATATAATGACCTGCCGAAAAGAGAACAGCAGTTATTATCCTATATTGCACTTGCCCCTGAGAATGGATTTCCGCTAAAGCTCCTGCATAAATGGTGTGCCAATCACACCGACCAGCTGGAAAATCTGATTTTTAAAGGATTAGTGACTATCGGATGTGGTGTCGTTTCCATAAAGCCTTATATTCGAAAACTTACAAATGCAGGGAAATTCCTTACCACAAAGGATTGCGAGCCTCTTTTGGTAAACATAAAAAATAGCTTCTCAACTGACAATTCCGAGGTGATACGGTTTTCGCTTTATATGGTGGATATGATTGACCGCTTTACGACATATGAGTCTTCCGCTCTTTGGCTTTCCATCGTGCGGGCATCATTAGAGTTTAATAACCGTTATCACCGCTACCGCAGTTTTTCACGGTTGCTCAGCACATATGAATACCTTTGCATCAAATCAGACTTTGAAAACAACTCTGACTGCTATTTACTGGAGCATTTCAAAGCAATAGAGGCTTGGAATATTCATAAAAACATTAACAAAGCCATAGAGTTCGAGGAGAAGGCAGTCTTTCTGGCAGGAAAAAATGGTTCCGATATACTGCAGTTTTCCACCTTATATCTGGATGCCGGACGCTATTATCACATACAGGGAAAGAGCACGAAGGCACTGGAGTATATTCAAAAGGCATATGAACTTCTTGAATATACGAAAATGCAATGTTCTCCCCATGGTATCAGCTGCCTGATTCAATATGCAAGATTACTCTTTGACCAACGCAGCTTCACAGAAGCCCTCCGCATTTACACAAACTGCCTTGGTCTTGTAAAAAATGTATATGGAGCTGACTCCTTAATGGCAGGATATATTACCCAGAATCTTGCAGCGTTGTATCATATACTCCGCAATGTTAAAAGCGCCAGTCTTATGTATGCACAGGCTGAAACTATTTTAGCTAAGCACCTTGGTGGCGAACACGAGGACGTGTTACAATGCCACGAACAGGCGCACAACCTGAATATGACAGATAAGATTTCACTGATGAATGTGCCTGAAATGGCAGAAAAAATTATTGCATAAAATTAGCAAACAAAATTCGAAATCATTATTGACATAAAATCAACTCATTCGTATAATAATAGTAGAAGAAACAGCGTGCTGTTTCAGGTGGGCTAACACCATAATCCGAAAGACTTACCGGGCGAATGTACCGGCCGTTGGCAGGCAACAGAAAAACCTGAAGCCTTACTGGACGAATGTGCCAGCCGTTGGCGGACAACAGAAAAATTAGCCATTAAAAGAGAGTTGATAATGCTGCGGTATTATAACTCTCTTTTTTAACGCTTGAAACACACTGTTCCGGAAAGGATATCATTATGGAACAACAGAAGTTAAAAGATGCCATTCGCATCATATCAAAAGCCGCTAAGGATTACGATAATGCTCTTAATGGTTACAACTACATCTTCATATATAAGAACCGCCAAAATAATAAAATTGAATATTTTGAAAGTGCATTTCTCCCACGTAATTTTCAACACCTTACCGGGATAGATTTTCTTGATGCACAGGGAAATATTCTACATAACCCTACGCAATTCTATCAGAAATGTATTAACAGCAGCTTAAAGGAAAGTGATATTGCCTTCAAATCCGATGGCACTACTGATTTAAAATTGCAGGCACTGCCACTAATTGTTAATTTCTTGAAATCATCTAAAATGACAGCAATATATAATTCAATCCGTCCTAAGTTATCCGTTGACAGATTGGCAGGAACCACTAATTTCTGTCTTGGTTTTACCAAGGACAAGCATTACTATGTGCCAAGCTCATGTTTACTTGAAGACATACGAAATCTTGCGGATGTGACCTTTCAAATTTTAGCTATTTTTTCAAAACCTGCGACAAAAAATACGCCTATTTATAAAGATATCCGCTATGTGGCAAAGGGTGTAAAATTATCTACTCTAAAACTATCCAACGAATTATCTGCTCTTATTAGTTTGGAAAATTATACAGAAAAATAATTATTGGGGCTGTTAAAAGTCCCAATAATCTTTTCCTGCTCACTCCATCTATCTTCCGCCTCTGCTTCTGACCATGCCATCTGCAACCCTTACGGTTCCTGTAATTTCCTGCAACTCGGTTTCCACGCTTAGCATGGCAGTTTGTGCATCCATTCCGGAATATGCCTCTGCATACATATCCTTCAAAACTGCCTCTACCTTGGCATCGCTGCTTTTCTGGTATTCTTTTTTATCTGTAATAAGCTTTTCACTTGTAGCCTCGTCTAACTGTGAGATAAGGTTCCTATACTTTTCTTTTAACGCTTCACATTCCCTGTTAATGCTCTGGTTCCTCTGTGCCAGTGTATCAAGGTACTTCCTTTTCTGCTCATAATCATTCTGACAGCTTCGAAGCTCTTCCTCACTTCCACAACTGGCTTTTGAAAGAATTTTCTGATTAGCCACCTTTAGTTCCGCAATCTCACCCTCCGCATCTTTAATCTGCTCATTATACATCTTTTTCAAATCTCTCTGGGAAAAATTGCACTTGACAAGCTCCCTCGTCCACTGGTTGATATAGGACTGTTTTTGCGTTATACGTATCTGATTCTCTACATAAGACTGATAATCCGGATTATAATACCTGATGTCATAATCCAAATCAGAAATCTTATTCAGATTATATTCCCTTTCATACGCTAGACATATGAGCTTTCCCCTTATATCCACAAGCTCTGATATAGCTTCCATATTCGGCTGTACTACTACAGATTCTACCGCCTCTGTAGGCATGTTCTCATCATATTCACCACTTGAAAGCGCATCAATTCTAGCAACAGGTTCCTTTTGCACTGGAGCTTCCATCTGCTCTTTCAACTGTGTATCCGGCTGTGTCCTCCCTCCACTTTGCCTAGACTTTGCTTCAATCTGACGCTGTTTTTCCTGCTCTCTTCGGCTTGCCTCCTCTCTTGCCTGTCTAATTCGTTCCGCTTCTAATCTTCGTTCCCTTTCCACTTCTTCTTTAGCCTCGATTGCCTTTTCTATCCTCTGCTCCAGAGCTGCCTTATCATATGCCTCCCCCAGAGACTTCCCTCGAATCGGTTTCCTCATATGCGGCATCTGAAAAGAAATGGTTTTGTTTGTAACACGGATGTGCCAGTACTCCACATTCTCCAAATAATATGTCAGATGCTCCAAGTCATCCGCCTTCTCTACCAGATCATCCAGCCTTTCACGAATCATATCCTTATCCGTCTTAAAGTCGGGATTATTTTCCTTTCCCCGCTTTTCCACCCAATAATTATGAGCATCGGAACGAGCCAGCAGATTCACCTGATTGTAACCTCTTACCATACATTCCTGCATTACCCATTGCTTTGTGGCTCGCATAAATGTCCCGGTACTTTTATGCTTGCAGCCCTGCCTGTATTCACAGGTTTTGTCCTGCCAGCGTTCCTTCTTCCCCTCCAATTTACGCACAGAATTGATTACAATGTGAACATGAACATTCTCGGTGCCGTTGTGACCATCCGGATGCACCGCCAAAATTGCCTGATGCCCCGGCAGAAACTTCTCCACATATTGTTTGCCAAAATCCATTGCCTCCTGCATGGTAATATTGTCATCCGGCGAAAAGCTGATGATATAGTGGTGCGCCTTTACATCCTTCGCTGCATTATTTTTACCATAATGCCGATTTGTTTCAATACATTCTGCACCGAAGGTATCAACCATGCAATTGATACCCTCGATAAGAAAGCTGTCACGCATCATAATTCTGCCCTTGTCATCCACCAGTGGCTTCATGGTATGCTCATCAAATTTACATGTCAGATATTCCACCGCCGCTGAATAATATCTGTTCTTTACTGCTATATGCTTAATAATCGCCATTACGCACCTCTTTTCCTGCGGTACTTCCCACAGCAGAAATCCTCCAACAGCTTCATCGCCATAAATCTGAAATCATTCCAATCTTTAATCACTTCCAGCAAATCATAATACACGGAATAAACGCTGCCACCTGCATTCAGATGATGTGCTATCTGATTCAGATTAGAACCAATCTTTCCAAGCTCTGCCGAAATCCCTTGTAAAATCGTCACATCCCCATAGCTGGGAATCCTTTTTCCCAAAGCACAACGTCTTACATACTCCGACATAGTAATGCCCGCCTTATTTGCTTTTTGTTGTATCTTTGACTTTTCTTCCTCAGAAAGCCAGACATTAAATTGAACTCCGTTTCTTGCCATTTAAAAATCCTCCTACATTCTCTTTTTATCCGATGCCGGATACGGCACTTGTCTTTCGCCGTCGCTATCGCTCCTCCCTCCGGTCTACGCTCACTCCCCTAAGGTCGTTCACGAATACGCGCGCTTACGCTTGCGGATACGCTCCATGCGTCGCGGATATGAGAGCAAGTTCCGCCCCGTGTAGACACAGGGGCAGGAACTTGTTGGGGATTTGACATCCCCAAACCCTAGCTTCATACGAAATCTGCTACTTGCTTATGCAACACCGTCTGACAAGTAGGCGTACAGCCAACCGCCGGAAGCGATTGCCTGACGCCACTTTGTCAGCCTTAACAACAGCTGAAGAAAATGTTATATATCTCCATACAGACTACTTAGGAAATCACTTACACCTTCTCCCAGTTTCTCTGATGCTTGCGGTGGCTTCATGCCTTCTGATACCGTTGCAGGAACATCTGCTTGTGCTGTAGCCCCTGTCACTGATTTCGATATATTTACTATAGAAATACCTTCAAGCATCACTCTCATCCGTTCCATGATTACATCTGCTGTAGCTACCGCACATTCCTGTATTCTGTTATCCCGGTCAATCACTTTGTCCGACTCCGTTTTCTCCCGATACAGACTTTTTATACCCTCTCTGAAAATATCTGATTCAGTTGCATATTCCCCGGTACCGAGCAGATATTCAAACATCCTCAATATTTCCTTCTGGCTATAATCTTTCTTGCTCAAGCGAATTGTCCAACGGTATCCCTCCTCTGTTTTCTGCATAATGCCTATCCCCTTTTTAACTGATGCCCGGCAAGAAGCTCATAGCCTTTTGCATTCAGCCTGATATCTTCAAGGTAAGCCACATTATCTCTTGCCTCCCCAAACCTTCTCATAATGGTTGCTCCGCCGCCGATATAGAGAATGTTGCAGTAAGTAAGGTCAAAGCCACTTTCTGAAAGCATCCCTTCCGTCTCACCGGCAAACTTTTTTAATTTGAAAACAATAATCGCCTGTACATTCTCCGGAATTACAACATTTTTGCTTGCTATAAAATCCTGCAACACACTTTCCGGAACCTGTCTTGCCCCGGTCTGCATTACCACATCATTTATATCTCTAAAAAGAGTAATAATGGAATTAGGCACCGTTATGGAATTTTCCGTATCAATCCTCTTATCCGCGATACTGATAACATCCTTAGTCCAGGAACCAATATCTGCCACAACATATCTGCCCTCCATATTTCCGATACGATCTGCGACCGCTGCAAAACATTGCGGAAAGCAAAATACATTTTCAATTGCTATGGAATATTCCTCTTCTTCAAATACAAAATCATGGATACCACTTCGTTTCAGGTACGCAATAAACTTCGCTGCCTCTGCACCAAATCTCTTAAATGGAACTCCAACTCCAAGCGTTACGATTGCATCATGAGACAGCCCCCTTGTCCTCAGTTCCTTTGCAACTGCCACCAAAGTGAGCAAAAAGAAATCTTCCGTTGCAGTCTTATCCTCTACTACCGTCTTCCTCTCTCCGCCAACGCAATAGTAACTGCCTTCATAATAGAGACTGTTCTCTACCACCGGCGGCTTACCATTACTTTTACTGACTCCGTTGCTAAAAATGTGATTCTTGGTTTTCATCATTGAAAATCCATGATCGATACCGATTACTATCGACTCTGCTGTAAAATTGTTTTCGTACATATCCTGTACCTGCCTTTCTGCCCTGCGGGCGTTTTGTTTTGTAGGTATAGGATATAAAAAATCCACCCAACCTACATTGAATGGAAATTGAGCGGAAATTGAGAAAAAAAATACCAGAGCAGATTTCTCCACTCTGGTTTGCTAATATAGTTACTCTTCGCTTGGTTACCAACCCAAATCGAGCAACCAATTATTCAAATTTCTTTCTACTTCTTTTTCAGAAAGTTCTTTTCGCTTATCATTCACAAATTCACCCTTAATATTTCCATCCACAATATAAAGAACTCTTCCACACTTTGCCGCTACTTTCGCATCATGAGTTACCATCATAATTGTGGTTCCTTCCTCGTTTAGTTTTACCAATTCTTCAATCACTTCATTGGAGGCTGTTCGATTTAATGCACCGGTCGGTTCATCCGCAAATAGAATCTTCGGTTTGTTAATCATGCTTCGGCAGATGCAGGCACGCTGTAACTGACCGCCGGACACTTCATTAATATCATTATCAGCAACTTCAATAATACCCAACTTTCTCATTAATTCTTCGCCACGGACAATCTTCTCTTTTTTAGATTCATCTGTCTTTTTTCTCTGAACTGCCGGAAGAATAATGTTATCCAAAACCGTAAGATTTTTCATCATATACATTTGCTGAAAAATAAAGCCCATTTCATCAAGACGTAAATCCGCAAGTTCTTTCTCCCCTAACTTTGCAATGTCATTTCCACAGAATTTCACTTCGCCTGCGGTAATGGAATCCATACCGGAAACTGCATAAAGAAGAGTTGATTTACCGGAGCCTGATGGCCCCATAACGGCTACCATTTCGCCTTCCGAAACGGTAAAGTTTACATTTTTCAGAACGTTGTTCTGGCGTTTGTTTACAATATATGTTTTACAGAGGTCTTTCACTTCTAAAATATTCATAATAGTTTCCTTTCTTATTCTATGCTAGCAGTGTCGGATGATTTGATTTTTCTTGCGTAAAGCGAAGTCAGGAACGCACTTACAGCTGTTGTAACAAGAATTACAAGTGGGAAAATCAGATACATTTCAACCGGATTTATCACATAATCAACTGCTAATTCCATACCCATCATTTTAAATATCGGGTCAATACAGAGGTGCGTAAGTGGCATAGCAAAAATTTCGCCAAGCACCACTGCAATTATTCCAACGAATAAAAACCTCAATACATGGTATGTGTAAATTTTTTCATCTCGTGTTCCTATGGCTTTCATAAGTGCAATTTCCCCCTTCTCTTTTGCAATAAAGGAACGCTCCATAAGCACGGTAATTAGTGCAGCCAAAACAATTGTAAGGATAACGATAAGAGATTTTACTGCAGCAAGAGTATCCGCAACACCTAACATATCCTTTACAGTTTCGGCACAGGTTTCTACATTTTCATAGTCTGGGAAAATTCTCCGAATTTCTTCCATTCTCCGATTAATCTCTTTGCTGTCAGGGTTATCTGTAAACATAATCTGCGTATTGATACCTCCCTGTGCCTGAACATAATTTATGTACTCATCTGCGTGCAGTCTGATACCGATACCCTGCATATTCATACCTTGAAAAAACGCCGAAATAATATACTCCTTTTCTCCGTCAACCGTTTTAATCGTAACTGTATCACCAATATTTGCATTCAACTTATCCGCAGCAATTCGTGTAATTGCAATTTCATCGGTGTTCTGCGGCGCCATTCCTGCTGTGTATTCGTACATATCCATTGTCGTTCCCGTGCCTTGATAGATAGTAATATTACACTCGTTTTCGCCAAAAGCTACAGGTAAGTTGAACATCATTTCCTGATAGCATTTTGCAGGAATCCCATTTTCTACTAGAGTCTGCTCCATTTCATCAAGGTGCTTCTCAAGTTTCTCATGTCCGTCTTCCAGCATCCATTCCATAATTATTTTATCATTGCTAAGATATATGTCACAATCTGCCCATCCAAATGTTGCCGAAAGACTGCCACTATTCATAGTGGAGACAGTTGCCGAAAGCATAATCAAAAGAGACAGACAAAGGAAAAAAGTAAAACTTATAATACCATAACGTCTTGGACTACTTACAATGTCATTGAGTGCTAAGAACGGTGTTACAGAAAGCTTTGATTTTCCTATATTCATAAGTGTCTTTTTCCGAAAACGCTCACCTGTCTGACCATTTCTGATAGCATCAATTGGCGTCAGTTTCTTAACCTTACCTGTACAACCATAGCAGAACAATAAAATGACTGCGATAACAAGAATTGCGCAGAAAATATTTACCAAAATCGGACTCTGATTTCCCATAATAATTGACTGTGAGGAAACACTCATAAGCATCTCACCAAATGGAAAACTAAGGACAAGACCGATAGCTGCACCGATTATGGAAAGCCCCATATACTTTACGAGATATAGTCCACGGATTTTAAAATTGCTGATACCAATCGCTTTCATTACACCAATTTCACGGAATTCTTCCGAAAGTGTAAAGGTGATTGTGAAACGAAGTACAACAAATGCTATTATAATAAGAATAATGCTTACCACTAGCAGAATTCCCACCACTACCATATCAAAAACATAGCAGAATTCCATAAAGTCTCTGTCCATTGTAAGAATACTATTATCTACAAGCAGCTTTATCTGTGGCAACACCGTTTCTATATTTGAAGAATGTATGTAAACTAAAGTACCACCATAAAATTCTTCTGTATTTTCTGCAGAAAGAAAATACTCAAAATCCTCCTCATTTATAATATAACGTGTAAAGGACATCTGATTCGAGCCGAAAAGTGCATCTTTTATTTTACCTCCAAGAACAAATTCCCGACTGACGCCATTTAATTCTATGGTAAGTTTGTCCCCCACCTCAACACCAAGATTCTCTGCTTTACCTTCTGTCATATAAAACTTACCCGGTTCTACCATATCCAAGATACTACCATCAGATAGAAAGTAATTCATACCGATATCGCTATGAAGCAAATGAGTACCACCTTCGCTGATAATGGTATCGTCCTCATAAGTTAAATTAGACGTAGTCATAAACAATACTTTTTCTGTCGCATAGCTCTCTACTGCACCGACCTTGCTTACCGTTTCGTCAACGTCAACCGTAAGAGTTTTATTCATAGTAGCCAATAAATAATCCGGTGCATTTGCCATTTCAAAATAATTGTCCAGTGCCGTAGTAACATTGATAATGTTGTTTACACTTGACGACACAAACATTGTGGCAAGAATAATAAACAGCAGAAGTATTATATTCATTGCCTTTTTTCGTTTTAAATCTTTTTTTAGTATGTTTAAATACATTCTTTTGCTCCTTCCTCTTAATTATAAGTGGATTATACAAGGGAAATTATTAAACAATCATTAAATGCCTCCTTCAGAAATTTTTGAAGCTCTGAAGAAGGCATTACTTTATGCTTTTCTTATAACTATCGTCACGGTAAATTCACTATTCATAATCGCAGCAAATATGTTTCCATCCATTTTTTTCATAAGTTTTTTTGCTATATAAAGTCCTAATCCGCTTCCTTTTACACCCTGACTGTTACTGCCTCTATAAAAGGATTCAAAAAGATTAGGCAGTTCCTCCTCCTTTAAGATGCAACCGGTATTGGTAACTGAGATTAATTTACAATCCTCTTCATCATCAAAAGAAATTCCTATAGCAATTCCATCACCATACTTAATGGCGTTTTCTATAATATTTTGCAGTACCTCTATTATTCGGTTGATATCTCCTTTTAGGAGACAATCTTCCGTGTTATCAATGGTAAACACTGTATGTAAAATTGACAGTTTATCCTTATAATAAACTTCAATATCTTTCAATAGCGAAGAAAGATAGAATTCTCCCTCCTTAACTTCTAAGTTCAAAAAATCCTCTCTGGACGCTGTTACAATTTCATTTACATAGCCTTTGATTTCCTGAACATTTCTTGCAATCCCTTGTAAAGCCTCCGTTCGCTTTTCTTCCGTATCATATAAATTTTCAGATAATGCCTTTGCATATAAATCAATGGCTGATAGCGGGGTTTTTATATCGTGAGATAGGGAAAGTATCAGTGTCTTTTTTTCTTTTTGCAGTTCCAGTTCCCTTTCCTTATTATCCTCTAAAGTTGCTCTAAGCATATCCATTCCCCATAGAAACTTACCAAAGAATTTACTCTTTTCTGCTTTTATCGGCATCGATAAATTTCCTTTTGCAAGTTCATAAGTCAATTCGCTCATTTTATGAAAAGGCTGTAATACTTTCTGTGAGATATACCAAAATACTACAATGGTTACAAATAGCATAAGGAGCAGACATACATTAAACATCCATACCTGATTATCCTGCTGCTTAGCCTCATACTCAATTCGGTATAAATTCCCATTAATTTTTTCCACTACATAATGATTATTACAAACTTCATCCTCTATAAACGCACTGACTGCTACAATAGTTTCATACTCAGATAAATCCAACTCCTGTAAAGAAGCATTTTGCAACTTTTTTGCTACTCTCTGTGCTTCCACACGATAAATTTTGCCGGAATCATCAGCGGATTTAACTGCAAAGATTACATTACACAGTGTAATCATCACTATTTCTACGAAAACGACAAATACTGTTATTTTACGAAATTTATTCAAACCTATAACCTACTCCCCACTCTGTAATAATATGTTTTGGCTTCTTAGAATCCTCTTCTATTTTTTCACGAAGCCATCTGATATGTACTGCCACTGTTTGAATCTCTGAATCACTGTCGCTTCCCCAAATGTTGTTAAATAGGTACTCCTTTTTCATGGTAACATTTTTATTTTCAATAAGAAGCTTTAGAAGTTCAAACTCTTTCTCGGTAACATTTATATATTGTCCACCCTTTTTCAAGGTGCGTGTTACAGCGTTTAAAGTAAGATTTCCTTCAACGATTTCTTCCATTCCATACTTCCGCTTAAAAATACCATTCACCTTCGCCAGAAGAATATCTATATCATAAGGTTTTTCAATATAATCGTCTGCCCCAAGATTCAAGCCCTTGAGCTTATCCTCTTTTTGATTCTTAGCACTGGTAATCATGATACGTGCATTTGAGCTTTCCCTGATTTTAGAACATACCACAAACCCATCCAAACCCGGAAGCATAATATCTAAGATAATTAGCTTTGCACCGTACCTCTCAAACAAATCAAAGGCTTTTTCACCATTCTCTGCCACGCTGACTATATAATTTTCTTTCCTTAAAAAATCCTGTAGAAGCATAGCAATTTCATGATTATCTTCTACAATTAAAATGTCTAACATGTGCTGCTCCTTTTACACTTTAATTCAACTCATTCCACACATCCACATAATCCTGTAATCCGCCCGGACGCATGGCAAAGCTCACATAACCTGCCGGCTCCTCTCTTGCCAGCCTAGCAAGGATTCCAGCGCCCTCTGATTCATCAAACACAACCTGCTCCTCTGCCTTATCGCAGTTAATCACTAACTCCTTGCCAGCCATATCTGTCATAACAACTTCGTTCCTGCTGCTATCATAAAAATACAAATTGTATTTCATAAAATCCCTCTTTTCCCTAAATATCAAACAAATTCATCTGATTATCAATAAGTGACTTTACTTTTCTTTCCTTGATTACATCTGTACTATCTATTTCACCAAACAGCAAAGGTGACTTTGGATTATGCATACCAAAATTCTTTTCTACAGTATTGGAACTATAATTTGCATAACAATACAAACATCCATTTTTACATGTATTATAAGCCCCTATATCAATACTTGCCACGCATCCACATTCTGCTCTTTGATTTGCATCTTTATTAACATTAAGCTTGAATCCACCAATTCTCTCTATTCTCTCTCTGTCAATACAATGAGCGTGCTCAACTCCTATGTTATGAAAATCCCCAATTTCAGCACAGGTATCAATATACAAACCATACTTCCTTGCTATTTCTACAAATCTTTGCAATAATTCTACCTGCATTTCATATGTATCTTTGACAATACTTAAATTCTTTACATTTCGCTCTGTATTTCTATACATATCCATAAAACTCACAGTACACTTCTCTGTATAATCACCCAATCTTGAAGCTAATACTTCAAAATACTTACAATGATACTCCATTGAATACTGCTCATTAAAGAAGATTGGATCATATCTCCATATAATCTTTTCTTTACCAATTTCTCTAGACAACTGTTGAAATGTTGGAATAATAATTTTATTTTTTGATGGCAAATTCTTTTCTACATCTGGACCATATGCACTTAATGTAAATTGAAAATAATATGTATAATCTTTAATTTGCTCCAGATATGGCAACATTGGAGTTGGATTTTTTGTCCAAAATACGATTGCATCAACAACATCTGGAGATAAATCTATCTTACTTACCTGATGTATATTCATCGGATTTCTAACCAATACATATTTCTCTTTTAATCTATTAATCAACCATTTTGAATAGTAGGATGGTATGTCTGTACGTCTGCTGGCACTAATAATCATTAAATCACCTCTTTTTTATTAACATTTGGGCACTAGCACATGTATCAAATGGCGAATATTTTTTCCATTTCCTTATATCAAAAAAATTCTTATTTTGCGCAAATTCTCCATCTGAGTTTTCTCCATATGTATATCCTCTAGGATAATACTCACTTCTTGAATTGTCATTGCAAAAACGTCCCTTCCTCGAAATAGAATCTCTGAGTTTTCTATATAATTGGTCAAAATATTCTCGTCCACCGCCGTAATCTCGTCCTAAATTAATGTCATTCAGTATTATATAAGTGTTTGAACTTACTTTTTCATTAAAATATTGTGCAAAAGTATCCATAAAGTAGTTTATATCTTGCTCGTCCGTATGTTTTTGCATATCAGAAAATACATACTGAAACACTATAAGGTTAGGCACCCAAGTACCTCGCTCTATTTGAGTAATAAGTTCACACGCATCTTGATAAAAGAATCTGATTTTCCGTTCAAAATTTTCAAATTGTTTTATATCTCGATGTATATTTTTCCAAACATCTTTACTATAATCCACTCCTCGATATTCTAATCTACCGTATTTTAATTCCTCTAGCGAATGCAGATAATCAATTGCAAATAAATCTGTGCATGGACCACAACCAAATGACAATACCTTTAATTCATCAACATCCCACATATCTTTACATCTTTTAAGCGCATAAATTATTTCTGATGTATATCGGCATGAATATTTACATGCATACACGTCCGCCATATGGACACAATCATATTTGCGCTCAGGAGCATTTACTGGTGAATGAGACGGATTGTGTATATAATCTAAACAAACTTCACAATCTCCCGGACAATATTCTTCAAATATGCAATCCATACATTCTCCGCACTCTGGTTTTTCATATCTCTCATCACATTTTGATAGAATTGTATCAAGCATCATAAAAGTTCTCCTTCTTTCGTATTTCAAATTTCATTCCTAATAATCCTCTAAATCATCCCAAAATGCTCCAGTGCATCCATTATCGCCTTTTCCTTCTCCGCCGGACACTGAGGCTGCCTACTATCTTCTGATTTTGGAAGATTGTAATTCTCCCCAACCTCTATTCCGCACTTTCTTTTTACCTGTGAAATATAAAGACTAGAAACCTTCAACCCATGCTCCTTTAACACATAATCCTTAATCTCTGCATAAGTTGCTTTACTTTCTGCTGAAGTCAAATCGAGCTCATCCAGTTCTATCTCAACCTCAATCCTATCATCCGGTTTTTGTTGGGACAAAAGAACAACCGTCTCGACGGTTGTTTCAGTTTCCAAGGGAAGTTCTTTCA
Organism: uncultured Agathobacter sp.; assembly: GCA_944381555.1. Classification (GTDB taxonomy): domain Bacteria; phylum Bacillota; class Clostridia; order Lachnospirales; family Lachnospiraceae; genus Roseburia. The sequence goes on along the minus strand of CALWLL010000044.1, from coordinate 23 downwards.
CTTCCTCGCCATCAACAGGCACA
>CALWLL010000043.1 GCA_944381555.1 uncultured Agathobacter sp. | reverse complement strand
ATACCCTCCAGCTTTTCCCACAACAACGGATTTGCCTTCAACACCTGCACATTATAGTCATCTGTATATTGATAATAGGAACCCCATCCATACTGCTTAAAGCCTACCAGATTAAATTCTACACCGTTTTCATCTTTGATGGTGTAAATATAATCCTTATCCTCACGAGTATCATCTCCCTTAATGTTCAGCTTTTCCATATCTGCATCCAGATACTCCCTGTCACAGCGTGCCTTCTCCTCTGTAGATACAATTTCAAATGTTCCACCATAACGCTCACTTAGATAATCTGTTATCTGGTCGCCCTCCATTTCCTGATATCCGCACCCTGACAACAAAACACATACGAATACAGGCAAAACTTTCTTCACAAATTTCATTCCAACAATACCTCGCCCAAAGAGTAATCTTCCAACTTATATAAATATCCAGTCAAGTACCCAATACAGTATAAGAGAACTTATTGCCAAAAACAGAACAGCAATGATAATCAGTACAATACCGGGAATTTTTCTTTTACGAATAAAACATATAATTGCGGCAAATAAGCTAATAAGTCCCGGAGCATATAGTATCAGCAATACCAATAAAACATTCCATATTGCCAAAATAGTTGAACTGAATGAATGATCCATTTTTATTCGCCTCTTTCTATATGAGCATACTCAAATATTCGCTCATATCATAGATATTCTACCATATCAACTGTTATTCTTCATCAATATCTTTAGGAAAAATAACACATCAAGAAGATATACCTCCATACATTTGAGATTTCACTTATCCTTTTGTATATAATTTAAGGCGGATTACGACTTTTCGCAATCCGCCTATATGTTACCACACTTCTAAACTATCCTCCGCATCAATCCACATTTGCATCGTCCCATCAAGATATAACCTTGCATATTCAAGTGGGTTATCTATTGCAAGGGCATTCAATGCACACTCTGAGTTAGGAGTAGTCTTCAAACCTTCCTCTGCCTTTGCACAGTCAATTCGTAGAATATATCCGGCATAAGTGCATATATCAATGCTGTTGTGGTAAATGTTGTAATCTGCATATATTATGTTCATCCAATCAATCCCTTCTTAAAATGTATTAAAAGCATTCCATCCAGTTCCAACTGCCATTTCTATAATTTGTTACAAGCTGTTACCAGATTTTCTTTCCCTTATATTTTCCCTTATGAGGGTTCGTAAACAAGGGTAGAACGATATAACACGATACAAGATGTGATGGAAAGGGCACCAGTGAAAATGTTAGTATTTTCAAGGGTTTGACGAGATTTCTATAACAAGATATAACAGTTATTAAATCCTATAAATTTCGCCATTTGAGAACTGAAAGTTTTATCTTTAGTATTCGTCTAATAAGTGAAAGGGGAAATTCAAAGCATCCCCTTGAAAAGGAGTAAGTCGATGGATAACGGTGCAAGTAGCTACCGCCGTTTCCTTGATGGTGATGACAATGGCATTGTAGAGATTATAAGGGACTACAAAGACGGGTTAATGCTCTATCTTAACAGCTTTGTAAACAATATTTACATTGCTGAAGATATCACAGAGGAGACTTTCATAAAACTTGTGGTGAAGAAACCGAAATTTCGGAGGAATAGCTCCTTTAAGACTTGGCTGTATGCGATAGGAAGAAATGTTGCCTTGGACTATTTGAGAAAGGCGTCTAAAATTTCCTTTTCTTCCATAGACGATTATTCTAATTTATCAAATGAAGAAGCGGATATTGAAAAATCGTATATAAAAGAAGAAAGGAAAATAGCTGTTCACAAAGCACTGAAAATGCTTAATCCCGAATACCGTCAGGTTTTATACCTGAGCTACTTTGAAAATTTCAGCAATTCCCAAATTGCTGAAATTATGAAAAAGAGCAACCGTCAAATAGAAAACCTTATTTATCGTGCAAAGATATCATTGAAATCAACACTGAATAAGGAGGGCTTTTTGTATGAAGAACTATAAAGAAATGGCAGATAGCGTATTCGAGCGTAGTAATGAAATTATTAAGAACAACAGAATTAGAAAGAGAAAAATTATGAAAATAATAACTGTATCAACGATGTCTTGTTGCTGTGTAGCTGTGTTGCTTGTTGTAGGTGTTTTGAAAAACGAACAGGGAGGTTTTTTCATAAACTTACCGAATCACACAGAAAGTGAAAAGAATCTTCCAGTGTCCGAAAGCCAGAACGGCAACTCAAGTTATGAGAATACTTTTCCAATAAAGTTGTTTATGCCTTCTTCGCAGGATCCGAATGCTGATTCTTTTGCCGAAGACGAAGCTGCTCATGTAGATGTGGTGCTAAACAACAGTATTGTGTACAGGCAGCTGCTGCCAGAGGAATATGAAGAGTATGGGTTCGCGGAAGAACTGGAACAAACGGACTTTGGCGAGCGGATAGGGGAAGTTGCAGAAATATATCATGATAAAGAAAATTCCGCGGTGGTTGGCTCTCAAGATCCTGTACTGAAAGGATGTCAGGCATATTATTATGCACACACAAACAAGGCAGCAATTATTGTGAAAAACGAAGAACATTGCAGTCTGTTTGTTTTTGATGATTTTCTGGATAAAGGTCATTCTATCCAAGAGATATACGCTTTGTACGGTGCTTCCTCCGGCACAGATATTGCCAGTCTGAGTTATGTGATCCACGGATTTCAGAGGGTCGAGGAAGGAACGGTAACGGATCGGACAAAGATCGACACTTTTTACAATATAACGGCACAGTTAGTGCCACATGGAAGTGGTTCTGTTTCAGAAACACCGGACTGGCTTGCAAAGGCGTATGAAGAGGCAAGCTCCGATCCGGAATATGATAAGAAACGAGAGAACATAGATATTTGTGTCCGATTCACTAACGGAATGAACTATAGGGGAATATATTATCAGCCGTATGTTTCGACCGGATATGTAGCGAATATGGAAGCGCTTACCCCTGAGCAGAATTCACAGCTCAGAAATGCAATAACGGCAGACTGAAGTATGAAATGGATGCTGCACTGTAATTTTCCGTTGTGTTATTCTACAGCGGAATTCTAATCTGACGCTGAAAGAATCACTACAACGTGATGAAAGGGGCTATATATGCGACATAAATCATTATCTCAAACAGTAGTATTTCTTCTTGTTATTTTGTTTGCTTTGTCAAGCTGTGGCTCAAGCCAAAGCAGCGAAAATTCATGTATACCGGCTAACACCTGCATTTCAGAGGTTAATTCGGGCGAAGCTACAACAGAAGAGACTTCTGGTGAAACTGAAACAGAAGTCTCTTCCAATGAAGCAGAAACAAAAGTGACTTCCAATGAAGCAGAAACAGAAGTGACTTCCAGTGAAGCCAAAACAGAAATGCCGACAATATCGGAGACAACTCCATCGCAGAGCACTGAGGTAACAACGCCGTCACAGGAACCACATGAATCGACAGAAGCATCGGAAATAGCTCTCAACGCCCAATGCGCCATATTGTACGATTGCGGCAACGATAATGTTGTACACATAAAAGGTTCTCTGAGTGATCGAATATACCAAGCCTCCATTACAAAGCTGTACACGGCATATATAGCGTTGAAATATTTATCTTCTGATGAGGTTGTCGAAGCAGGGAATGAGCTTGATTTGGTGCATCACGGCTCATCCATTGCATATATCCGTAAAGGTCACCGTCTCACGGCAGAAATGCTGATAGAAGGGATGCTCATCCCAAGCGGAAATGACGCAGCCTATGTTTTAGCTGCAGCAGCCGGGCGGAAAATAGCATCTGATGAGAATCTATCTTCTGAAATAGCGGTTGAGATTTTTGTCAACGAAATGAACCGGATTGCGAAAGAGGACGGACTTTTGCAAACGCACTTCGTAAATCCTGATGGATATCACGATAACGAGCATTATACGTCCTTAAATGATATTGTAAAAATTGCCCGTATCTCACTTTCAGAGCCGTTGATAGTTAAATATACCTCTTTGTACACTGATAAGGTTTATTATGCGAGCGGTGAAAATAACACATGGACAAATACAAATAAATTACTTGATCCGGATTCACAATTTTATAGAAAAACAGTTATCGGATTAAAAACCGGACATACTGACGAAGCGGGATATTGTCTTGTAGCAGCAGAGGTATCCGGAGGACGGTATATTTTATCTGCTGTGTTTGGATGTCAGACCTCTGATATGAGATTCGTTGATACCACAACCCTGCTCAATGTAATTAAAGCAAAATAATAATGCTAAATGTCGTTTTTTGTTGGTGGGATTGCTATACAGCAGAATTCTCGGAAGGAGGAGCTACATCATATGCCGTATGAGGGAATATGGTGTTTTGTTGGATATTTTATGACTCATTGTTTTAAAAAAGTGAGGTATAAATTGTTTGAGGAGGTCGGAAAGACCGGACTACTTGTTAGCGTTGATGGCACAAAATTCAAACTGGAGGATATCTACGGCGAAAAGCTCTATAACAGTCTGGACGGATTTATTAAGACGGAAGATGGGCATCTGTACGATGGAATTATAGAAGCCTATGTAATTTATTCAGATGGAACGATTTTAGGAGTTTATGCTTCACCTATGAATAATGTTCCGGAAGAATATAATACCTGCAAAGGAAAATTGTATGGCGTAATTTATAAAATAGGTAAAGATGCATCCGTTATCAGTGCTGCTTATGGCTTTTTCCCGGCTGAAGCATTAGAACTTCCGCCTTAAAAAACCGGAGAACTTTGAGAGATGAGACCGCCTTTGCTTCACGCCTATAAAATGGCGAAAAGATGGCACAGGAAAGCCGATGACATATAACTAGAAAAATGATATAATTCTATTGTCAGTAAGTGAGTCTATACCTTAGGCTCACTTTTATTATGCCAAAAGGAGCATAATCATGACAGGTTCGGACAAAGAAAAATGTATGAACTGCTTGAGCAGCTCCATACTTTGATCGAAGAAAACGAGGACGGAACTTTCCGTTTTGACAGTATGAGGGCTGTTGTGGCCCTTGATTTTGCTAAAACAGAGATTGAGAAGACATATAAAGGTTGATATTTTACTGAGTTAAACACAAGAGACTTTTGACATATACAGCATATTATTGTAGAATTATTTTGGTATAATTTCGTTTAATAGATAGAAGAGTTCTTTTTTGGAGGGTAATATATGGCATATCATGTGCTTGATGAGGCGAACCGTTGTTTGAACTGTAAGAAACCAATGTGTATGGAGGGGTGTCCCATTCATACGCCGATTCCTAAGGTTATTTCACTTATGAAGGAGGGAAAAATCGACGAAGCAGGATGGATGTTGTTTGAGAACAATCCACTGACTACGGTATGTAGTCTTGTCTGCAATCATGAGAATCAGTGTGAAGGTCATTGTATTCTTGGAAAAAAGGGCAGTCCGGTTCATTTTTCCGCAATCGAGAATTATATTTCCAGCACATACAGCACGAAAATGACGCAGGGACCAGCAAAATCCAATGGCAAAAAGGTTGCTGTCGTAGGTTCCGGTCCGGCAGGTCTTACGATTGCCGTACTCCTTGCAAGAAAAGGCTATCAGGTAACTATTTTTGAAGGAAAAGATAAAATCGGCGGTGTTTTGCGTTACGGTATCCCGGAATTTCGTTTGCCGAAGAGTATTATCGATGACTTTGAATACCGCCATCTGATTTTAAAAGATATTAAGATTCGCCCGAATACCAGCATTGGTGCGGCGATTACCATTGATGATTTATTCCGCGACGGATATAAAGCGGTATTCGTAGGCACCGGTGTATGGCGTCCGAATACGCTTAAGATTAAGGGCGAAACATTAGGACATGTGCATTATGGCATCAATTACCTTTACAGTCCGGATAGTTTCCATCTTGGAAAACACGTTATTTTAATCGGCGCTGGTAATGCGGCAATGGATGTTGCGCGTACAGCCCTTCGTCATGGAGTTCGGAAATTAGAATGCTTCTCTGTTACGCCAACGGTTGCGGCAAGTAAACATGAATTCCAATATGCAGAATTAGAGGGCGTGGAGTTCCATTATTGCAAGATGCCGGTAGAAATCAAAGATGAAGGTGTCATCTTTGTAGATACCGTAGAGAATGAAGATGGAAAGATGGTTCCCGTAGAAGGAACGGAGAAACTTTATCCGGCTGACAGCGTAATCGTATCCATCTCGCAAGGGCCTGCGAATAAACTTGTGAACACGACAAAGGGATTAAAGGCCAATGAAAGAGGACTGATTGCAACGGATGATGAAGGTCATACTTCCATTCCGGGTCTGTTTGCCAGCGGGGATGTCGTAAAGGGTGCAAGAACCGTAGTCGAGGCCGTAAATTATTCAAAAATTGTAGCAGAAGCTATGGACAGATATATACAAGGCCTTGAAGAATAACTGCTTGGCCGAATGTAAGTGCTGCGTTGAGGGTGATTATGGAAGGTAAAGGAGAAGCTATGACAACATTGATTAAGGGTGGCCGCGTGCTCAATCCGGCGACAGGTATGGACCAGATAGCAGATGTGTTTATCGAAGGAAACAAGGTTGCGGCAATCGGAACGAACCTTGCGGAAAAGGAATGTCCGGCAGATAAGGTAATCCATGCAGAAGGATTGTTTGTTATGCCGGGATTTATTGATTTGCATGTACATTTTCGTGATCCGGGGCTTACGCAGAAAGAAGACATCGTATCCGGTATGGCGGCGGCAGCGCGTGGCGGGTATACGACAGTACTTGCAATGCCGAATACAAAACCAACAGCCGATTGTGCGGGGATAATTCAATATGTGCATGATAAGGCGGAAAAAAACAAGTGCATTCATGTGTTTCAGGTAGGCGCCATTACCAAAGGACAGGCAGGAGAGGAACTTGCGGATATAGAAGGAATGGCAGCGGCAGGGTGTCCGGCGCTTAGTGAGGATGGAAAATCTGTTATGAACGCGAACCTGTATCGGGAGGCGATGAAAAAAGCAAAAGAACTGGATATCCCGATTCTTGCGCATTGCGAAGATATTAATCTGGTAAACGGCGGCTGTATGAACAAGGACGAAAAGGCAGAGGAATTTGGTTTGCCTGGAATCAGCAATTCGGTAGAGGATGTGATTGTTGCCCGCGATATTCTGCTTGCGAAAGAAACCGGTGCAAGACTTCATTTATGTCACTGCTCCACCGCTGATTCCGTAAAAATGGTAGCGAAAGCAAAGCAAGAGGGAATTTTGGTAACGGCTGAAGTTTGTCCGCATCATTTTACGTTATCATCCGATGACATTACGGATGGTTCGGACACAAACTTTAAGATGAATCCCCCGCTTCGGACGAAATCAGATGTGGAAGCGTTAAAGCAGGGCTTAAAGGACGGAATCATGGAAGTGATTTCCACTGACCATGCGCCTCATACAGAGGAAGAAAAAAACACAACGATGCAGAAGGCGCCATTTGGTATTGTCGGCAGCGAGACCGCTGCAAGCCTTACCTATACGGAACTGGTTTTAGGTAATATCTATACTCCAATGCAGATGGCGGCGGCCATGAGTTATCATCCGGCGCAGGTTATGCGTTGGGATAAGGGGGATATTCAGCCGGGAAAAGCGGCAGATATTGTGCTTTTTGACCCTAGCATTACCTATCGGATAGACAAATATCAATTTGCTTCCAAAGGCAAAAATACACCTTTTCATGGAAGAGAAGTAACCGGTAAGGTGGTATGCACCATTTGTGACGGACGTGTTGTATACGAGGCATAGCGTTAGTTTAAGAAACTGTGCGCTAAGAATGCCGCACCAGGACAGGCAGGATAAAAATCGGATGCGCAGTCTGCATCCTGAAAAATAGAAAGGGAATCCATCATGATTAACAAACTTGTAAGCAAAATCCAGAAGACAAATGCTCCAATCGTAGTAGGCTTAGACCCAATGCTTCATTATATTCCTAAGCATATCAAGGAAAAAGCCTATGCAGAATTTGGGGAAACTCTGGAAGGTGCGGCGGAAGCAATCTGGCAGTACAACAAAGCGGTTGTGGATGCCACATATGATTTGATTCCGGCTGTAAAACCGCAGATTGCCATGTACGAGCAGTTTGGCGTGGCAGGTGTAAAAGCATTCCAGAAAACGATAGATTATTGTCATGAAAAAGATTTAGTTGTAATCGGCGATGTAAAACGTGGCGATATTGGTTCTACATCCGAGGCATATGCAGTGGGACACCTTGGAAAAGTTCAAATCGGCAGCAAATCTTATGCGGCTTTTAACGAGGATTTTGCTACGGTAAATCCATATCTTGGGACAGACGGTATCAAGCCTTTCGTAGATGTCTGCAAGGAAGAGAAAAAGGGTATCTTTATCCTTGTTAAGACATCAAATCCATCTTCGGGCGAATTTCAGGATAGAATCATAGATGGCCGCCCATTATATGAATGGGTTGGTGAAAAGGTAGCCCAGTGGGGCGCTGAATGCATGGGCGATTCCTACAGCTATGTCGGTGCCGTAGTAGGCGCTACTTATCCAAAAATGGGAAAAATTCTCCGTGACATTATGCCAAAGAGCTATATTTTAGTTCCGGGGTATGGTGCACAGGGAGGACAGGGAAAAGACTTAGTTCACTTTTTTAACAAAGACGGACTCGGTGCAATTGTCAACTCCTCTCGTGGTATAATTGCAGCTTACAAGCAGGATAAATATAAAGAGATGGGGATTACAGAAGAAAACTTTGCGGATGCTTCCCGTCAGGCTGTTCTTGACATGGTTGACGATATTGCAGGCGCGCTTGGTACAAAATAATTATGGATAGAGAAAAACAATAGCTGACGTAAAAAACGTCAGCTTGCTTTGTATAAAAAGATAGCGTAAGCGAAAAAACGGAGGAAAACATGAAAGCGAAATTTGAAGAAATGGCAGTTGTACTCAGCCAGAAAAAAATCGCGGCAGACATCTATGATTTAACGATTCAGACGAAAGATATTGCAGCACATGCCAAAGCAGGACAGTTTCTTTCCCTGTACTGTAAGGACGGAACCAAACTTCTTCCAAGACCTATCAGCCTTTGCGAGATAGACCGCACAAAAGGAACGCTTCGTCTTGTTTACCGTGTAACCGGTGAAAACACAGGGACGGAGGAATTTTCCAGAATGGCAGCAGGCGATACCATCCGAGTTTTAGGACCGCTTGGAAACGGATTTGCATTAGGCGAAAAGAAAGCCTTTTTAATTGGTGGGGGGATTGGTATTCCGCCAATGCTTCAGCTTGCAAAGGAATTAAACTGTGAAAAAACGGCTGTGCTGGGATACCGGGATGAAGTATTTTTATTAGATGATTTTAAAGAAGTGTGCAGTACGGTAATCGCAACGGAAGATGGCAGTGCGGGAACAAAAGGAAATGTCATTGACGCAATTAAGGCTCATAACTTAGAAGCGGATGTTATCTATGCCTGCGGACCGACGCCAATGCTTCGGGCATTAAAAGCATATGCACAGGAAAACGACATGGAATGTTACATATCTATGGAAGAGCGTATGGCGTGCGGAATCGGAGCCTGTCTCGCCTGCGTATGCAAAACAAAGGAAAAAGACCATCATACCAATGTTCATAACAAGCGTATCTGTAAAGAAGGTCCGGTATTTGATGCAAAGGAGGTAGAACTGTAATGGGTGATATCAAAACATCTGTAAACCTTTGTGGGGTAGAATTAAAAAATCCGGTTATGACGGCATCCGGCACATTTGGCTCCGGTGCAGAATACTGTGAATTTACAGACTTAAGCAAACTTGGTGCAGTTGTGACAAAAGGTGTTGCAAACATTCCCTGGGAGGGAAATCCAACCCCTCGTGTTGCGGAAGTGTATGGAGGTATGCTAAACGCAGTAGGACTTCAGAATCCCGGCATCGATGTATTCTGTGAAAGGGATATTCCGTTTCTAAGGCAGTATGACACTAAAATTATTGTAAATGTATGTGGAAAATCGACACAGGATTACCTTGAAGTTGTGGAAAGACTATCCGATGAGCCAGTAGATATGTTAGAAATCAACATTTCCTGTCCAAATGTAAAAGAGGGCGGAATCGCCTTCGGACAGGACCCGAAACTGGTAGAGGCGATTACAAGCGATATCAAAAAAATTGCAAAGCAGCCGGTAATTATGAAGCTTTCTCCAAATGTTACGGATATTACGGAGATGGCCCGTGCGGCGGAAGCCGCGGGGGCAGACTGTTTATCTCTTATCAATACCTTAACCGGTATGAAGATAGACATTAACCGCAGAAGTTTTGTTCTGGCAAATAAGACGGGTGGTATGTCAGGGCCTGCAATTCATCCAATTGCCGTGCGTATGGTTTATCAGGTAGCACAGGCGGTAAAACTGCCGCTTATCGGTATGGGCGGTATCTTAACGGCAGAAGATGCCATTGAAATGATTCTTGCCGGTGCAACGGCCGTTTCTGTGGGAACTGCAAACTTTATAGACCCAAGGGCAACGGAGAAGATTATAGACGGTATTAAAGCGTATATGCGCAAATATCAGGTGAAAGATATTAAGGAGTTAATTGGTGCGGTAAGATAATGAAAATATTGCATTTCCTTTTTTGAGGTGTTATACTTACGTCGAAAAAGATTTTCGTAAATTTTCGAAAAAGAGGGAGTAAGTATGACAACATTGTTACTGATTATTATTTATCTGGCATTTTTCAGTCTGGGACTGCCGGATGCAGTTCTCGGCGGCTCATGGCCGACCATGTATAAAGAATTTGATGTACCGGTATCCTATGTCGGAATCATATCTATGGTAATTTGTCTTGGAACGATAGTATCAAGCCTTGCCAGCGATAAAATGACCTTTAAATGGGGGACAGGAAAGGTAACGGCGGTAAGCGTTTCCATGACTGCGGTTGCACTGCTTGGTTTTTCTACAGCTGATTCATTTTGGGTACTGTTGCTATGGGCGGTTCCATACGGGCTGGGTGCAGGCGGAGTAGACGCTTCTATCAATAATTATGTGGCGGTTCATTACAGCAGCCGCGTGATGAGCTGGCTTCACTGTATGTGGGGACTTGGTGCGATGGCAGGTCCGTACATATTAGGATTTATTCTGATGGGCGGCGGAACATGGAATACAGGATATTTTGCCATCTCTGTTTTACAATTTGCTCTTACCGCAATTTTATTTATAAGTCTGCCTTTATGGAAAGGAAGACAGGTTATGGCAGATGAGGAAGGACAGGAGTTTCCGTCTAAGGCATTGAGCCTGCGGGAGATACTGGCAATTCCGGGGGCAAAGAATATCATACTGGCGTTCTTCTGTTATTGTGCGCTTGAGCAGACAACAGGGCTTTGGGCAAGCAGTTATATGGTATTGCACAAGGGGGTAGCAGAGGATGTGGCCGCTGCATATGCAAGTATGTTTTATATTGGGATTACCGTGGGAAGATTTATCAGTGGTTTTATGACTATGAAGTTTAACGATAAGCAGATGATTCGTATCGGTATGAGTGTACTGCTGATTGGTGTGCTGATTTTGTTCCTGCCATTATCTGAGTATGTAGCTTTGGCTGGTTTTATCTTAATCGGGCTTGGGTGTGCGCCGGTTTATCCTTGCATTATCCATTCTACACCAGCGATTTTCGGTGCGGACAAATCACAGGCAATTGTGGGGTTGCAGATGGCAAGTGCATATGTGGGCAGTCTGACTATGCCGCCGTTGTTTGGTCTTATTGCAAATCATATTTCCGTTGGCTTGCTGCCGGCAGTATTATTGATGATTTTACTTCTTATGGCTGCAATGCACGAGCGTCTGGTACGGATTAGAAAGCAGCATTAGTTTAGAAAATGAAAGAAATTATAAACTATTCTGAAAAGACGATAAAGTCCATTGACTTTGCCGTCTTTTTTTATATGATAGGAATGGATGTAAAAAATTGATATTGGGGGAAAAACAATGTTTGCAGTAACAAAAGAAGATAAGATGTACCGTGAAATGCTCATGTCCAACGTGGACGAGAAAGCATTGGAGTGGGCGCAAAGACGCGGAATGGATGTGCAGCATCTAATGACTTATTATAGCTGCGCGATGCGTGAAGTGGAGACAAAACTGCGCGTACTTGATGCGGAATTTTCTCTTATGCATGACAGAAATCCAATCAACAGCATCAAGACAAGGTTAAAATCCATACCAAGCATTATGGAGAAGCTGCAAAGAAAAGGACTAAATATATCAGTATCTTCCATTGAACAGGAATTAAACGATATTGCCGGTGTTCGTGTGATATGTTCTTTTACACAAGATGTCTATAAACTGGCAGACGCGCTTTTGGCACAGGATGATATTACTTTGGTGGCATACAAGGATTATATTAAGAATCCGAAACCAAACGAATACCGAAGCCTGCACCTAATTGTAGAGGTGCCGATTTTCTTAGAGAAGGAAAAGCGTAAGATGAAGGTGGAAATACAGCTTCGCACCATCGCAATGGATTGTTGGGCGAGCCTTGAGCATCAGCTTCGCTATAAAAAAGGAAAGCACCTGCCGGAAATGACCGAACAGGAATTATTGACCTGCGCCAAGCTTAGCATGGAATTGGATGAACGAATGGACGGACTGCGGAAGGAAGCAAGTATATAAACATTTTGAATAAGAGATATAAAGCCGCTATGGAGTGCAGGTACTCTGTAGCGGCTGTTTTTCTGCCCATGAGATACTTTTATTTACCATGTGGTAAGAAAAATGCCTGTGTTTTCAAATGGATTTCTGCCCATAGCAAGGTTTTTTAGCAATAGGGTAAGAATTTTTTTGTAAATGGATGAAGATTTTCTGACCATAAGGAATAACTTGATGTCCTATGGTTAGAAAATCTAAATGATAAGGATTAAGTTTTCTGCCCATATGCAGTTGGAGTAGCGTTTGTGGTTAGAAATATAAGTTGAAAAATGGGTTTTACAAATAAAATTGTTAGAAGTATAATACAGAAAAATGTGCAACAGAAAGAAGGCAGAATAGTTATGAATAATGATCTGACAGTAGGAAAGCCGGAGGCTGTCTTATGGAAATTTTGTATGCCGTTGTTTGGAAGCATTATTTTTCAGCAACTGTATAATATAGCGGACAGCTTTGTGGCGGGAAAATATATCGGGGAAAATGCGTTGGCGGCAGTAGGAAACAGCTACGGAATTACAATGATTTTTATTGCGTTTGCATTTGGCTGTAATATAGGCTGCTCAGTTATTGTAGCCCAGCTTTTCGGGGCAAAAGACTATACGAGAATGAAGACGGCTGTGTATACAACATGGATTGCAAGTGCCGTATTGTGTGTCTGCCTGATAGCGATTGGCATCCTAAGCTGTGAGGGTTTGCTGCGGATAACGAATACGCCGGATGAGATTTTTGCAGATTCTAAGCTGTATCTGGATATTTATATCTGGGGATTTCCTTTTTTGCTCTTTTATAATGTGGCAACCGGTATTTTTTCAGCACTTGGAGATTCCAAGACGCCGTTCCTTTTTCTGGCATTATCATCGATGTCTAATGTGGCAGTAGATATTTTGTTTGTAACCGTATTTCAGATGGGTGTGGCAGGAGTGGCATGGGCTACTTTCTTGTGTCAGGGAGTCGGCTGTGTGCTGGCGGTTGGTGTGATACTGCACAGACTTTCCGAGATTGAAGTGAAAGAAAAAGTTCCGGTATTTTCGGTTGAATTATTGAAAAAGATTGCTGTTATAGCGGTACCAAGTATCTTACAGCAAAGTTTCATTTCCGTAGGAAATATTATAATCCAGGGTGTTATCAATGGATTTGGTTCCGGCGTTATTGCCGGCTATTCCGCAGCGGTAAAACTGAATAATCTGGTTGTGACTTCTTTTACAACTCTGGGTAATGGTATTTCTAATTTTACAGCGCAAAATCTTGGCGCGAAGATTTTTGAAAGAGTAAAGGCCGGATTTAAGGCAGGGGTTAAAATGGTGTGGATTATTTGTGTTCCGCTGGTGGTATTATATCTGTCGGCTACGAAGCCTTTAATCGAGGTGTTTATGGATGAACCTTCGGAAACGGCTCTGGTATCCGGTGTAATGTTTTTAAAAATCGTATCGCCGTTTTACTTTGTTATTTCCGTGAAACTGGTTGCAGATGGAATATTAAGGGGCGCAGGCCTTATGAAGCAGTTTATGATAGCGACCTTTACGGATCTGGTCCTGCGCGTTGTTCTGGCATTTGTGTTATCTGAGTACTTTGGATATATCGGAATCTGGTGTTCATGGCCTGTGGGCTGGGTTATCGCTACGGGAATGTCGATTTGGTTTTATAAAAGGGGTGCATGGAGCAGGAAAGGGTAGGGAGTATGCTTAATACATGTTCCTTTGACTTTACAGATAATAATCGTTTCTTTCACGCGAACAATTTCCAGCCGTCCCGTGACAGACCTTATGTTGATATGCTGCTTCCACTTCTTAATGTCCGGCATACAAAGAAATATTATGCCGCAGATGATTTCATATATGATACAGGTGAATGAGTGGATGCGTAAATATAATCTATGTTAGATGT
>CALWLL010000042.1 GCA_944381555.1 uncultured Agathobacter sp. | reverse complement strand
AGGCAAAATGGGGATTGTTGGAAGAGAGAAAACCGCACAAAAATTTCATTTTGAATGTACTTCGCTCGATAAAAGAAAAATGGCTCTGGGATTTACATCCCAAAGCCATTTTGTCTACAGTCTGAAACGGAGCGCTTTAAAACGCTCCGTTTGTCATTTCTTTCTTTTTTACAATGCCCTGCCGAAACAGTATAAAACCAATTGGAAATACTACAAATGTACTGATAAGGATTAATGCGGTTAATACATATTCGTTTATTAAATTCAGCCATTGTGATGTTGTTCCCCAAAGGTTAAAGAGGAAGTGGAATAAAATTGCATAGTAGATGCTTCCGCCACGTTCACATATATAGCCAAGTATAATACCAAGGACAAAGGCATAACAGCCCTGAAGCCAGTTCATGTGGAATATGCCGAATAAAACTGCCTGAATAATATTTGCCACCCAGAATGGAAAGGCTCTGCGTGCAATTCGCATGGTAACACCACGAAAAATAAGTTCCTCGCTAATTGGTGCCAGACATACGGAATAAATCATCATCAGTAAAGGAACCTCGCCATCAAGACCGCTTGTTTCCATTAAAGCCTGATAGTCCTCCAGCCATTTTGGGAAAATAGTGCCCAGAATGCCCATTAGCAGGCTGGTAGCAAACTGGGTAGCTGGAACCATAATAAGAAGACCGGCTAACTGAAGAGGGTGAAAATCCTTTTTTACGTTAAAACGATAGTTGCCGCCACAGCTTTTGTAGTACCAGATGCCAAAGGTAACGGTGCATGAAACAGAGAATGCAATCATTATGACGGTATTAAAACTCATGTCTGTAAACAGTGTCATAAAGTCATCCATAGTAGGTATGCTATTAGAAATAACCGGTGAAATACCGAACAGAAAAATAACGGCTATAATTGCAAAATACATTGCAAGAAAAAGCTGGATACCAAAACTGATTAAAAATGGCACAAGTGAAAAAAGAAACGTGCTGAATTTTTTCATTATATTTCTCCTAACTATTTAAAAGATAATTTGATTATAACATATTGCAATTTTATTTCAAGAAACTTGTTTACGATAAAACTTTAATATGCTAAAATAAATATATCCAATTATCGGAGAGAGGGGACACAGAATGAACAAAAAGATAAGAACACCATCGGTGGATCATTTGTTTGATGCAATATTATGTTTAGAAAATCGTGAAGAATGCTATAAATTTTTTGAGGACATTTGTACGGTAAACGAATTACTATCCTTATCACAGCGTTTTGAGGTGGCAAAGATGCTGCGGAATCAGAGAACTTATCTGGATATCGCAGAGAAGACGGGAGCGTCCACAGCAACCATCAGCCGCGTGAACCGTTCGTTAAATTATGGTAATGACGGTTATGACATGGCATTTGAGAGAATGGCATGGGAAGAAGAGGAAGAAGATAAGTAAATATACTATATGCAAAGACCAGCCTATTGCTTAGACTGGTCTTTTGCTTCACTTTCATCTGCAATTACATCATCTATAATTTTCTCAATCAGACGCTTCTTCATGTAGATATCAAAGCTCAAAAGACAGATAAAACTAAATGTCTGCAATTGTTCCTGTTCTTCTTCCGGAAAATCTTTGAAAGTACTTTTTGCGATACTGTATTTCTTACTGAATTCCTTCAATAACTTGGAGGTTTCTTCTTCCTCCATACGGAAAATTTCGGTATAGATATCAGACATATTATGCTCTCCGTCACTGCCGAGATATTTTTCCGTGATTGGCTTTAAAATAGTGTGAATATCACTGATACTTAGGATATTTTTCAAATAGTAAATCAATATCAGGGTAAGCAGATGCTCTTTCGAGTACTTTTTTTTGTGGGGTGGCGGAAGCAGATCATTCTTTGTGTAATTATTAATCATGGTTTTGGTTAATAATTTATCGTCAGCATGACGTTTGGAATCTTGTAGCTGCGTATCCATGAAACTGGTAATCTGGTCCATATATAAGTCAATATTTGGAATAGATTCCGGACGAATATAGTCAATGGTTTTTAGTTTTGCCAGCAAATCGACGATGGCGTGCTTCATATCATTTTCCATAATTAAATCCTCTTGTGTTGTTAAATCGTGAGAACTGAGTATCAAATTTTATTATATAGTATCGAAAACCATATGACAAGAAAAAGGTTAAATTTATTGTATTCTGCATAGAACATGTTATAATCTGGATTAGGCATTTTTAACAGAGAAGGAGAGAAAAACTCGATGGGAATGAGGTTTGATTTTGACTACGAAATTGTAAAAAACCCGAGAATTTTTGAAGAAAACAGATTGGCGGCACATTCGGATCATGTGTGCTATGCGAATTGGTATGAGGAGGAAAATAAAGAAACATCCTATCGGATGTGCCTAGACGGCTTATGGAAGTTTTCCTATGCCAAAAACATGCAGGACGCAATTGCCGGATTTGAAGCAGAGGACTATAATTGCAAAACATGGGATGACATCCGCGTACCGGCACACATCCAGATGGAGGGATATGGGGCGCCGCACTATACAAATGTTACATATCCATGGGATGGCGTGGATGCAATTCTTCCGGGAGAAATTCCGACGGAATTTAATCCTGTGGCAAGCTATGTAAAGTATTTTACCATTCCGGAGCATATGAAGGAACAGCGCATTGGCATCTCTTTTCAAGGTGTAGAAAGCGGTTTTGCTGTCTGGCTGAATGGTCACTATGTAGGCTACAGTGAGAATTCCTTTGACCCGGCAGAATTTGAACTTACGCCATATATTTGCGAGGGAGAGAATAAATTAGCAGTACGCGTATGGAAATGGACAGCGGGAAGCTGGTGCGAGGATCAGGATTTTTTCCGATTCAGCGGTATCTACCGCAGCGTGTATCTCTATGCCATTCCGAAAGTACATTTGTATGATGTGAAAGTTGTTCCAACGCTTTCAAAAGACTTTACAGAGGGCACGATAAACGTGGTGACAACCACCAGCGGAAGAGGGACGGTAGACTTAAGTCTTTTAGATGAAAAAGGCAGCGTGGTATATCGCGGAGAGATTCATGTGGGCGGTCCAATCGCAGAACAGAGCGTCTACAGCGTGGAAGGAACTATTGCAAATCCAAGGCTATGGAGTGCAGAGGAACCAAATCTCTATTTACTGAAGATAGAAATAAAAAACGACAAAGGGGAAATCTTAGAAGTTACCACACAAAATGTAGGATTCCGCTGCTTCAAGATGCAAGACGGCATTATGACCTTAAATGGAAAACGAATTGTTTTTAAAGGCGTAAACCGTCATGAATTCAGCTCTGTTACAGGACGTGTGCCGAATAAAGAAGAGATAATCAAGGATATTGTGACTATGAAGCAGCACAATATCAATGCAATCAGAACCAGTCACTATCCGGATGACGCTTTGCTTTATGAATTATGTGATATTTATGGCATTTATCTAATCGCAGAGAATAATTTAGAATCTCATGGCACGATGGAGGCGCATGGACACGGAAGAATCCCGGAAGAACTCATTATTCCGGGAAACAATGAAGAGTGGCTTGGAATGATGTTAGACCGTGTAAACAGCTGCTATCAGAGAAATAAGAATCATCCTTCGATTCTGATCTGGTCATGCGGAAATGAATCTTTTGGAGGTTCTGTAATTTATGAAATGTCACAGAAGTTTCGCAGTCTGGATCCGTATCGCCTTGTCCATTATGAAGGGATTTTCCATGACAGAAGCTACAATGATACCAGCGACATGGAAAGCCAGATGTATACATCGGCAGAGGGAATTTTGAAATTCTTAGATGAGCATCCGGAAAAACCGTTTATCTGCTGTGAGTATACACATGCAATGGGCAACTCCTGCGGGGCTATGCACAAATACACAGATTTGACCGATACAGAGCCAAGATATCAGGGCGGTTTTATCTGGGATTATGCAGACCAGTCTATCTACAAAAAAGACCGCTATGGAAAATGGTTCTTAGCGTATGGAGGCGATTTTGGAGACAGACCGTCGGATTATAATTTCAGCGGAAACGGGATTGTCTATGGAGGAGAACGGAATCCGTCTCCGAAGATGCAGGAAATAAAGTTCAACTATCAAAATATCTCCGTAACATTTACAGACAGGACGTTTACGGTAAAAAACAAGAATCTGTTTGTAAACACGGATACTTTCGACGCATGGATTACCTTACACAAAAACGGAGAAGAAGCGGTAAAAACAAAAGCGGGTATCAGTCTGCCGCCGCTTTGCGAGGACACGTTTGATTTGCCGGAAGAAATCTTACAGACAATGGATTTGGCAAAAGAAATGGCGGCTAAGGGATACGATATGCCGGAATTTACGGTAACCGTTTCTTTTGTTTTAAAAGAGGATACCCTGTGGGCGAAAGCAGGACATGAGGTGGCATTTGGACAGCATATATATAAAACAGAAGTAAAGCCGTACACTTGTAAACAGCCGGTAAAGGTGGTATATGGCTGGAACACCATAGGAGTGTATGGAGAAAACTTTAAGGCATTATTCTCCTGCGTAAGCGCAGGCCTTGTATCGTATGTCTATGGTGGTTTGGAAATGTTAAAAACCATTCCGATCCCAAATTTCTGGCGCGCACCGGTAGATAACGATACCGGAAGTCTTATGCAGCAGCGCTATGCACAGTGGAAGATTGCAAGTATGTATATAACGGTTAAAAGCAAAGACCGTTTTCAGGATACCGCACCGGTAGTGGAAGAGTTTGAAAACAGCATACGTCTGACTTATACCTTTTATATGCCGACAACGCCGGAAAGCAGCTGCAAGGTCATCTATCAGGTATTCGGGGATGGGACGATTGAAACAACGCTTGTGTATGATCCGGTAGAAGAATTGGCAGATATGCCGGAGTTTGGCATGATTTTTAAAATAGATGCGGATTACGACACCGTAAAATGGTATGGACTAGGACCGGACGAAACCTACGCAGACCGTCTAAAAGGTGCAAAGCTGGGCATATATGAAAATAAAGTAGCAGATAATATGGCGGAATATTTAGTTCCACAGGAATGTGGCAATAAGTGTGGCGTAAGATATGCCAAAGTAGTGGATAGGAAGGGAAGAGGCATGCTGTTCTTTGGGGATGAATTGTCCTTTAGTGCGCTGCCATACACTCCGCATGAACTGGAAAATGCCGCACATGCTTATGAACTTCCAGAAATTCATTATACGGTGGTGCGCGTGGCAGAGCAGCAGATGGGCGTAGCAGGTGATGATAGCTGGGGAGCAAGAGTACATCCTGAATATCTGCTTGATATTTCTAAGAGAAAGGTGTTTACGTTCTGCTTTAAAGGAATATAAAAAAAGAACAGAGAGGAAACTATGAGCATTTACGATTCATTGAATGAACAACAGCAAAAGGGTGTATTTACGACAGAAGGGCCGGTTCTGATTCTTGCAGGAGCCGGTTCAGGAAAGACCCGTGTATTAACACACAGAGCTGTTTATTTAATAGAAGAGCTGGGAGTCAATCCGTATAATATCATGGCAATTACATTCACCAATAAAGCAGCGGGTGAGATGAAAGAGCGTATTGAGAATATGGTTGGGTATGGTTCCGAGAGCATCTGGGTAACGACCTTCCATTCTACCTGTGTGAGAATTCTCCGCAGATATATTGACAGGCTGGGATATGGTACGAATTTTACAATCTATGATGCAGATGACCAGAAGTCTTTGATGAAGGATATCTGCAAGCGTCTGGGGATTGACACCAAGATTCATAAAGAGAGAATGTTTTTAAGTGTGATTTCATCTGCAAAAGATGAACTGATTGATCCGGTTGAGTTTGAAACAAGAGCCGCAGGGGATTACAACAAACGGCGTCAGGCGGAGGTATATAAGGAATATCAGCGTGTACTTCGTCAGAATAACGCACTGGATTTTGATGATTTGATTTTTAAGACGGTAGAGTTATTCAAGCAGGATAAGGAAGTGCTTAACAGCTATCAGGAGCGTTTCAAATATATTATGGTGGACGAGTATCAGGATACGAATACCGCGCAGTTTGAATTGATCCGGCTTCTTGCCATGAAATACAAGAATTTGTGTGTGGTAGGTGACGACGACCAGTCTATTTACAAATTCCGAGGTGCAAATATTTATAATATTTTAAACTTTGAAAAGCATTTTCCCGAGGCTACGGTAATAAAATTAGAGCAGAATTACCGTTCCACCCAGAATATTCTGGATGCTGCAAATGGTGTGATTGCCAATAACGTTGGACGTAAAGACAAAGTATTGTGGACAGATAACGGAGAGGGCGATAAAATCTGCTTTGAACAGTTGGAAAGCGGATATGAAGAAGCTGATTATGTCACGCGGGATATTTTAAGAAAGGTGCGAAACGGCGGATATAATTATAAAGACTGTGCCATTTTGTACCGTACCAATGCACAATCGCGTCTTTTTGAAGAACGATTTATCGTTTCCAATATACCGTACAAGATTTTTGGCGGGGTAAATTTTTATTCCAGAAAAGAAATTAAAGACCTGCTGGCATATCTTAAGACAATTGATAACGGACAGGATGATTTGGCCGTGAAACGAATCATCAATGTTCCAAAGCGTGGGATTGGCGCTGCATCCATCAATAAAGTAATAAATTATGCAATGGAGCAGGATATCAGTTTTTATCATGCGCTTCGCATGGCAGGGGAAATTCCGGGACTGGGCAAGGCGGCGGAGAAGATTCGTTCGTTTGTATTGTTTATCCAGTCCATGAGAGCACGCATAGACAGCGGATATTCCTTGAGCAGGCTGATGCAGGAAATACTCGAAACCACCGGATATCTGGCAGAACTTGAAGCGGAGGGTACGGATGAAGCAGAAGAACGTATTCAGAATATTGATGAATTAATCAGTAAGATTACCGCATATGAAGAAGAGGAGGAACAGCCAACCTTAAGTGGATTTTTGGAAGAAGTGGCGCTTGTTGCTGACATAGATGAATTTGATGAAACTAATGATTATGTTGCGCTTATGACTCTGCATAGTGCCAAGGGATTGGAGTTTCCGAACGTATATCTGGCCGGGATGGAAGATGGACTATTCCCAAGCTATATGTCGATTAGCAGTGATGATTCTTTGACGGAGCTGGAAGAGGAGAGACGTCTAGCTTATGTCGGGATTACCCGTGCAAAAGAACATTTGACAATTACAGCCGCCAGAAGCCGCATGATTCGCGGGGATATGCACTTTAACCGTGTGTCACGCTTTGTAATGGAGATTCCAAAGCATTTAATCGGCGGGGAAATCTATGAGCCGAAAGCAGCAGAAAGACCGATACAGGATACTCCTTTTCAAAAGGCAAAAAAAGCCTTCCGTACTGCCGCTGCTTCGTACATACCGGTTACAAACCAGCGGGAGTTTGAATCTGCAAATACTCAGAAAAACAGTCTGGAATATCAGGTTGGAGACCGCGTCAGACATATTAAATTTGGTGACGGTGAAGTTATGGCAATCGTGGCAGGCGGCAGAGATTATGAGGTTACAGTGGATTTTGACAAGACGGGAACCAGAAAAATGTTTGCATCTTTTGCAAAATTGAAAAAAATATAATTTCTGTATTTTTTATTAGTAAATTGGGAAATCCTATGTTATAATAATGTTAATATAAAAATGAGTAAAGGAGCGGGTATAATATGAATAAATTGGAATCACTTTTAAGCAACGCAACAGATGTTATTGAAGCAAGCAAAATTGCCAAACTTCTTAAGAAAGAAGAAGACGAGAAGAAGAAACGTACTGTCGTAATCGTATTAGCTGTCATTGGTGGCATTGTATTGGTTGCCGCAGCAGTTTATGCTATTTATCGCTTCTTTTTTAAGCCGGATTGTTTCGATGATTTTGAAGATGAATTCGAGGATGAATTTGATGATGATTTCTTTGAGGAAGACTATGCCGCAGAAGATGAGGCGGCAGGCGAGGATGCTTTCGAAGAATAAAAAGAGTTTTTGGGACTGCGCAGTTTGGCGCAGTCCTTTTTTGTATTAAGAAAACCACGCGATAGTCGCGTGGTTCTGTAGTAGCTTTAGCGATGTATTCAGTTAATAAACTCCTAATGTGTATAATAAAAACGTGACCTGCCAGTTACGTAAATAAATACAC
>CALWLL010000041.1 GCA_944381555.1 uncultured Agathobacter sp. | reverse complement strand
CGCTATCGTATTTGGTATTATTTTTGGTTTTGGTATTCCGCAATCCTTATTCCATAAATTATCACCACGCAGGATTGATTTGAATGAAGGAAATTAAAAACAGGAATGTTCATAGAATCATTCCTGCTCCTTTTGCTCCTTTTTTGCCTGCATTATTGCTTCGTTCAACGAAAGCATTTTTGCATCCAGATCCGATACAATGTTTGCACAATCACGAAGTTCTTCGCTGATATATGCCGGTGCATTGCCTTCAAATTTGTAATAAATCTTATGCTCCAGGCTGGCCCAGAAGTCCATTGCAATGGTACGGATCTGAATTTCCACCTTCGTATTAACCACCTGATCCGATAAGAATATCGGTACCGATACCAGCATATGGAAGCTCTTATATCCACTGTCTTTTGGATTTTTGATATAATCCTTAACAGAAATGACTGTTAAATCATTCTGTTTTCCAATCATTTCTGCTATACGGTAAATATCAGATGTAAAAGAGCATACAATTCGAATCCCTGCGATATCATTGATGTGGTTGATCATATTTTCCACGCTGCTCTCATATCCGTTTCTTTTTAACTTCTTAACAATGCTTTCCGGCGTCTTGATACGCGACTTAATATATTCAATTGGGTTATATTTATGAACATGAATAAATTCATCATTCAGAATCTCCAATTTGGTTGCAACTTCCTTTAAAGCTGAGTTATACAGAAACATCAGTGTTTCCCAGCTATCTATATCCTCATTAAAGCGCAATGTGTTATCCATTCTATGCCTCCCCCGCATTTAGTCTTCTTCAATTACATGAAGTTCTAAATAATCAAATTCTATCTCTTCTACGAAATTATCCTGATAGAAACGTGTCTTTGCCAGCCTCTTAAATTCTGCAACGTTAGCATCCAGCCAGACCGGCTTCCCCAAATCCAAACGATAACAGCCTTCTTCTAAGGCTTTCAAAACTTTGTGAGTTCTGGTATCATCACTATAATCTTCCATTGTTTCCGAATGAATCATACGGGTATCGCAAAATACCTTAATCCATATTCTCACAAGCTGCACCTCCCTATCTGTAATTATACACCAGAATGTCTTCTTTGTCGATTTACTTCATACATAAGCAGTGTTGCAGAAATAGCCGCATTTAATGATTCCACATGACCTTCCATCGGAATCCTGATATAAGTATCTGCAATATCCGCTATTTCATCACTAAGTCCGTTTCCTTCGTTTCCAATCAAAAATCCGCACGCTTTGGAATAGTTTTCTTCATCATAAGAGGTTTTGCCCTTCAAATGCGCCGCATAAAGAGAAATTCCCTGCTTTTTTAACATCTTAAGCGTCTGCGGCAAATCCTCCGTTACATAAAACGGTACGCGGTATATACTTCCCATAGTAGAACGAATGGTTTTCGGATTAAACAAATCCACTGTGGTCTTATTCATAATAATTCCGGTAACTCCGGCACCTTCGCCGGTACGGACCATCGTCCCAAGATTTCCCGGGTCCTGAATACTTTCCAATATAAGAAGGTGCGTTTTTTCACCATTTACAAGCTGCTCCAAAGAATATTCCGGAATAGATGCAGCCACCATGATTCCCTGCGGCGTCTGTGTATCCGATACGCTTTTAAATACGGAATCCGAAACCTCCTCAAAGATAAAGCCTGACCGGGCTGCCTCCCCTTGAAAAACATCTATCAGCGCTTTGTTTTCTGCATGATGCATATAAGACTCAGATGCATATACTGCACGAAGCCATTCTTTTGGTACTTCTGCCGCCATCTTCGTTCCTTCTGCCACAAACATCTTTTTTTCTTTCCGTTCTTTGGATTTTTTCAAGAGCGCAGACAACTGCTTCATCTGCTGATTGCTTGTGCTGGTAATCATAGACCCTCCGCAAAAATGAGGCTGCCACTTTTGAGTGACAACCTCACCACTTTTATACTAAACTATTTGTTACATAATACCAGTAATCTGGAATTGTTTTCTTCATTGCAAGTGCTTCGTCGATGTCAAGATCACAAAAATCACCATTTCTGTGGGCAATCACACGATTACTCTTGCCTTCACATAATAATTTAACAGCCATTGAACCCATAATGGTTGCATATACACGGTCTTTACAGGTTGGAGTACCACCTCTTTGCATATGTCCTAAGATAGATGCACGGGTTTCCATTCCGGTGGCTGCTTCGATACGCTTAGCCATTTCCTGTGAATTGCCAATACCTTCTGCATTGACAACGATATGATGCTGTTTTCCTCTTCTTTTGTTCATCTTAATGTGTTCAATAATCTTCATTTCCTGATCTTCGTCATATTTCTCAGGAAGAAGAATATCTTCTGCACCATTGGCAATACCGCACCATAATGCAATATAACCTGCATGACGGCCCATAACTTCGATAATAGAACATCTTTCATGCGAGGTAGAGGTATCACGAATCTTATCGATGGCTTCCATAGCTGTATTTACCGCTGTATCAAACCCGATGGTATAGTCTGTACACGCAATGTCCAAATCAATCGTTCCCGGAATACCCACAGTGTTAATCCCTAAACCGGCTAATTTCTGTGCCCCTCTAAAAGAACCATCGCCGCCGATTACAACAAGAGCATCAATATCATGCTTTCTACAAATATCAGCACCCTGCTTTTGTACATTAGGGTCAACAAACTCTACACAACGTGCTGTCTGCAAAATTGTACCCCCGCGTGAAATTGTATCTGATACGCTGGATGCGTCCATATCATAAATCTCTTCATTCAAAAGACCTGCGTATCCTCTGCGGATACCTTTTACTTTTTTCCCTCTGTAAAGTGCTTCGCGGACAACTGCACGGGTAGCAGCGTTCATGCCGGGAGCATCTCCACCACTTGTTAAAACAGCAATTGTATTGATTTCTTTAGCCATTTTAAGCCCTCCTAATTATTTCATAAATTCCAATCTTTGTATATTGTAAACTCTTTAGGCTTTGTTTTCAATGCTCTTTTCAACAACTTTTACATTTTTTTCGCCTAACAGCCTCTTTAAGATAGTAAGAAGCTCCTCATTTGCCTGTACAGTCTGATTTCTGCCCAATCGTTTGATTGCCTTAGGATTTGCAACATAGATTACAACTTCATCCTTTCCATCGGAATCAAAGAGAATATCCATCAGCACTTTTTCTTTTGCAAGATACTCCTCCTTCGTTGCAAATTGCAGCCATAATTCACAATCTGTTTCATCAAATGGAACGATTCTCTCACAGATAATCTTCCCATTCTGTTCGTCTTCTATCGTAGCGTGTCCCACTACAAAGACCTTCTCATCCGCATTTAAACAGCGCTGGTACCTCTCATAATCCTTTGGAAAAACAATTACTTCTACCGTACCTGTTAAGTCCTCAATGGTAATAAACGCCATTGCCTTGTTATTTCGGGTAAATTTAATTGTCTTCTCTGCGATAAGCCCTCCAACAATGACATGCTCGTTATCTTTTACCTTAGTAACTCCTGTTTCTTCATCCCGGATAAAATCAGAGGTCATGCAGGTAATATTTTTTTTGATTTTCTCCATATAGCCTTCTAATGGATGCCCGCTTAAATAGATGCCCAGAACTTCCTTTTCAAAGCCTAAGAGCATCTCTTTCGGAAACTCTCCTACATCCGGATACTGTACGGTATAATCGCTCTTTTCCTCTTCAGAAACCAAATCAAATAAACTCATCTGTCCTGCTACGGCAGATTTCTTGCGCGAGGATACCTGGTCAATGAGAGAGGCCGATACATAGGTCATCTGTTTGCGTGTGCCGTCCAGACTGTCGCACGCGCCCGCTTTTATCAGATTTTCTACCGCGCGCTTATTAATGTCGCGCTCTGCCGTACGCTCAATGAAATCCTGTAACGTACGGTATGGACCTCCAATGTTTCGTTCTTCGATAATTTTATCAATAACAGGGCGTCCCAGACTCTTAATTGCATAAAGTCCGTAACGAACACGGTTGCCCTCTGCCGTAAACTGCCCCCAGCCGGAATTGATGTCCGGCGGAACTACCGCAATTCCCAGCTCTTTGCAATGATATAAGTATTCCGATGCCTTTGCAGAATTATCAATAACCGAGGTCATAAGCGCTGCCATAAATTCTACCGGATAATAATATTTCAGCCATGCCGTCTGCATACTGATAACAGCGTATGCCGCCGCATGCGATTTGTTGAATGCATATTTGGCAAAGTCCACCATCGAATCATAAATACTATTTGCCGCTTCTTCTTTAATGCCGTTTGCTACGCAGCCTTTAATTCCCTGTTCCTTATTGCCATACACAAAGTTCTGGCGTTCTGCGTCAATGACATACTGCTTTTTCTTACTCATTGCACGCCGGATATTATCTGCCTGCCCCATCGTATATCCCGCCAGCTTCTGTACGATCTGCATTACCTGCTCCTGATACACGATACAGCCGTAGGTTGGCTCTAAGATGCTCTCTAATTCCGGCGTCAGATAAGAAATGGATTCCTGATTGTTTTTACCCCGGATATAATCCGGGATAAAATCCATCGGCCCCGGACGATAAAGGGAAATTCCCGCGACAATATCCTCAAAACTCTGTGGCTTTAATTCCTTCATGAAGTTCTGCATTCCGCTAGATTCTAACTGGAATACGCCTTCTGTCTTCCCTGTTCCGATAAAATTTAAAACAGCCTTATCATTTAGATCAATATTGTCAATATCAACATCAATGCCTTTTGAGACCTTTATGTTCTTTACCGAATCTTTTAAAACCGTAAGTGTGCGGAGCCCTAAAAAGTCCATCTTAAGAAGCCCCAGCTCTTCCAACTGGACCATGTTATATTCCGCAGTCGGAGTGCCGTCGCTCGCACGTCCTAACGGTACATAGTCACTTGCCACACCCGGATAGATTACTACACCCGCTGCATGTACTGACACATGGTTTGGAAGTCCTTCCAATTTCTTCGCCATCTCAATCAGCTCGTGCATATCCTTATCGCTTTCGTAGACTCCACGAAACTCCGGATTCATCTCAAGCGCCCTATCAATGGTGATGTTTAATTCCATCGGCACCATCTTGGCCAGCTTGTCCATATCTGCATATGGAAAATCCAATGCTTTGCCAACCGCTTTGATAACGCCACGGGCAGCCATAGTACCAAATGTGGTAATCTGTGTTACGGAGTCTTTTCCGTACTTCTTGGTAACATATTCAATGGCGCGGTAACGCTCCGCATACTCAAAGTCCACGTCAATATCCGGCATGGATACACGCTCCGGATTTAAGAAGCGTTCAAAAAGCAGATTGTATTTTACCGGGTCAATATTGGTAATCCCCGTACAGTAGCATACACGGCTTCCTGCTGCGGAGCCTCGTCCCGGTCCAACCCAGCAGTCATGATTTCTGCACCAGTTAATGTAATCCCATACGATCAGAATATATTCCACAAAGCCCATCTTCTCGATGATTCCAAGCTCATATTCCATATCCGCATAGATTGCTTTTCTGTCCTCCTCTGCATATTCGGGATTTTTGCCGTATCTCTCCGCAAACCCTTCCTCACAGAGGTGTGCGAGATAGTCCTTTGCACTGGCAAAGCCCCCCGGCACCTCGTATTTTGGAATCTTATAATTGCCGAACTCCAATTCTACATGGCAGCGGTCAGCGATTTTCTGTGTATTCTCCAATGCCTGCCTCGCATACGGGAAAATACGCGCCATCTCTTCTTCGCTTTTTACAAAAAACTGTCCGCCCTCATAGCGCATACGGTCTTCGTCTGTAATCTTTTTCCCCGTCTGAATACATAAAAGTACGTCATGTGATTCCACATCATCCTCATATGTATAATGGATGTCATTGGTACATACGAGTGCAATTCCTGTTTCTTCACTCATACGGAGCAGGTCGTTGTTGACGCGTTTCTGCTCTGTAATCCCATGATCCTGCAGCTCTAAAAAGAAGTTGTCCGCCCCAAAGCAGTCTCTGTATCTTAAAGCAGTCTTCTTGGCTTCTTCATAAAAGCCGCGAAGCAAATATCGCGGAATCTCCCCCGCCAGACACGCAGACAGCGCAATCAGACCCTCGTGGTATTTCTGTAAGGTTTCAAAATCCACACGCGGTCTGTAATAATATCCTTCCGTAAAACCGATGGATACAATCTTCATCAGATTCTCATAGCCCTTATTGTTTTCTGCCAATAGAATCAGATGATAATACCTATCATCTCCATGCCCCAGTTCCCTGTCAAAACGGGAATTTGGCGCCACATAAATCTCACAGCCGATAATCGGATTGATGCCTGCATTCTTTGCTTCCTTATAAAAATCCACCACCCCATACATAACCCCGTGATCTGTGATTGCAGCGGCGTTCATTCCCAGCTCTTTTACACGCTTTACATAATTCTTTATTTTGTTTGAACCATCCAACAAACTATACTCTGTATGAGTATGCAAATGCACAAAAGCCATATCCGGCTCCTTTCTGTATTCGTAATCCGTAACGTGTATGCCTCAGAACACTTACGGGTTATTCTGTCATACGCAGCGCTCTGACAAAAACCTCGGATGGGTCTTGCTTTTTAAAATCCTCCGCTTCGATTAAACCCACCTTCATTTTTGCCATGCGAAGATAAATTCCGTTCTGCTCCTCCATACTTGAGCGTACATCCGACGTAGTGGCAATCAGGCTTTTTGCATAATCACCGCCTAAACGCTTTGCCATAGCATAAATTTCATATACCGTTTCTTTTTCTACTCGACGCATCTTGCAGGATATAAAAACCGGCTGTGAATTCTCCATAATCACAACATCGATTTCATTGTCTCTGCTTACGCAGATATCCCGCTTATTCCAGTCAATATCCACACCCATATATACTTCCTTATAACATTTCTTCGCCTGAATATAAATATACATTTCCAGCCAAATGCCTGATACTGTCATGTATTCTTTATCTGCCTCGGATGCAAAACAATAACGGTCCTCTCCAATCTGTTTTGCAAATCCTCTCTCTAAAAATGCATCTAAGATAAACCGGCAATCTTCATTCTCTCTGTTTACGCCCATAGAAAATTCCATAACCCCTGCTGCGGAGTATCCATGTGTGATATGTCCGAAAAACTTATCCCACTTCTTCTCATTGGCAAATATGATTTTTGCCATAGACAAGATTCTGTCAAAATCTTTTTTCGCCGGCGTATGTCTTGAAGAAGACATATACTTTCC
The DNA here is from genome assembly GCA_944381555.1 of uncultured Agathobacter sp. Classification (GTDB taxonomy): domain Bacteria; phylum Bacillota; class Clostridia; order Lachnospirales; family Lachnospiraceae; genus Roseburia. The sequence continues at coordinate 19,200 of CALWLL010000041.1, read as the reverse complement.
GCCAATAGCCCGTAAATAGTCTTCTAATCTCACCGGTTCTATTTCTTTTATCTGCTCGCAGGTAAGAACATTAAATATATACCCTGAATAGAAATCCGCATAGGTAAGCATCAGTTTATGTTCCTGCGCCGCCATAAGCCCGCATGCGGTCATAATCTCTGTTCCGCCGGTAATATCTATCTGAATTTCTTTTTCCTTATAAATATCCACGATTTCTTCCAATTCTGCTCTTACATCCCCGATGCTAAGCATATTGACGCAAATATATTGTACAGCGGTCTTTGGAAAACGTTTTCTGATTGCTTCTTCTACCTCTCTTCTGTTGTTTTTGCTTACGACTCTGGTATCGTACAAAAATACCACCCTCTCCGGCTTCATGGAGAACACCGGTACTAATGCGCTTACTGCATTTTTATCTAAAAAACGAATCTGAACCATAAAAATTACCCTCAATCCCTATATTCCAAGCAACATACTAAGCAACGCCAGCACAAGCAGATGCACCGGATAGAACGCATAAAATACATACTTCCTATTTTGTCCGCGAGTCCCGTCATAGATACTCAGCGGATAAAGCATAAAAAGCGCAAAAATCTCGGAAGCCCCCGCAAAAATATACAGTATGATGATTGCCAGCGTATACGCCAGCAAACGGTTTTTACGAAACACATACAATACCAAAACCGTAAGTACGCCGCCCATGCCATAATCTGCGGATAATACAATTTCTGCCAGAAATAATGCCGGCGCAGCCATAAGGACACTGACCGCAGCTACCGCCAATCCTCCAATAAAAGCATCTAACTGCTTTTCTTTCCAGAATCCATAAAATTTCTCCACAAAAGAGATACCCCAGATTAACACCAGTCCAATTACTAACGTAAAAAACACATTATTGGAATATGGCGCCCAGATTGTTTTATTGAGCGCCAAATCAAACGGCACCTCAGAAATCAACGCAAAGGCAAACAGACGCAGTGCATATTTTCCCACGCTCCTCGTATGCAGAAAGCCTTCCACTAAAAGAAAACAGTATATCGGAAATGCCATGCGCCCGATATAGCGCAAAGTCTGATACAGCCCCATAAGAAGTCCATCACCGTAACCACCCACGGACTCAATATAGCGCCACAGCAAAACTGCTCCGACGTGGTCGATAAGCATGGTAATCAGCGCAATCATTTTCAGATCAGAGCCGGAACAGGTACGCGTTCCCATTGAAAGAGTATTTGTATTGAAACCTGTGTTGTTCATCTGTGTCATAATCGTTCCTTTTTATAAAATCTGTCTCTTATATATTATCTTTTTTTGGGCTGACAATCAATAACAAAGTATGCGCCTTATGGTATCACAATCTTTCCTATGATACAAAAAACCCCGGGCATTTGCCCGGAGTTTTGCTATTTTATGAAGATTTATGTATTTCCCCGATTAAATTAAAGACTCATACAACTTTGTAATATCTTCTACGCTAGTTTCTCTTGGGTTACCAGGACGGCAGGCATCGTCATATGCAGACTGTGCAAGGAACGGAATATCCTCTGCTTTCACAATATTCTTTAAGTCCGTTGGAATACCAACGTCTGTGGAAAGCTGTTTTACCGCATCGATTGCTGCTTTACGGTATTCTTCCTGCGTCATATCATCAACACCCTTAACACCCATAGCACGTGCGATTTCACGGTATTTCTCACCTGTGCTTTCTGCATTATATTCCATTACCGTCGGAAGAATAATTGCATTTGCAATACCATGCGGTGTATCATATACGGCACCAAGCGGGTGCGCCATTGAATGAACAATACCAAGGCCCGCGTTAGAGAATCCCATACCTGCTACATACTGTCCTAACGCCATGCCTTCCATACCTTTCGCATCCCCCTTTACTGCTGCCCGAAGATTCTTAGCAATAATCTCAATTGCTTTGATATGGAACATATCGGAAAGTTCCCATGCCCCCGCGGTAATGTATCCTTCGATTGCGTGTGTCAAAGCGTCCATACCTGTAGAAGCAGTAAGGCTCGGCGGCATTGTTGCCATCATATCCGGGTCAACAAAAGCTGCTACCGGAATATCATGCGGGTCAACACATACCATTTTGCAGTTTCTTTCCGGGTCTGTGATTACATAGTTAATCGTAACCTCTGCTGCTGTACCGGCTGTTGTAGGTACTGCAAAGATTGGTGTAGCCGGATTCTTGGTAGGCGCTACACCTTCTAAACTCTTAACATCGGAAAATTCCGGATTTGTGGTAATGATGCCAATCGCCTTTGCCGTATCCATAGAAGAGCCGCCGCCAATCGCGATGATATAGTCTGCACCTGATTCTTTTAACGCTGTTACACCAGTCTGTACATTCTCAATCGTTGGGTTTGCTTTGATATTGGAATATACTTCATAAGGAAGACCTGCTCCCTCGAGCACATCCAATACTTTCTTTGTTACACCAAACTTAATCAAATCCGGGTCTGAACATACGAATGCTTTTTGAAACCCCCTTGCCTTTGCTTCATCAGCAATCGAATTGATTGCACCGGCTCCATGATAAGATGTTTCATTCAAAATGAATCTGTTTGCCATAGTTTTCCTCTCCTTATTGAACATTATTTGTGCCAGAATGCGTTATATACAACCGCCCTCTATGTTCTATTATAAAACCAGGGTCTTCATTTTGAAATATATTTTTGTTAAAAAATTAACCAAATTTATCGAGCAGTTTTCGTATAGTTTTTCATTTCAACCCACTGGTGTTTACCACCACTTTGTCCAGATGCCAGATATCGTCTACATATTCCTGAATGGTTCTGTCTGATGAGAATTTTCCTACATGCGCAACGTTAAGAATTGCACTCTGCGCCCATGCCTGCGTGTTCTTGTAATACTCTTCCACTTTCTTATGCGCATTCGCGTAAGCTCGGAAATCAGCCAGTATAAAGTATCTGTCCGCAATCTGTCCGCCAATGTTTGAAAGAAGCGAGTTATAAAGTTCACGGAATAATTCTCTGTCTCCATAAGAATATGTTCCGTCTACCAACTGATTTAGCACCTTGCGGATATCCGCATCATGATTGAAGATATCCATTGGATTGTAATCGCGGTACTTTTCATGATTGATGACTTCATCTGCACTCATACCGAAGATAAAGATATTGTCTGCGCCAACCTCTTCGTACATTTCTACATTAGCACCGTCCATCGTTCCAATGGTAAGCGCACCGTTTAACATAAACTTCATGTTGCCGGTACCGGATGCTTCTTTACTTGCGGTAGAAATCTGCTCTGACACATCCGCTGCCGCAAAAATCCATTCTGCGATGGATACGCGGTAATCTTCGATAAATACCACTTTTAGTTTACCATTTATGGATGCGTCGTTGTTGATTACCTCTGCAACACTGTTAATTAACTTAATGGTCAATTTCGCATTCTTGTAGCCCGCTGCCGCTTTTGCACCAAAAATAAAGGTTCTTGGATAAAATTCCATAGCAGGATTTTCTTTGATCTGGTTGTAAAGGTACATGACATGAAGAATATTCATAAGCTGACGTTTGTATTCATGCAGACGTTTTACCTGAACGTCAAAAATAGAATTTGGGTCAACTTCTACTCCATTGTGTTCTTTGATATATTTTGCCAGACGGACCTTGTTCTGGAACTTAATGGCCATAAACTCGTCCTGTGCTTTCTTCTGCGTTGCACATTGGGTAAGTTTATGAAGCAGAGAAAGATTTGTCATCCATGCATCGCTTCCAATGCGTTTGGTTACCCAGTCTGCAAGAAGCGGATTCCCGTGTCCTAAGAAACGTCTCTGTGTAATGCCATTGGTCTTGTTATTAAACTTCTCCGGGAACATTTCGTAAAAATCACGAAGCTCCTGATTTATAAGAATATCCGTATGAAGTCTGGCAACACCATTTACGGAATAGCCTGCACAGATTGCAAGATGTGCCATTCTCACCTGACCATCCCAAAGAATTGCCATCTTACGAACCTTCTCCTGATTTCCCGGAAAACGATTCTGAATATCGATTACAAATCTTCTGTCAATTTCTTTGATAATCTGGTATACACGGGGAAGAAGCTGTTCAAAAATATCAATTGGCCATTTTTCCAGTGCTTCTGCCATAATCGTGTGATTGGTATACGCAACTGTATGCGTGGTAATCTCCCATGCGTCCTCCCAGCATAAACCTTCCTCATCGACTAAGATACGCATTAACTCAGCAACCGCAACGGTTGGATGTGTATCGTTCATCTGGAATACTATCTTTTGCGGCAGTTCGCGTAAATCAGCATGGTTTTTCTTAAATTTTGCTATTGCCCTCTGGATACTTGCCGATACAAAAAAGTACTGCTGTTTCAAACGAAGTTCTTTCCCTTTTCTATGGTTATCATTTGGATAAAGCACTTCTACGAGATTACGGGCAAGGTTTTCTTCCTCTACAGCCGCCTGATAATTCCCCTTATCAAACTGGTCTAATGCAAAGCCCTCCTTTGGCTGTGCATCCCAGATAATAAGAGAATCCACTACATGATTATTGTAACCGACAATCGGCATATCATAGGCAACTGCAAGAACAGACTGGTAATTTTCATGTTTAAATTTTAAGCCGCCATTTTCATCTGTCGTTTCTACAACATTGCCTCCGAATCTGACTTCATAGGTATATTCCGGGCGGCGAAGTTCGAACGGATAACCATCCTTTAACCAGTTGTCCGGCACTTCAACCTGAAATCCATCCGCAATTTTCTGTTTAAACATGCCATAGCGGTAACGGATTCCGCATCCGTAAGCCGGATAGCCCAATGATGCAAGCGAATCCAAAAAACATGCCGCAAGACGTCCAAGACCTCCATTTCCAAGAGCCGGGTCCGGTTCCTGATCTTCAAGGGCATTTAAGTCAAGGCCGATTTCTTCCAATGCTTCCTTTACTTCTTTGTATGCACACAGATTGATCAAAATGTTGCCGAGCGCCCGTCCCATTAAGAACTCCATAGACATATAATAAACCGTCTTTGGGTCCTGTTTGTCTATTGCAGTCTGTGTTGCAAGCCACTCATCCATAACTACATCTTTTACAGCAGCAGAAACTGCCTGATACAGTTCCTGCTGGCTTGCAGCTTCGATTGTTTTACGGTAGCTTGCTTTTAAATGATCTTTTACTGATTTTACAAATACCTTTTTGCTAAATACATTTTCTCTCATAAATATTTATGTTTTCTCCCTACTTTTTCTCAACAGCCAGCGTTACTTTCTCGCCGTTGATATTCCACTCCTTTTCGTATCCGGTCAGGCTTCCTGCCGTAATGCTTTCTGCTAATACTTCCGACATGATTTCTTTTGCATTTCTTTCAAAAACAGCCGCTGCTTTTTCGTCTGCCGCATAAGAAACAGCAATATGGTCCATGACCTCGAAACCGGCTTCTTTACGCATGGTCTGAATCTTGCTGATTATCTCACGCACAAAGCCTTCTTCGATAAGTTCCGGTGTAAGTTTCGTATCAAGCACAACGGTTACGTAGTTGTCGCTTTCTGTTACAAAACCTTCCATCTGTGTCATTGTGATAAGTAAGTCTTCCTCTGTAAGGACAACCTCGTCACTGATATTGGAAAGCACCAGTTTTCCTGATTCTTTCAGCTCTGCCATAGCAGCGTTTCCGTTAATTTCCGCCAGAGTTGTCTGAATCTGTTTGAGATATTTACCGTATTTCGGTCCTACGGTACGAAGCTGTGGCTTAAACTGATAATCGGTATAAGCAGATACATCCTCTCTAAACTCTACGTTCTTTACATTCAGCTCGTCTGCGATAATGTCTACATAGAAGCTGCTTAAAACCTCCGGTGCTTTTACATACATCTGTCCGATTGGCTGACGGTTCTTAATGTTTGCATTATTTCTGCATGCACGGCCCATAACGACAATCTTTAATACTTCGTCCATGTATTTTTCCAGTTCCCTGTCAATCTGTGCTTCATTTACAGTTGGGAAATCACACATATGAACGCTTTCCGGCGCATTCGCATCTACCGAGCATACCAGATTTCTGTAAATATCCTCTGTCATAAAAGGAATCATCGGTGCAGCCGCCTTAGAAACTGTGACAAGCGCTGTATAAAGCGTCATATACGCATTAATCTTATCCTGCTCAAGCCCCTTAGCCCAGAAACGTTCACGACAGCGTCTTACATACCAGTTGCTCATATTATCCACGAACTCCTCAAGCGCTCTTGCCGCTTCCGGAATACGGTAACTGCCAAGGTTTTCGTCTACTGCTTTTACGCAGGAATTTAGTTTAGACAGCAGCCACTTATCGATAACGCTTAGTTTGTCATAATCCAATGAATATTTTGAAGCATCAAAGTTGTCGATGTTTGCATACAACACGAAAAAGGCATAGGTATTCCATAAGGTTCCCATGAATTTTCTCTGGCCTTCCATAACGGCTTTGCCTGAGAAACGGTTTGGAAGCCATGGCGCACTGTTTGAGTAGAAGTACCAGCGGATTGCGTCAGCGCCGTACTGTGCCAGTGCCTCAAACGGGTCAACCGTATTTCCCTTGGATTTGGACATCTTTTGTCCGTTTTCATCCTGTACATGACCTAATACGATTACGTTTTCGTAAGGTGCTTTGTTGAAAAGAAGGGTGGCTTCTGCCATCAGTGAGTAGAACCATCCACGAGTCTGGTCAACACCTTCTGAGATAAATTTTGCCGGGAACTGCTGCTCAAATACTTCTTTATTTTCAAAAGGATAATGATGCTGTGCAAAAGGCATCGCTCCGGAATCAAACCAGCAGTCAATAACTTCCGGTACTCGCTTCATTGTGCCTCCGCAACTGCAAGGGAAGGTTACTTCATCAATGTATGGTCTGTGAAGCTCAACTTTTGCAGTTTCCGGGTTGCCGGTACGTTCCGCAAGCGCAGCGCGGCTTCCGATGGACTCCTGCTTGCCGCAGTCCGGACATTCCCAGATATTTAACGGAGTTCCCCAGTAACGGTTACGGGAAATTCCCCAGTCCTGAATGTTTTCCAGCCAGTTTCCGAAACGACCTTCACCGATGGACTGTGGAATCCAGTTTACTGTCTTATTGTTTGCAATCAAATCCTCTTTTACCGCTGTCATCTTGATAAACCAGGATTCGCGCGCATAGTAAATCAGCGGAGTATCACATCTCCAGCAGTGTGGATATTCATGCTCGAACTTCGGCGCATCAAAGAGCTGTCCTCTTGCTTCTAAGTCTTTTAATACTTCCGGGTCTGCTTTTTTGCAGAACAAGCCTGCAAATGGAGTTTCCTCTGTAAGCTCACCCTTTTCATTTACAAACTGTACAAACGGAAGGTCATAGTTTCTTCCTACGTTTGCATCATCTTCACCAAATGCCGGTGCAATGTGTACGATACCGGTACCGTCTGACATCGTTACATAGCTGTCACAGGTAACGAAAAATGCTTTCTTGCGCTGTTTATCCGCAACTGCTTTCGCACAGGCAAAAAGCGGTTCGTATTCCTTGTACTCTAAGTCTTTTCCTGTATAAGTTTCTACTACTTCGTAGGCTTTTATGCCCTCTTCTTCATTTTGGAGTCTGCCAAGCACCTTATCCAAAAGGGCCTCTGCCATGTAGTAGGTGTATCCGTCAGCCGCCTTTACCTTACAGTAAGTATCCTCCGGGTTTACACAGAGTGCAACGTTTGACGGAAGTGTCCAAGGCGTTGTAGTCCATGCAAGAAAATAGGCATCTTCATCCGCAACTTTAAAGCGTACTACGGCGGAACGCTCTTTTACGGTTTTGTAGCCTTGCGCTACTTCCTGTGAAGAAAGCGGAGTTCCGCAGCGTGGACAGTAAGGAACAATTTTAAACCCTTTGTATAATAATTTCTTGTTCCAGATTTCATTTAACGCCCACCATTCTGATTCAATGAAATTATCATCATATGTTACATATGGGTTGTCCATATCCACCCAGAAACCTACGGTTCCTGAGAAGTCTTCCCACATGCCTTTGTATTTCCAGACAGATTCCTTACACTTATCAATAAACGGTTCCATACCGTATTCTTCAATCTGTTCTTTTCCGTTAAGTCCTAATAATTTCTCTACTTCCAACTCAACCGGAAGACCATGCGTATCCCATCCTGCTTTACGCGGTACATACTTTCCCTTCATAGTCTGGTATCTTGGAATCATATCCTTGATTACACGCGTTAAAACGTGTCCGATATGTGGTTTTCCATTGGCAGTCGGAGGTCCATCATAAAAAGTATAAGTCTCTCCTTCTTTTCTGTTTTCCATTGATTTTTTGAAAATGTCGTTTTCCCGCCAGAATTTTTCAACTTGTTTTTCCCGGTCGGCGAAATTCATGTTCGTATCTACCTTGTTGTACATACTGCATACCTCCTAGAATAATCTGCTGTGTCCATTCGCCTGTTTTGCTCATAAACACAAAATATAGGAAAGTTTTTCCTAATAAAAAACGCCCACGTCCTGTAATAGGACGCGGGCGCACGTTATACCACCTAATTACATATGTACGCAAAGCCTTTGGCTTATTAATACACGTTCCCTGTAACGTAGGAAATACGTCAGTTCTTACTCCCCGTGACTCATACCGACCGGTTTCAGAGCCTGCAACTCAGAAGTGATATTCGTCTTTGTTCTACTCATATCGGCTCTCACCAACCCGACTCGCTGGGATTTTGAAACAAAGAGTACTGTCTTCGTCATCGTCTTTTCATATAAACAATATGGATATTATAAGCGAATCCGCCACAAAAGTCAAGATGCGCAGGTCATATGCTTTCCTAATCAAAGGGATAAGTTTTACTTCTTGAACTCTTCCAAATATTCCATCAAATCCTCGTAACTAAAGTCTTCTCCAACTTTCTCTTCCAATGCCTGATAGCTAAGTTCTCCGCCAAGGTCTTCAAGCACCGCCTCTTTGTCGATATCGTTAACTGCATCCTGTATCTCTTGTACGTTGATTTCTACATCCCCTATAAAGTTTTGCACTTTCTCAACGGTAACTTCTTCGCCTACAAACTCGGATATGGACTGATAACTGATTTCTTTTCCTAAGAGCTCCTCTAGTTTTTCCAAGGTGGCTGCATCGACAGCGGTCTTTACATATTCTTCGATTACGTCATTAACCATCTTCTCCGGTTCAATCTGCCCGCCGGACAAACGCTTTACATCTTCCATCATTTGGGTAACCAGTGTTGATGTAAAATATATATACACACTTACCCATGTGTATGTACTTACTGCAATCGAAAGCACCGCTAAACCAAGTCCGATACCCGCCTTGATTTTTCCTTTTTTCGGGCCGCTTTTTACAAAAACGACGATAGCAAGGATAATCGCAATAATACCCAGAACGTAGTTAATAAAAAATAACACTGTTATAAGCGATAAAATCCCAAGCACAAGCGCTGCCGTTGCTATAGTTGTTTTTTGATTCTCTTCCGGCGCGGTATGCGCTTCGTTTAAGTTCTGTCCATCTATGATTCTTCTCCTCCTGTTTCCCTCATATACATAAAATTACTGGAAATTCTTATACTAATTCTACTCTTTCCCATGTATTATGGCAATAAAAAATCCGTTGTAAATTTGTTATAACGTGGTAAAATATCTATTACAAAAAACAGAAGAAGGAATTAAGAGTATGAGCACATTGAATCTTACCCTGTTGACGGACCTTTATGAACTGACTATGATGCAGGGGTATTTTAAAGCAGGCAACAATGAAATGGCAGTATTTGACGCCTTTTACCGCAGCAATCCGTGCAACGGGGGGTATGCCATCTGTGCCGGCTTAGAGCAGGTCATTGACTATATTGAAAATCTGCATTTTGATAAAGAAGATATCACATATTTGAGAAGTTTAAAAATGTTTGACGAGGACTTTCTGGAATATTTAGAGGGCTTCCGGTTTTCCGGTGATATTTACGCTTTACCGGAAGGTACGGTTATGTTCCCTAGAGAGCCTATGCTAAAAGTGATTGCGCCGATTATGGAAGCGCAGTTGGTGGAAACTGCCATTCTTAATATCATAAACCACCAAAGCCTGATTGCAACAAAGGCTTCCCGCGTATGCTATGCTGCTCAGGGAGATGGTGTTATGGAATTTGGTCTTCGCCGTGCGCAAGGACCTGACTCCGGTGTATACGGCGCCCGTGCAGCGATTATCGGCGGCTGCAAAGGCACCTCCAATGTTCTTGCCGGCCAGATGTTTAACGTGCCGGTTCTCGGCACACACGCACATAGCTGGATTATGAGTTTTCCGGATGAATATACCGCCTTTAAAACCTACGCCAAACTTTATCCAAATGCCTGCACCTTATTAGTAGATACCTATGATACGCTTCATTCCGGCGTACCGAACGCAATCCGTGTATTCACCGAACTGCGTGAGGCGGGTATCCATCCAAAAAGCTACGGCATTCGTATGGACAGCGGGGACTTGGCATATCTCTCAAAAGAAGTCCGAAAAATGCTGGATGAAGCAGGTTTTAAGGATGCAGTAATCGCTGCCTCCAATGATTTGGACGAATACCTGATTGAGTCCTTAAAAAGCCAGGGCGCAGCCATCACCTCCTGGGGTGTCGGCACGAATCTGATTACCTCAAAGGATAATCCTTCTTTTGGGGGTGTTTATAAACTTGCAGCCATCGCAGATAAGGACGGAAACTTTATACCAAAGATTAAAAAATCAGAAAATATAGAAAAAGTTACCAATCCCGGCAACAAAAAAGTGCTTCGTATCTATGACAAGGAAACCGGAAAAGTAAAAGCAGACCTGATTTGTCTGGAAGACGAAACTTATAATTCCGCAGATGAACTGGTACTCTTTGACCCAAATGCGCCTTGGAAAAGAACCAAACTTATGGGCGGAACTTATACAATACGCGAACTTCTGATTCCGGTTATTAAAAACGGAAAAGCCGTATACCACTCTCCAAAGGTTATGGAGATTCAGGCATACTGCAACGAGGAGAAAGAAACGCTCTGGGATGGTTCTAAGCGTTTTGCTTTTGCGCAGCTCCCACATGTGGATTTGTCGCAGAAGCTGTATGACCTTAAGGTAAAACTGCTGCATGAGGCAGAATAAATTCCTATATACAGAAAAAGAGGACTTCCATTTTGTGGTATCACTGGATGAAAGTCCTCTTCTTTTTTAATTAAATCCCACTATCTTCTGTGCAATCTTATATGCACCAATAGAAATCTTCCGCCCTATTTTTCCCGGAAGGTTCATTGAGATTCCCAGAATGCCATATCGAAGCTTCTTATACAGACGTGTATCTTTGTCCCTTATGTACTGCCACAGCTCGGCTTTCATTTTAAGATGTTCTTCCGTACCGGAAATCAGGCACATAATAGAAGAGACCACCGTAATGATTTCCAGATAATTTAACATATACTGACGGCATTTTTTATTGGAAATCTGCCAGAAATCGTACTTATCTATCATCAGCTTGTTTACCCAAATCTGCTGGTCCATGCGGCGGATCATAACCTGCTCATTTACCGACTGGTCCGCGCGTCCGATAAAGTAACGATAAAAATCCACGTTCAAATAATACATTGTCTTAACGTATGGCATTGGATTGAACACATAAATATTATCGACATAAAACGTGTGTTTCGGAAGTTCCAACCCGCATTCATGCAGTAATTTGGTTCTGTAAATCACAGAATGCATAAGAATATAGTGCCCCTTATAAAAGTGCGGAACATCGCTCCATGTAAACACCTTATCCTTTGGAACACCTGTCTGGCGCATAACCTGTTTATGTTTTGCACCATCCTTTTCATATACATAATTGGAAAGAAACATATCCAATGTTGCTTCCCCATCCCGTGAAAACTCACGAAGTTTCTCCAGAATTTGCATATACGCATCAGCATCTACCCAGTCGTCACTGTCTACAACCTTAAAATACAGCCCTGTTGCATTACGAATTCCGGCGTTTACCGCTTCCCCATGTCCCCCGTTTTCCTGATGAACCGCACGGCATATGGTTGGATAATTTCTCGCATAGGTATCTGCAATCTCTGCGGTTCTGTCTTTCGAACCATCATCTACGATAAGAATTTCGACATCCTCTCCGCCTATCAGAAGAGACTCAATACATTTTTCCATGTAAGCTTCTGAATTGTAGGAGGGAATTGCAATTGATAATAATTTCATATGAATAAATCCTCTTTTCTCCCTTATATCTAAGACAACCTCTATTATACACTTTTTTTCTGTTTAGTCGAATGTTTTTCTTCAATATTCCATCTGGTACTTTAGCCATAGGAATTTGTTCATAATTTATTAACAAAATTCTCACAAGTTCAACATACCAATTTCACAATTGACTCTTATACTAACCTTGTAAAGTTAAGAAATAAAACTTTTTCTTTTTCATAATCCTCGCTGAAATGTAGCGAGGTCCTCCCAACAACAACGAGAATTTCCTTCTCATAATATATCTTTTTCATAAAAAACCGATGCACGCCACATGCATCGGTTTCCTCTTTATATTAGTACTATTTATATTCTTACTCATTGCTGTCTCTGCTTGTTATGGCTTCTTTTCCAAGCACCAGATTCAGATATTCTGCATACGCTGCAAATGCAGACGGAATCGCATAGTCTTTCTTTGTTTCCTCTGCACTGACAAAAATCCAATCTTCCTCCTGTCTTATATGCTTACCCTCCATAGCTCTTTGATGAAGATGCAGTTTCCTTCCGTTTATTTCCCTGCTTGAAATAAACACCACATACCCTTTCATATGCCATTCCACATGGGAGAAGATATGCTTTGCATCACACAGCGGCTTGATACGGATCGGCTCATACCCTTTCCTCTTAATATAATCCAAAAGTGCTTCCTCGCTTAGGTGTCCTTCTACATTTGGCAATTCATACAAGCCTGCCAGCAGACCTTTCTTCGGCCTCTTATGAAGCGCAAGCTGCTCTCCGTCTTTGATAACAAGCACCGTTTTCTCTTCAATGCGGCGGGCTTTTGCCTTCGTTTTTACCGGAAGTTCTCCGATTCTGCCCTGCTTTCTCGCCTCACATAATTCATGCCAGGGGCAGCACTCACAATGGGGAGCCCCATTCGGAACACAGACTGTTGCCCCAAGTTCCATCAATGCCTGATTGAATACTGATGGATTTACCTCTGATTCTAAATCCTGAACATCGTTCATAATCCTAAAAACGGCATCTTCCATACGTTTTTTTGTACTTTGCTTCATAATGTCGCTGCCATCTGCGGTTACGCGGCAAAGAACACGCAGCACATTTCCGTCTACGGCAGGAACCTTTTTTCCAAAGGCAATCGAAGAAATCGCACCTGCTGTATAGTGTCCAATTCCTTTTAATTTTAAAAGTTCTTCATATTCGGACGGAATAGCCCCATCATACTCGTTCATAATCTGATTTGCAGCGATTTTCAAATTCCTTACCCGGTTATAATATCCAAGCCCCTCCCATAGCTTTAGCAATTTATCCTCCGGGCACTCTGCCAGCGCTTTCACGTCCGGAAGTTCTCTTATAAATTGCTCAAAATATGGTTTTACTGCCTCCACACGGGTTTGCTGCAACATAATCTCTGAAATCCACACATAATATGCACGCGGATTCTCTCTCCATGGCAATACCCTTGCATGATTTTTAAACCAGCTTTGTAATGGCATTACAAGCCGGGATAACTCAAAATCTTCTAACATTACTTACCTCTTATATCTGCTGTTTTTTCTCATCTTCATCATTATAGCATATCTTCATTGCTTTTTTCACTTTTTAGGAATACAAAATACTCCATTTGTCCATACTAAGCATGCAAATATCTATTTAAAGGAGGATCTTATGGTATTAACGCAAAAAGAAACTGCGGCATTAAAAGACTTACAGACACAGGAGCAGTCCTGTATTGAAAAATATACCCGTTATTCCCAAGAAGCGAATGACGTTGTATTAAGAGAGCTCTTTTTAGAATTGTCAAAAGAAGAACAGCGGCATTATGAATCCCTCACACAGGCATTAAACGGAAGTGTGCCTGCAAATATCGATTGCAATGATACAAAAGGCCGCGATTATCAACCGAAAGCAACCTATACCTCCGGCGATAACTCTACCGCAAAACAGGAGGACTGTTTTCTTGCCACTGACTGTATCGGTACGGAAAAATTAGTTTCCAGCGAATACAACAGCGACGTATTTATTTTCGGAGATACCAATATCCGTAAACTTCTTGCTGATATTCAGATTGAAGAACAAAATCACGCAGAAATGCTGTGGAAATACAAAACAGCAAATGGAATGGCATAAAAAAGACGGCTTACGCCGCCTTTTTTACATATTCCTTATTCCTGGCTATAGAACTCAAAATCATCCATTGTACCCCAGCCGCCGCCGGCACATTTTACATACATACCAACGGTTACATCGCTTGTTTCTTCTATCACAATGTCTTTGATAAGTGGATTCTGCCATACAACCCAGCCCTGTAAAGTAATTGGGTCGCTTTCGTATTTTTTATCGCCAACGATTACATAGAAGATAACCTGTGCATCATCTCCTACATCGCCGCCCTGAATATATGCTGTCGCAGAGTACTTTCCGGCAGCGACACCTGTGATAGTCTGTTCTACCTTAAATTCCTGTTCTGCGGTATTCCAGAAGTGGCATTCCATTTCACCGGTAATCGCATCTGCTGCCTTTTTCTCAAAGTCTACGCCCTCTTCATTTTTCAGATAAACGAATTTCCATGCATCTGCATTTTGTTCTTCAAAGCTGTAGTCCTTTAACAAGTTCAGATTATACACTTTTACGTTTGCCGTAACTGCCTGGCCTTTTTCGGTTGTACCATCGATTACATACTTGCCCGGAACGGTTAAATCAATTTGGGACACCTGATCTGCATCCCAGGTTACCTTCAATGGGTCTGTACATGTCGGATCGTTATATATTGCTGTTACAGCTTCCGGCATAACCAGTTCTGTCCGGCATTCCACTTCAATGCTTGGATTAATGACAGAAATCACTTCTACTTCGGCTGCTTTTGCACCATATTTTAAATATTTCCAAACGCTTAGTGATGATAATGCTTTTCCACTGAAATCAAACATTGCCTGATTATCCCATGAACATCCGCCATACCACTGGCCTGCGTCTTCCGGGTCATAATCCACAGCGTAGCTGCTTGCCCAACCTGAGCCGTATTTTTCCCAAAGCTCCTTGTTTGATTCATATTCGCTGCCTACCGGTACCCAGGCGCCTTCCCAGTAAAATACACCCATAGACTCACTCTTTACCGCTACTTCACAAATATCGCGGATACAGGTTGCCTGTCCCTGGACAGTTGCAGGATATGCATCTAAGGCATCCGCATCCGATACATTGTTTCCAAACATATCTCCGTCTTCCCCGGTATACATATATCCGGTTTCCACGATACAGGTTTCTTTTCCAAAATTAGTTTTGATATTTGTTAACACACTTTCAAGATTTTCCAGTGTACCATGCCAATATGGATAGTAAGAAACACCAAATACGTCATAGTCTACACCATAGTCAACGAGCTGCTGCGCTTTCTTTTCCATATCGCCTACTTTATCAATATTGGTGTAATGAACTACAACCTTGATATCTTCCGACACTTCACGAACCGCCTTTGAAGCAGAAGATAATAATTTACAGATACTCTCTGTATTCTTTTCTCCTGCTAATCCATTGTTAATCTCATTGCCGATCTGAACCATTCCAACATCTGCACCGGCTTTGATAATCGTGTTAAGGCTTTCTTTTGTGTAGTCAAAAATCGCCTGTTCTTTTTCATGAATCATAAGCATTGTTTCCCATGCTTTCGGAACCATCTGCTTCGCCGGATCAGCCCAGAAATCGGAGTAGTGGAAGTCGACCAAAAGCTTCATGCCATATTCAGCCGCACGCTTTCCAATTTCTGCTGCGGTATTTACATCACAGTTACCACCGCCATATCCGTTTCCGTCCTCATCATATGGGTCGTTCCATACACGGACGCGGATATAGTTGATTCCGGCATCTGCTAAAATCTTAAAAAGGTCCTCTTCTTCGCCTTTTTCATTATAATATTTAACACCGCTGGCTTCTTCCGCAAGAACACTTGAAACATCCATTCCTCTGATAAAGTCATCCGAAATACCTTCAACCGGTGTTACAAAAATATCTGTTTCCACCATTTCGGTCGGAAGTTCTGCTTTGTATACTTCCTTTTCTCCTGTCTGGGCATCACCGCAGGATGCAAGAAGAGATACACTCATCGCAGCAAGCAAAATGATGCTTAAAATTTTCTTTCTCATAGTATCCTCCCTTAAATGTAACATAAAGTCATCCGAACCATTCCGTTTGGGACAGTTCATGTACCTTACCTCTAGTATATCTGCGCAACCGTTTGAGCACAAGTCTATTTTAGGAAAATTTTTCACAAAAATGCTTTGTTTTTTCTGTAACAAAGCAACAAACAGATTCGCTTTGACTTTATTGTACTAAATTGAATACATAGGGTCTTTGTCCGAAAAAAAGCGTCTCAAAATGTTGACAAATCCCTATTCGCTAGTAAAATTAATAATAGGATATTTTGCGATTTACAACAGTATTTCGCATAACTATAATATTATTTTTTCTAAGAAAAGGAGAAGAGAAACTATGGAATTAAATTTAAGACCAGCAAGTGAATGTGCATTTGATGCAGTATCTCTCGGTGAAGTAATGCTTCGTCTTGATCCGGGCGAAGGACGTATCCGTACAGCAAGACAGTTTCGTGCATGGGAAGGCGGCGGCGAATACAATGTTGTTCGTGGTCTTCGCAGATGTTTCGGATTAAAAACAGCCGTTATTACAGCATTTGCAGATAACGAAGTAGGTATGCTGATGGAAGACTTCATTCTTCAGGGCGGTGTGGATACCTCCCTTATTAAATGGATGAAGACAGATGGTATCGGCCGCGTATGCAGAAACGGTATCAACTTCACAGAAAGAGGATTTGGCATTCGTGGTGCTGTTGGATGTTCTGACCGTGCGAATACTGCTATTTCAAAAGCAACTCCGGAAGATTTCGATTTCGAATATATCTTCGGAACCCTTGGTGTAAGATGGTTGCACACAGGCGGTATTTATGCTGCTTTATCTGAACAGTCATGCGAAACCGTTCTTGCAGCCATCAAAACTGCTAAAAAATACGGCACCATCGTTTCCTACGACTTAAACTACAGACCTTCTATGTGGAGCGCAATCGGCGGACACGCAAAGGCTCAGGAAGTAAATAAAGAAATTGCGAAATATGTTGACGTTATGATTGGCAACGAAGAAGACTTTACTGCATGTCTCGGCTTTGAAATCGAAGGAAACGACGAAAACTTAAAGGAGCTTAATATCGAAGGATATAAGAAAATGATTAACAAGGCTGTTGAAACATATCCTAACTTCAAAGCTGTTGCTACAACACTTCGTGAAGTTAAAACAGCTACCGTTAATGACTGGAGCGCTCTTTGCTGGGCAGGCGGCGAAATCTACAAAGCAAAAGATTACAAAGGTCTTGAAATCATGGACCGTGTCGGCGGCGGAGATTCCTTCGCTTCCGGTTTAATCTACGGATTAATGACAACAGGTGATGCAGAGACAGCCGTAAATTACGGTGCAGCTCATGGCGCACTTGCTATGACAACACCAGGTGACACAACAATGGCAAGCAAAAAAGAAGTTGAAGCTATTATGGGTGGCGCTGGCGCAAGAGTACAGAGATAACATCCAAAACCTCCCGGATATCCGGGAGGTTTTTTGATTAAAAGAAGGAGGTTTTACATGATTTACGACAAATTAGCAAATATTAATTTATACAAAGGGTTATATCCAAATCTGGATATTGCAATCGATTATATCTGCAACCATGATCTTACAAAACTTGAAACCGGAAAACACGAAATTGCAGGAAAAGACGTATATGTAAGCGTGATTGAACTAGAAGGCAAGGACATTGCTTCTACCCCATTTGAAATTCACAAAAAATATCTGGATATCCATATAGATATTACCGGCTGCGAGATTATTGAGACAGGCGATATGGACCATAGCACAGAAACAAGTTTTGATGCGGAACGTGACTTTGGAATCGCAGAGTGTGAAAACAAAGTAACTACACATCTGAATCCGGAAGACTTTTATATTTGTATGCTGGATGAACCTCACAAACCGGCTTGTGCCGACGGAAAGGCCCAAACAATCAAAAAGTGTGTCTTCAAGGTACTTGTATAGCAGTTTTTTTAATGATTTTCTTGATAAAATCGCACTTTTGGGTGGTCTTATAGAAAAGTATATGCTATAATGTATACAACTTGACATCCGAGTGGTGTTATAAAATAAATAATTAAGGAGGGTATTTTTATGCCAATGCAGATGGGCTTTCGTTGGTATGGTGAAGGCAATGACAAAATCAGCTTAAACTATATCAAACAGATTCCTGGTGTAACAAGCATCGTATGGGCGCTGCACCACAAAATGCCTGGTGAAGTATGGGAAGTTGAAGAAATCGCAGAAGTAAAAAAACAGCTTGACGAATATGGCTTCAATATGGACGTTGTCGAGTCTGTGAACGTACATGACGATATCAAAATCGGTCTTCCTACCCGTGACAAATACATCGCAAACTATATCCAGACAATCAAAAATCTTTCCCAGTTCGGCGTTAAAGTTATCTGTTATAACTTCATGCCGGTATTTGACTGGACACGTACAGATCTTTTCCATCCGGTAGGGGATGGCTCTACAGCGCTCTATTACGAAGCAAGCCGTATCCATGACGATCCAAAGGAAATGGCAGACTACATCTTAAATAACTTAGGCGGAATGACCTTCCCAGGCTGGGAACCGGAACGTATGGCTAAGTTAGATGAGTTATTTGAGGCTTATAAATCTGTTACAAAAGAAGTTTTATGGGACAACTTAAAATACTTCTTAGAGGCTATTATGCCTGCCTGTGAGGAATGTGACATCAAAATGGCTATTCATATGGACGATCCGCCATGGGATATTTTTGGCCTGCCGCGTCTCTTAACCTGCGAAGAAAATATCGACCGTTTCTTAAAGATGGTTGACAACCCATATAACTGTTTAACATTATGCTCCGGAAGTTTAAATGCTGACCCGAACAACAATGTTGCTGATATTGTC
>CALWLL010000040.1 GCA_944381555.1 uncultured Agathobacter sp. | reverse complement strand
CAAAGTGTGCGCTTGACGCACACTTTCGCGCCCGAGCGGTATCGCAAAGCGATTATTTCCTTTCCGCGAGGTGCGCATCCTTCGCGGAGCGTTTTTCATATCATAGGAAAGTAAATTTCTTTCACACGTTAATGTATCACGGTCTTTCCTATGATATAAAAAGCGACGGCCGGGATCATATCCTCAGCCGCCGCTGCATTTTTTATTTTTCTTTCCTCTTTCCTTGTGTAGAAGATATCAGACTATAATCCAGAATGATTACCATTCTAATTATTGATAAACTTATCCTCTTCATTGTTCCAGCTATAAAGCGCACGAACTTCTTCGCCTACTTTCTCCGATGGATGTTCAGCCGCAAGTTTTCTCATAGCCTTAAAGTGAACCTGACGTCCAGCCGGTGACATATCCAGTAAAAATTCTTTTGCGAAAGAACCGTCCTGAATATCAGAAAGAATTTTCTTCATAGCTTTCTTTGTATCTTCTGTAATAATCTTTGGTCCTGTGATGTAATCACCATATTCTGCAGTGTTGGAAATGGAATATCTCATTCCTGCAAAGCCTGACTGGTAAATCAGGTCCACGATAAGCTTCATTTCATGGATACATTCAAAGTAAGCATTTCTTGGGTCGTATCCGGCTTCTACTAATGTTTCAAAACCTGCCTGCATAAGTGCGCAGACGCCACCGCAAAGGACTGCCTGTTCACCAAAGAGGTCTGTTTCTGTTTCTGTTCTAAAGGTTGTTTCAAGAACGCCTGCTCTTGCTCCGCCAATTGCCGCAGCATATGCTAAAGCCATATCCAAAGCCTTACCAGTAGCATCCTGCTCTACAGCTACCAGACATGGAACACCTTTCCCCGCCTGATATTCAGAACGTACAGTATGTCCCGGTCCTTTTGGCGCAATCATGGTAACGTCTACATTTGCAGGTGGCTTGATACATCCAAAGTGAATATTGAAACCATGTGCAAACATTAACATATTGCCTGCTTCAAGGTTTGGCTCAATGTCTTTCTTATACATATCTGCCTGTAATTCATCATTGATAAGAATCATAATGATGTCGGCTTTTTTAGCAGCTTCTGCGGCTGTATATACTTCAAACCCCTGTCTTACAGCTTTGTCCCATGACTTACTGCCTTCATAAAGACCGATGATTACGTTGCACCCTGATTCTTTTGCGTTTAACGCATGTGCGTGTCCCTGGCTTCCATAACCAATAACCGCGATTGTTTTTCCTTCCAGTAAGGAAATATTACAATCTTCCTGATAAAAAATTCTTGCATCTGACATATATTTATTCCTCCTAATATTAAGTCCTTAAGTTAATCCAGATAAACGACATCCCCAGAACCTCTGGTAAGTCCTGTCAGGCCTGTTCTAGCAAGTTCTAAAATTTCGTACCCTACGAGCAGATCCATAAAAGCATCTAATTTGCTTTGAGTCCCTGTTAATTCAATGATCATGGAATCGGTTGTTACATCCACGACTTTTCCATGAAAAATATCTGTGACATTTGCGACAGCCTGTCTTTGTGTGTCAATGACACGGATTTTTACCAAAATCAGCTCTCTGGTAACGGACGCGCCAGATTCGAGTTTCTTAATATCCAACACATCTTCTAACTTTGCCAGTTGTTTCTCAATCTGCTCTAAAATCTGTTCATCTCCTGTTGCAACAATTGTAATTCTTGTATATCTGGGATCCGCAGTCACACCGGAAGAAAAACTATCGATATTATATCCTCTTCGAGTGAAAAGCCCCGATATACGGCTTGTTACACCAGGCGTATTGTCTACCAAAAGCGACAAAACCTGTTTCTTCATATGCATCCTGCCTTTTCTTTTATATAATCTACCTCACATGATATTACTATAATCTATATTTGTCAAGCACAAAATATATCATAACTTACAGTTATATAATCAATAACTTATCGTATGCTTTTTACGTTTCTAATTATCCAAAAATCTGTCAACACCATTTGCAATGCCCTCTACCATTTTATCCTGATATTCCTCTGTTGCCATAAGTGCATCTTCTTCTGGATTTGTCATAAATCCCATTTCTAAAATGGTGGTCGGCACCTGTGCCCAGTTAATGCCACTCATGGTATCCGTTTCCATAACCTCTTTCTTTATGCAGCCCGTACTTAATGCAAATTCGTCAATAATGCAATCCGCAAGTTTTCTGTAGCTTTCATATTTATCTCCTATATATGGATTGTCCGGCGTCTGGCAGATTGTAAATGCCCCCTGAACTGACGAATCGGTTGAACCATTGGCATGAATCCTGATAAAAGCATCTGCCTGAACATTATTTGCCACTTTTGCTCTTTCACTATTGCTAATGTTGATTTCATGCGTTTCACGAATCATAACCACCTGATATCCGCGCGCTGTCAGCTCTGTTTTTAATTTCATTGCAACTACAAGATTCAGTTCATACTCCCACCAGCCGCTGACACAGCCTTTTGTTCCCCGCGATACCTTTTTCTTCGTAACAAAAGCCCCAGGTCCGATTGGCTCTTCCTCCTTATTGGTAAACTCCTGATGACCTGCATCAATAACAATAACAGGACTATCTGCATTTAATTCCGGAATGAAAATATCGTTTGCAGTAATCTCTGGCCATTCTTCTTTTGGTTTTTTATCTGTCAGATATTTATTACTTACATAGCCAGTTTGTTCTTTATATATGACACGATACCAGCCGGTCTCGTTGCATTGACCGGTAGCCCGAATCTCTTCTCCAGATTTTAAGACACCTAATTTTTTTCCTTCTTTGCCCGGCAGGTTTCGAACATTTACGCTGCCTGTTGCCCACATGGTTTGATTTAAATCACGATATGTATATATATCTTCAGCATTCTCCGGTTTAGAAGGAACATCCGGTTCTGACTCTGTTTCCGGCTCTGGCTCTGTTTCCGGCTCTGCTTCTGTTTCCCGCTCTGTTTCTGACTCTGCTTCTGTTTCCGGCTCTGCTTCTGACTCTGTTTCTGACTCTGCTTCTGTTTCTGACTCTGTTTCTGACTCTGCTTCTGTTTCCCGCTCTGGCTCTGTTTCCTTTACTGATTCAGACACACCTGTTTCCAACTGTAAAGAATCCTGCTCCATATCCTCTGTCTTTGACTGCGTATCATATGTCTTTGCACCACACCCGGCAGCTATCGCTATAAATACAACTATAACTGCAATTATATATTTTCTTCTCATAGTACCTCCGCTTTACTAACACATATTGATTTTCCAAAGGCAAGAACCGGAACAAATACCAGTGGAATTATACCTAAACCAACTCCAAACCACTTGCTTTTCCGGAATATGTCCGCAATTTTCATTCCAATGAAAAGATCAATCACAAGCAATGCAATCATCATTACCCAGCGTAGGGCATTTAAAGTTCCTAAATCCACACCCATATCCAATTGATTATTAACATCTATCATATTTAGCGTCCATAAAGCCGAATATATAAAACTTACCGCCGATTCTATTATATCCAGAATAAGGTATGGGATATAAAGAAAACTCTTATTTCCCAGCTTAAATTTCGTATAGTCTCCATAAAATGGAATAATCGCTTTCCATCCTTTGATTCCCGCCTTTTCGAATACTTTCCACCAGCATATTGCAAGAAAAAGCCAGCTAATTATTTTTATTATCATTTTCTTTTACCCTTTCTCTTGATATTTTAAGTATAAATGCTAAAATAGGATTTAGCAATGATTGTAGTACAAGAGTCAAAGGAGATATCTTTATGGAAGAGAAAATCTATAAAACAATGTGTTCTGCGGGCGCCGCCAACCTTATAATCGGAATCTGTTTTTTAGCTGTAAGTATCGCCGGCTGCGTCCTTTTAATTGTAAATGGCGCCAGATTATTAAACCAAAAGGATAAACTTACTTTTTAGGGATAAAAATACCGCTCGTATGAGCGGTATTCGCTTTAAACCCAATTTTATTCAGCAAAAATATATCTGTTTTTACCGCTGCGTTTTGCCTCATAAAGTGCAACATCCGCTTTCGCATACATTTCTTCCAGTGTTTTGCCGTGTTTAGGATATAAACTGATTCCGATACTGCCGGATACTCTCGCCTTCGGATATGCGGTACCTATCCTTAAAATAATGTTTAACAAACACCTTGCCCTTTTCTCTATTTTAGCTATTTCAGCCACATTTCTCATAAGCACAAAGAACTCATCTCCGCCGATTCTTCCTACAATGTCGCTTTTGCGAAATGAATATTTCATTTTATTTGCAAATTTAATCAAAAATTCATCCCCAGTCTGATGTCCATATGTATCATTCAGAACTTTAAAATTATCTATGTCCAACATAAATAAAACATGTGGTTTATCCGCTTCTTTTGCTAAAATCTGACGAATTTCCTTCATAGACGT
The DNA here is from genome assembly GCA_944381555.1 of uncultured Agathobacter sp. Classification (GTDB taxonomy): domain Bacteria; phylum Bacillota; class Clostridia; order Lachnospirales; family Lachnospiraceae; genus Roseburia. Next base: position 14,287 of record CALWLL010000040.1, on the reverse strand, counting down.
TTCTCTGTTAAGAAGCATTGTCATCTGGTCAAATCTGGCGGCAATGACAAGGTTATGCTCCTCCTGTTTGATCGCATCAATATCTTTTGCAGAAAGCATTGCGCATAAATGCCCGCTGTCCACATCTGTCAGAAAATAAATTTCATTTTGAACCCATCTCTTTGACCCATCCGTTATCCGGCGTTCATATCGAAATGTCATACTATTTCTGCCGCTTGCATAAATACCCCATAGCTTAGACGCTGTAAAATTGCGGTAAAATTCAGCAGCTTCACATTTCTTGTCTACAATAGAATCAATTGCTGCTTCACAAAGTTCTTCCACTGTCCGGCAGGCCTGCAACGTTGCCTTGTTAATTTCCTGATGTCTCTGGCTGATGACACGCCAACTGTCTACATCAATATAACATACTGCGTATGTGTCTTTCGGAAGTTCAAATAAGTATCTTAATTCCTGCTGATATCTCTGACGTACAAAATATTCTCTCGTAATATCTTTGCTAACCCCTAATATTCCAATTAGCTGTCCATCATTATCTCTTAAAATGTACTTGGAAGTAGAACCATATCTGGCATAGCCATTATCATCCGTAATTGGCTCCATATAATCAATCAGATTCTCTCCTTCTTCCATCAGTTTATAATCATCCGCCACATACCGCTTTGCCAGATTCTCGTCTTCAAAGATTTCCGCATCTGTATGTCCGATAATCTCCTGCACAGAGTTTTTACCAACCATCTTGACAAAGGGCATGGATGCGGCCTGATATACCAAATTTGCATCCTTTAAAAACACCATGTCTGTTGAAATCTCCAGCATTGCTTGAAACGCCGCCTTCATCAATCCCTTATCCATATCATTCCCCACATCCTTACCTAATCTTATCGGTAAATAAGCCGAAGCAATTCCCCTATGGACATTATCCACCATTTTATACGAAAAAACAATAATTCTTTTGCAATTCTTTGCTTTTCTTAATATAATGAAACTGGCTTTTGTCACAACCAGTACCAAACAGGAGGTTATTATGGAATTTCAGAAAATCAGTTCTCCATCCTTACGCGAACTTTTTATCGATCAATTAGAGCATATGATTCTTTCGGGAAAATTAAAAATAGGCGAAAAACTTCCACCGGAACGCCAGCTTGCAGAAATGATGCAGGTTAGCCGCGCTGTTGTCAACAGCGGCATTTCTGAATTAGAAAAAAAAGGCTTTCTTATTGTAAAACCAAGAAGCGGAACATTTGTTGCAGATTATCGCAGAAAGGGAACTATCGACACCCTGCTTGCCATTATGAAATATAACGGCGGACGTATGAGAAATGAAGAAATCCGTTCTATTTTTGAAATACGAATTGCGCTTGATTCCCTTGCGGCAAAACTTTGCATTGACAGAATCAGCGATGAGGAAGCTGCACTCCTTTTAGAAAAAGTCGAACAAATCCGGACTGCGGAAACAAACAGCGGCGCCATTCGTGCTGCATTTGAATTTCAGCATGAATTTGCTCTTATTTCGGGAAATACGCTTATTCCTCTGGTATTCCAGTCTTTTTACACTCCTATTTTTACAATGTGGGAACGTTTTGTAGATTTGTATGGTGTGGATATTCTTTATCAAAGAAATTATACGATGTGGACCTATATCAAAAACCGCGATACTGACGGGGCGATTGAATGGATCGAAAAATCAATGGCCGAATGCATTGATGGCGATTACAAAATATACTACGAATAAACGGCAGATTTAATCATAAAAAGCAGCCAGTTAAACTGACCTCCATAAGCCAGTCCTGTGATAGATTCTCCCTTTTACCTGTTTTTCCGGTAATCGGCATATCTGTCATATGAATCTGACAAATGGAGGTCCTTTTGATTAGAATACACTATCTTACTGTTCTTCCGCTCTTGCCATAGCAAGTTTAAAATCTTCCTGATCGGTAAAGATTTCATTCTTGTACGGATTCTTTTTCTGAACAAATGCACGTTTTATAATTACAGACAGACAAAGTACATTAGCTCCTAACGCTAAGATTGCCATAATTCCCTGCATTGTCGGATCTGCGGATTTAGGTCTGACTGCCGCATTCATGAATCCGTCTGAATAGAGGGATGTGATTGTGGTGAATCTGCTCGCATCCTGAAATAAAGGGAATACCTGTGCAAACATACACCATAAAGCCAATGTGTTAGCACGATTCTGAATCCAGCCGCCCTTGTTCCACAACGCATTCGCAAATGTTGGTGCAAGAAGAAGCGCCAAACCACAGTACCATGCATGTGTCGGTAAGTTATTGTATGTATACTCAAAGTTCCATAAATCATAAGCAATGATAAAGCACCATGTCATGTCAGGCCACAGCATGTCATCATGCTTTTTCGATGAGTAAATTCCCCACCAGCCTGTCATACAGAAAATATTGATAATTCCGGCAATACCATTTACCCAGTTCCACCAACCGCCATAAAGCCATACATTTTCAGAGGATAAAAACCATCTGTCACCATGCTCTGCTAATGCCATAGCGCCTTTAATACCTGATTCAAAATCGCTGACAACTGCAATTAAGATATTAAATGCAACAATTGCAAACGGAAACACCTTAAACCACTGTGTTTTACCAATGCCCCATTTATATTTAAGCATCATAAAACCAATACATCCCGCTGTTGCTGCATATAACTTTGCATAATGGAACCAACTGTTCATATACAGGTAAGTTGGATTATTTAAAGCCCATTCTGCCCCCATTGCCGCACCAACATAAATTGAAACAAAATAAACTGTAAGCACTGCCGGTAAAATCAGGAAACAGATAATTCCGCCCTGTTTACTGCGTCGTGCAAATTCATTTGCCAGAACAAGTCCGGCAAAAACAAGTACCCAGCCTAACAACTGCCAGCCGGCACCGTCGCCATAAATTTGAAAAAACATAATTTTTCTCTCCCTTTTTATTATTTTAAAGCCTTATCTGGCTTCAATTTCTTTGATGTTAAACTCTTTGCCTGCAATTAGATATGTATTGGGACTCCCGCAATAAGGACATATTCTGCCATGCTCTATTGTACCATACGTTTTTTTGCAGTCTTCGCAGAATGTGACTGCCGGGATAATCTCCACAATCAGTTCTGTATCCTTAAGCAGTTTTGATTTCTTCTCTACTGACCACCTCCAGCATTTTCGCAGGTAGTCTTCTATAACCGTAGAAACCTCGCCAATTTCAAGCGTTACTGATTTGATTTCTGTAATGTTATTTTCCCCGGCAACTTCTTCTACCGTTTTAATTACATGAAATACTACACCTAATTCATGCATCGTTTATTTATCCTTTTTTGAAAACTTAATCTTAATCGCCTGCTTCGCACCATAGCTGAGAATATATTTTAGTTTTTCTTCACTGGTTCTCATGGTACTGCATTCCGGAAGTTCTCTGTGTAGGTGAATTGCATCAAATTCACACTTAGTTGTACATATTCCGCAGCCGATACATTTATTCGTATCTACAACAGAAGCTCCGCAGCCTAAGCATCTTTGGACTTCCGCCTTTACCTGTTCCTCCGTAAATCCTAAGCTTGCATCACGGAAGGATTTCCTACGTTCGATACTTTCGTCTTTTCCCGGAATCTGGCGACTGGAATTATCATAATTTTCCACTAAAATATCTTCTTTGTCTAATTCGATAAAATCACGGCGGTTACGTCCGATTGTCAAACTGCTGTGCGGCTGCACAAAGCGGTGAATGGAAATTGCACCTTCCTTACCGGCGGCAATTGCGTCAATTGCAAAACCTGGGCCCGTATATACATCTCCGCCGACGAAAATGTCCGGCTCCGATGTCTGATAGGTAAGCGCGTCTGCTATAGCGCCATTACCACGTCCAAGCTCTACCTTACTTTTATCTAATAAATTACCCCAGACAACGCTTTGTCCAATGCTAAAGATTACATGCTCACATTCTATCGTCATAACGGCATTCTCATCATAAACCGGATGAAATCCTCCGTCCGGGTCCGTTACAGAGATGCATTTCTTAAATACAACACCTGTTACTTTACCATTTTCCGTTAAAATTTCTTTCGGACCCCATCCACAGTTGATGTTTACGTTTTCCTCTTCTGCTTCTGCAATTTCCTCTGGGGACGCCGGCATATTCCCGTAAGCCTCTAAACAGAAGATTGACACCTTGTGCGCTCCTGCCCTTTTGCTGCATCTTGCCGCATCAATGGCGACATTCCCGCCGCCGACAACAACTACATCTCCTTCAAACGGATAGCTTTCTGTCTCTGCGACTTCACGGAGGAAATCAACTGCTGTTGTAACCCCCTTGGCATCTTCTCCCGGTATGCCTGCTTTCCTGCCGCCCTGACATCCTATCGCGATATAGAAGGCTTTATATCCCTGTTTTCGAAGTTCTTCTATCGTAATATCTTTGCCAACCTCTATGCCGGTTTTGATTTCTACGCCCATTGCCTTGATAACTTCAATCTCCGCAGCTACCACGTCTTTTTCTAACTTGTAAGAAGGGATGCCATACACTAACATTCCGCCCGGTTTTTCGTTCTTTTCAAAAATTGTAGGATAATATCCTTTTTCTGCCAGATAGAAGGCGCAGGATAACCCTGCCGGACCGGCGCCGATAATAGCTATTTTCTCCTTAAACTCCCCGCTTAAGGTTGGAACAACCTTTTTCGGAATGAAGCGCGTTTCTGCTTTCAAATCCTGTTCTGCAATGAAACGTTTCACTTCATCGATTGCGATTGCTTCATCAATTGAACCACGCGTACATGCATCCTCGCAGCGGCGATTACATATTCGTCCGCAAATTGCCGGCAATGGATTATCTTTTTTGATCAATGCAAGTGCATCCCTATATCTGCCCTGTGCTGCCATCTTCAGGTAACCCTGTACTGCAATGTGTGCCGGACAGGCAGTCTTACACGGAGCAGTGCCGGTATCATAGCAGTTAATACGATTTCTGTCACGATAATCCTCTGTCCACATATGACGTCCCCATTTTTGTTCTGACGGAAGCGGCACTTTAGGATATTCCACTTCGCTGCCATCTGCTTTGCAGAGCTTCTGACCCAGCTTAACCGCTCCTGCCGGGCAATACTCAACACACTTTCCACATGCGACGCAGTTTTCCTTCTCTACTCTGGCAACATAAGCAGAACGCGAGAGGTTCGGCGTGTTAAATAGCTGTGAAGTACGAAGCGCATAACATACGTTTACATTGCAGTTGCAGATAGCAAAAATCTTATTTTCTCCATCTATATTCGTAATCTGATGTACAAATCCGTTTTCCTCTGCCTGCTCAAAAATAGCCAGCGCTTCTTCTTTGGTGATATAACGTCCGCCTTTTTCTGTTTCCACCACATAGTCCGCCATATCGCCAACTGCAACACACCAGCCTTCCGGATCATCTGCGCAGCCCTCATCAAAGGTTTTTCTGGAATTACGGCATGAGCATGGACTTGCAGCATATTTTCCCTCATACTTATCTAACCAGTGTGAAATATGCTCGATGGGAATAGAGGTATTCTCCATCTCAATGGCTTTTTCTACCGGAATGACATGCATACCGATTCCTGCCCCTCCCGGAGGCACCATTGGAGTAACCTTTTCCAATGGTATACGGCTCATTTCTTCAAAAAAACGTCCCATTTCAGGATGCTCCTGCAGCAGCCGGCTGTTCATATTGGTAAACTCAGCGCTTCCCGGAACAAACATTGGCACAATATACTGCTTCTCATGGTCAGGATTTTCCCAGTTATACTCTACGATACCTATAATGGAAAGCTCTTCTAATATCTTCTCTGTTGTTTCTTTGTCTTTCCCGCAAAGCTTTATAACCTCTTCTAAGGTTCTTGGCTTTCTTCTTCCCATAGAAAGCGCTACCTCTGCCTGCTCGTCTGTAAGAAGCATATCAAGTCCCCAGTATTCTGCATCCTCCTTCTTTATCTTTTCAATTCCAAGAGCAATCGGAATACGGTTCGTAATCATTTTCGCCAGTTTGGCGATTGGCTCCCTCATTCCCGGATATTCATTCTTTTTTCCCATAACTTCCTCCGTTTAACTATGCCTGCCAGGCCTTTACTTCCTGCCTCAGCCAATTGCACCATTCTTCAATCCCTTCACCTGTCCGTGCGCAGATGGGGATAATAACCGCCTTTGGGTTACGCTTTAAAATATATTGCCTGCATGCTTCCATATCAAAATCAAAATATGGAAGTACATCTATCTTATTGATGAGTACCACATCACAGACAGAAAACATAAGCGGATACTTAAGCGGCTTATCCTCTCCCTCCGGCACACTCAGAATCATGGCATTTTTTACTGCGCCTGTATCAAATTCTGCCGGACAGACGAGATTTCCTACATTTTCCAATATTGCAAGGTCCATATCTTTTATCCCAAGACCCTCTAACCCCTGAAACGTCATATCTGCATCCAGATGACACATTCCGCCCGTATGTAACTGAATGGTTTTTACCCCTAAAGCAGCAATCGTCTTCGCATCTACGTCCGAATCAATATCCGCTTCCATGACACCAATGCGCAGCTCGTCTTTTAGCTTCTCAATCGTTCTGGTTAAGGTTGTGGTCTTACCAGAACCGGGAGATGACATAAGGTTCAAAAGAAACACCTTATTTTCTTTCAGTTTAACCCTGAGTTCATCTGCACGTTTGTCATTGTCCGCAAAAACACTTTGTTTGATTTCCAGTGTCCTAAATGCTTTCATATTTCCCCCTTTGGTTCAGCCAGTTTTGTTATTTTTTTATCATTATAATAATGACTTATTTTTTTGTCAATCAATTTCCCTGTTTTATGGGCTTTTTAGGAACTTTTTAACACATCTTTCATTTATCATCCCATATATCTTATTTTGGTATTTGGTCTAACCAATTCCAAACTTTTCCACTCTTCTATCATTTCATATAATTTGGGCCTATCCGCATTTTCATTTTAAATGTGTAGCATGATCATTCTCTATGATTCCGGTTACAGCATTCAAATTGTATATTTCTCCGGTAAAAAAAGAAACCAGAAGTTCTGAAATCTGAGAAGCTGGTATGCGTTGTCCAGTTCTTATCCACAACATCAGAAGCTGTGATAACGCTCCGCTTAGCATAGCCTCAGCATACGGAAGCATTTCATTACGCTTCTCATCACTGACAAAACGGTTTGCAAACAGGGATATACATCTTAGCATCTCATCTGCCAAAATAAAATCGAGGCCATCACGGAGAATCGCATCAATCAGTTTCCGGTTTACCTTAATAACAAAAAAGAACGCATCCAGAATATCGGAGAGCAACAAGCTTTCCCGGTCTGCCAGCTTAGAAAACTGTTCTGTATAGGTCTGTTCCAAGCAAAACCGGAGTACCGATTCCTTATCCTTAAAAAAATTGTAAAAAGTCTGCCGGGATAAATCTGCCCTTTTACACAAATCCTGAATGGTTATCTGTCCAAAGGATTTTTCATTCATCAAAGCAGCCATACTGTCTGCCAGCCACTTCTGCGACTGGATTGCTGTTGGATTTGTACCTTTATACATTGACATTTCCTCCTGAATGTACAAGTTAATTTAAGATTCTTGACGTTTTACTAAGTTGATATTATGATGATGCCAAAAAGTTTGACAAATGTCAATTCAAGGAGGAGATTTTATGCAATTACTTATTAACGTTCTAATTTTTATCAGCGGAATCTGTTGGTCTGCCGTATACATAGATTCCATTCGTGTAGGCTTCAAGCAAAAGACCTGCTGTATGCCGCTGTTTGCTCTTGGTCTTAATATTGCCTGGGAAGGGCTCTATTCTTACACCGATTTATTCGTCCGAAATTCCTTTGGGGTACAGGCAATTGCAAACACCATATGGTTTGTATTGGACATCTTCATTCTCATCACATGGTTGAAATATGGACGGGAGGAAATGACAGGGGAACTTGGCCAAAAATGGTTTGTTTCATGGACGATTCTTGTACTGGTAACCACCTTTGTACTCCAAGTCCTTTTTATGGCAGAGTTTGGTGATGTAGAGGGCGAAAAATACTCTGCATTCCTGCAAAATATCGCCATGAGTATCGCTTATCTTTATATGCTTCAAAGACGTAAGTCCTCTAAGGGACAAACGCTTCTGATTGCCGTCTGCAAGTGTATCGGCACGCTAACGCCTACCATCTTCGGTGCTTTGGAAAACAATATGTTTATCCTTGTAACCGGCATTATCTGCTTTATCTTTGATCTGGTTTACATTTACGCACTGTATCGCGTAAGATGTGCCGAAAAAGAGAACGGGGGACAGCCTGCTTTCCAATAATATAAAAAACTAAAAATAAGGCAGTATCATCACACTCTGATGGTACTGCCTTTCCCGTTTGGAAACATATTTCTTTAAAAACTATTTTTCGCTTTTGACTATCTGCTCTAACATCTCCATGTTTACCCGGTTCCACTGATACTTTTTCATGTCGACTCTTCCGTCTGCAAATTCCACACCTTCTTGTTTTAGCAGTTCAATCTGGCGGTTTTCCCCGCCAAAAGCAAAGGCTTTGGAAACTTCTCCAAAACGGTTTACAACCCGGTAACATGGAATGTTCTCCGGGTCCGGATTCACATGGAGCGCATAGCCTACTACTCTCGACCATTTTTTATTTCCCGCAAGAGAAGCCACCTGTCCATAGGTTGCAACTTTGCCTGCGGGAATTTGTTTTACGATATCGTAAATTCTTTCAAAAGCTGATTCTTTCATAGTGATACTCCTAACATTTTATTCCTGATAGAAAGAACTCATATAACGGATGTACTCTTCCGCAGTATGATTTGCTTTCCAATCCGCTTCATGCCTTGTTCTTGCAATAAACATTTTAGGATAAGCATCACGAATTGCCAGAAGCGGTGATACCTCTCTTTTAAACGTTTCTTCGTCAGATATGTTGTCACTTACCTGAATATAAATCCATTCATCTTTCTTCTTTGCAGTTCAAAATATACAATGTTTTCATATACTCTGCTAAAATCCATGTTTCTAGTTCCATTAACGGCATATCGAAATGACGAATCACACAGATAATATTTACGATTGTTTCCTAAATATTTTTCCCCTTCATATCATATCTCTTCGCCTCGTAAAACAGAAATACCTTCTCCAGATATCAATATTAATGCTATTAAATTCCATAAAGTTAACAATTTGCAGTAATAAAATGCATGCTTCACTATATCTTTCATTTTCCTTTAAATAAATAGATATGTCTGAACCAAGTGCTGGAATAATATATTTAATATCCTCTTGCAAAAATATTTTCTTCACTTGTAATACTTCAAGGTATTCTTTCATCATATTATATGCACTTTCAATTTCATCACTATTAATAACAATATCTCGCAATGCGCTAAATACCCAATTAAAATTACCATAGTCTGTTTTATCAGTATTTTCTAGTAGGTTCATTATTTTATTTATATATGATTTATCATATTTCAAAAGTAGATGGTATGCCTTATATAGCTCATAATATAAGTAACACCTATTTGCAAGGATTAAACCTTCTCCTATAGCCGCATCTATATTATTAAGTATATCTTTTTGGGGAGCTTCCTTTTTTTCTAAAATATACGAATAATTTAATAAGGCTCTTGCTCTGTTTACCCTTATCTCATAATTCTGACCATTCTCAGTCAATTCAATTGCCCGATTAATATCTGCTTCGGCTATTGCTAATCTATTTGTACGCTGGCACTCTAATGTACTCTTATTAACATAGCATAACGATAACTGATAAACAGCATCGTCAGATTTATCTTCTCTTTCTAACAAGCAGATGGCTTTTTCTAAGTCAGAATTTCCCTTTTCATAATCCCCTATTTTATAATACATCTGTGAACGATTTGCCAATGCAATTCCTAAAGTGTACGAATTGATGTCGTTTTCCGTATCTATAACAATATTAAGAATATCTATTGCATCTTGATAATGTCGCATTTTATCAAGAAGAATAGAATATTTGATTAATGCATCCACAAAATATACTGCTTTAATTTCTCCTTTATCAAGTATATCAGATACACATTTTTTATATTTCTCAACAGAATCTCCCAGCATACCATATAATTCTAATAATTCTGCCTGAATACTATTCATTTATATATTATCATATATTTCTTTTGAAGACTATCAAAATAAAACAGGCATCAATACCAATCTGTATTAACACCTGCATATACATCCCATCTTACTTTTCATCAATATAATATTCGTCTGTTTTTTTACCATCTTCCCCATCCATCAAATCATCATCAAAGAAGAATCCGGTAAAATCATACAATAGCTTCGGACTTACATAAAAATCATACTGGCTGCTCCCCTTCTTCCGAAATGCTACACCGATAGGCAGGAGTCCTTCAATCATTGCCTGCCTGACGAACTGCTGATCCTTGCCAACAATCTTAGCAACCACTGTAATCGGAATATTCTTCCCAGTGAATCTAAGTAACTTCTCTCTCATCGCTCTCGCCTCCTTCAAACGTAATCTTGCATATTTCATGATACAAATAGTCCAGACCGGTATGTTTATAATGTTGATTTGTCACATCTCCCTTGACACTATGGCCCATAATCAGCTTTATGGCACGTTCTCGTAATCCGCAAATTTCTGCCTGTGTTGCAAAGGTATGTCTGGTACAATGTGGTGTAAAGCCCACAAAATCAAGGGCATCTATGACATGATGAAATTTTCCATCGTAAATATCATAGGTAAATGGCTTAAAGGAGCTTCCACAAGGCAGATTAAATAAATACCATATCTGCAAAAGGTACCATTTGATGATATTCCCAAAGCTTTGCAACCTCTTCTTCCGCTCCAACGCATAATCAAACATCAAATTGCACATGGACTTTATTCTCTCCTGAGTACACAAAGAAGCATATTTGCGAAGTCCTTTATTCTTTCCTCTGGTCTCAATTACATATCCATGATTCATGGCATCCTTAATATGACCCACACCAATCTTTCTGATATTCATATAATAGAGTCCACTACAATATGCATAAGCCGCCGTTATGGTTCTTACTATTCTGCTAGAACCTCATCCGCAAGCCCTTTAGAAGGGAAGGTTTTTGCTTATTCTTAGTTTTCTCTACCGTACCATGACCATTGTCACGTTTTCTGCTACCAGAATTCTTCATTCTTTTGCCATGATTATTACTCATCTTGTTACATTCAAAATCAGACCTCTTATAAGATATATAATCCGCTCTTTTCAAACCTTCAACATTACTCATCAGGCAATCCCTCCTTTACTAGAGAAATTGCACGGTTTTATGTCAGCAGAAAAATTTTCATCAAAAATAGCCGGAAGATTTGTTTTAAAATCTCTCGGCTATATAAAAGCAACATATATATTTTAACTATGATCTGTCATGATGTATTTGCAAATAACTTCCAAAGTATATTCCATTACGGTATTCCACTCCAAATCCCCCACAAAAATATTTTTGCTTCTAAACTGAATCCAGAGTGTTTCCATTGCTTCATTGTTTCGGATTTGTTCACTGGTTTCTGCGATTTCCTCCATGCTAAATATGGTTTCCCTCTTCTGACAGGTTGCAGCAAATGCCTGTAATAACACATCTGTGTCAACCTCATCCAGACAAATATTCATAATCTCATACACATCGTAAAAATCTCTCATTCTTGTATTAGAGATACCCCTTGCAAGAATGGTCTGTATTTTCTCTGCAAGCAATGTCTCTGTATTGTAGCTGAGAAGCTGGATGCTTCTGTCTTCAAACATCAGCTTATACTCATATTCTACAGCTGCAGGAGTAATCACATCATCTGTTGAAATATCAATCTTGAATGCCTGCTTCATCCTGTCCAAGGTTGCTTCTATCATCATTCTTATGCCCGGATATTCAAAGTCGGACATAATAGTTTTCACAGATGTAATCCGAAAGGTTACACCATCTTCCACAGGCACAGCACATATTTCTGAAATAATTCGTTCTGCATCGGTTTCATTCAGTGGCAGCGCCTTTACCGTAGTATCAATGTCCATGGTGGCTCTTAAATCAACTCCAACCATGTAAGCAACTAACATACCGCCCTTTAAAATGAAATTATCACGATAAGAAGATAAGGAAACTCGTTCCAAGAATCTCTCCATGATAAAGTTTCTGATTAAATTTTTCGCAATATTGTTATCTCCTTTTGAGATATTGCGGGCTTTATCTTTTAACTGTTTTGACGTATGAATCATACCAATACCTCCACATATTTCATTACTTCATCATGAATGCCCAAAATCTCTGCATATTCAACTAATTTCGATAATTTTTTATCCTTTGAGGACATATATTCTTTGATTGCAGTCTGGAAAATCTGTACCTCTGTATTTGCTCTGCCTGCAATCAGATCACAAATAGATCTTTCTTTATCATACACACGAACCATGTTGCCACTGGCTGAAGGAACCATGCATATGCCTAAATCATATCTTTGTGCCGGAGCATATCGCACCTGCACATTATCGGACTTCAAATGTGTTGCGTTGTAACCAGTCGGCACCGTAACACAAATTTTTGTATATTCCCGGTCCATTAAACCATGCAAAAACAAGGCAGTCTCATCTGAAAAAATAACAGCCTCATTCCGCATCTGCATAATATACAATTCATCCGGCCATACATCCTCTGTAATATAAATTCCTCTGGCAACTCGTTCCAGATTGTTTTCTTTTACAAATTTTGCCATGTATGTTTTGGAAATATCATTCTCTCTTACTTGAGAAGTCAGCAGATATCCATTATTTTGTTCAATTAATGCATTTAAATAATCTTTCTTTGACATTTTGCTTTACCTCAAAGTTTACTTTCTCGCTTACATTTTATAATATTCAAGCGAGAAAGTAAACTATAAAAGCAAAATTTATTTAAAAATTCAAGTAACTATTCAGAGCTTCATTCGCAGAAATGCTAAAATGCAGCTCATCTATTGCTCCGGCTATCATTTCCTCCACCGCTCCCGGTTTCAATTCATATCCTGCGAACTGCTCCTTCCAAAAGATAAAGCGCAGTCCGTGGCATGGTTCCGTAGCCTTATCGGTATAATAAGCCCAAAAGCCATCTACTCCTGCAAAGAAAAAATCATACTCTCCTAATGGAGTCAATGTAAGTACCAGTGACATTCGTTCCAGAGGCTTACCCTTCTGCAGCTCTACATAGTCCTCACAGACAGCCAGCATCTGCAGATAATCATAGTGTAAACAATCATCAAATACCACATCTACCACTGTCCAGAGCTCTGTTATATGCGATTTAATAGCAGCTTCTAAACTAAAGGCTGTCCTAATCGCCTCCGGTTCCGCTTCGGATTTCATACGCTGAATAGTGATACCACATGCCACTGAAGACTTTTCTTCGGCAATTATACCTTCCAACAATTCAAAAATTTCTTTTTCACTTCTCATCATATTCCACCCTTTCTTCCATCCATAAATTTATTCTTTTTAAATCCAGTACCGCTGGCAGATAAGAAAACAAGGCCATTTTCATTTTTAACTTACAAATCTTTGCAACGCATTCCGGCTTACAGGTTTCCAGTTTGTCTGCCAATGCTATTAGTTCTTCTCTAATATCTTCTTTATCTATATTAAGGGCAACCTGCCTTAAATCCTGACAAACTACCTTTCTTGTCAATGACAGGTTTATTTCCCGTCCAAGGCGATTCCAGGCTTTTTTACCACAAACACATTTAGCCTCTGGTCTTTGGTCTGCCACAAGAAGCAAATTTAAGTAGGATAAATGCATGTTTCCTACCATTGTTTTCAGAAGGGACAAAATGTACTCTTTGGTAACGAACCGCTCTGCTAGTGCCTTAGCCTTTCTTTCCAAATCTTCCATGACCTTGCTCCCTTCTGGCGTTTACGCTCTAACCGTTCCACCTTTTTACGTTCTTTTTCCTCTGTCCTTCTTGCCTTTTCTTTACGCTTGGTAAGGGCTGCATCTTCTGTTACATCAACTGTTCTGAAATCCACATCCTTTGCTTCCGTAGATACACCGCTGAATCTGTCATCTGTAAAAAGCAGTTTGGAGATTCTGTAGAAGGTGAATATATCTGCCGCCTAATTGTAAAAGTATTGAAAGTGATTATTTTGGTGTTGTATCATAAAAGTTGACACCCTATTCTCAAGGATTTTGATATATAATCATAATCAATACGAGAACAGGAGAAATAACCTATGGCACAGAATCAAAAATCTTACGACCATGAATTTAAAGC
>CALWLL010000039.1 GCA_944381555.1 uncultured Agathobacter sp. | reverse complement strand
CGTCTGGAGACCGCAGGGCTTGAGAATTTTATTACAACGAAATTTGGCGTTGGCTATCTTATTGAGAGTTGAGGTGTCTCCTATGAATTTGTTTAGGGTATATATAAAACAAAGGTGGAGGGGGATAGAAGACAAGGACTATCAGGAAATTATCCGTTTCATCTGTGAGGAGCATAATAACTATCGCACCAGCACAAACCGGCGATATGCGGATATGACAGATTACTATACGGTATGGGTGCATCAGATAAAAACGCCGATTGCTTCCATGCGGCTGACTCTTCAAAATGAAGATACCCCGCTGTCCCGTAAGCTATCTGGGGACTTGTTTCGTGTCGAACAGTATGTAGAAATGGTACTGACATTTTTAAGGCTCGATTCGGAGAGTACAGATTATGTAATACAGGAATATGATTTGGATGTCATTGTCAAGCAGGCGGTCAGGAAGTTTGCGGGTGAATTTATCGGGAGAAAACTGAGTTTAATATATGAGCCGCTTAATACCACAGTTATAACAGATGAAAAATGGCTATCCTTTGTAATTGAGCAGATATTATCAAATGCGCTAAAGTATACGCCCTCAGGCAGTATAACAATAACGCTTGAGCCGGAAAAGAAGCTGTGTATCCGTGATACGGGAATCGGTATTGCCAAGGAGGACCTGCCCCGTATTTTTGAAAATGGATATACAGGACACAACGGACGCGCGGATAAAAAGGCAAGCGGCATCGGATTATATCTTTGTAAACGCATTTGCGCCAATTTAGGGCATCAGATTAAGGCGGAATCAGTTATTGGTGAAGGGACAGCGGTTATCCTTGACCTTGCTTCAGCAAAACTGGAAACAGAATAGACTTCTTACAAAACTGTTAGATTTAAAGAGGGATTTGTAAGCCGGTTCAATGGCGGAGCAGATTCCTTTTTTGTATATTAAAAACAGAAATCAAAAAGGAGGATTTTTGTTATGTCTATTTTAGAAATAAACGGGCTGCAAAAAATATATACGACCCGTTTTGGAAACAATAAGGTGGAAGCATTAAAAAATGTTTCCTTTTGTGTGGAGCCGAAAGAGTATGTCGCTATTATGGGCGAATCGGGCTCCGGCAAGACTACTTTACTGAACATTCTGGCGGCTTTGGATAAACCGACTTCTGGCTTAGTTACTCTGGATGGGAAAAACCTATCTAACATCAAGGAGTCGCAGCTAGCGGTATTTCGCCGTGATAATCTTGGCTTTGTATTTCAGGAATTTAATCTGCTGGATACGTTTACCATTGAGGATAATATCTATTTACCGCTTGTTCTGGCAGGAAAGCCTTATCAGGAAATGAGAAAACGTCTTGAGCCGATTGCTGTGCAGCTTGGGATTACGGAACTGCTGAAAAAGTATCCGTATGAAATATCAGGTGGACAAAAGCAGCGTGCGGCGGTTGCAAGGGCTTTAATTACAAATCCAAAGCTGATTTTAGCAGATGAACCGACGGGTGCGCTTGATTCTAAGGCGACTGATGAGCTACTTGGTCTGTTTTCTAAAATCAATCAAACAGGACAGACGATTCTTATGGTTACGCATTCTGTTAAAGCGGCAAGCCATGCAGGGCGTGTGCTATTTATTAAGGATGGCGAGGTATTCCATCAAATCTATCGCGGCGACAACACGAACGAGCAGTTGTACCAAATGATTTCCGACACGCTTACTATATTAACGACAGGTGGTGATCGCAGATGAGAGCAGGTTTTTATCCAAAACTAGCATGGGAGGGTATCCGCAAGAATGCCCGATTGTATGTTCCATATATTATTACAGGATGCGTTATGGTAACCATGTATTATTCAATTCTTGAGCGAATTGCCTGTGCTTGAAAACATGTCAGGCGGCTATGTACTGAAGGAATTACTTCCTTTGGGTTCTGGTGTAATAGGAATTTTTTCGCTGCTGTTTCTTTTTTACAGCAATTCCTTTTTAATCCGTCAGCGATACCGTGAATTTGGATTGTACAACGTTCTGGGCATGGATAAACGGAGCATTGGCATCCATGCACTTTTGCATACACCCCTTGTTTTTGGGGGAATCTATTTGGTGCTGCTTATCAATTCACTAATAAAGGTAAGGCGTTCTAATCCGATTGCGCTGATGCAGACAGATAAAATGGGGGAAAGGCTGCCGAAAAGAATATGGATAGAAGCAGTAACCGGTGTTGTATGTATAGGAATCGCTTATTATCTGGCTATCAGCATTGAGAATCCACTTGCCGCCCTGAGTACTTTCTTTGTGGCAGTGATTCTTGTTATTGCCGGAACCTATGAACTGTTTATGTCCGGTTCCGTAGTGTTTTGCAAACTTCTGCAAAAAAACAAAAAATATTATTATAAACCGAATCACTTTGTTTCTGTCTCCTCGATGGTTTACCGTATGAGGAGAAATGGCGCGGGGCTCGCCTCCATCTGCATATTGCTGACAATGGTTCTGGTTATGATTTCTTCCTCAGCAAGCCTGTATTTTGGCGCAGAGGACGTGCTTTATACCAGATATCCAAAGGGAGTAAATATTACTGCAAGCTATGAATCGCCGGATGGTATCAGTAATGAGAACATAGAGGCATTAAAAAATGTAATCGCAGGAAGCTTGGAAGAAGAGATAGAACTGGATGAAATTCGCGCCGGGGGAATTCCGGGACTGATTACAAAAGATGGAATTACCGTCGATTACGCATCTTTAACAGAGTTTTCGCTCTCGACCTATAATAATGTGGGGTATTTGTCGGTGATTTCATTAGAGGATTATAATCGTCTGTTAGGAAAGAGTGAAATGCTGGCAGATGATGAGTGCCTGCTTTACTGTGTACGGACCGAATATACATCAGACACCTTCACAATGGAAAAAGGCAGCACCTATAAAGTCAAAAAGGTTTTAGATGAGTTTATTGATGGCGTTGAATCGGAGGATATGAGTGTCCCAATCATATATATCGTTGTAAATGACTTTGAATCTTTTGTTGCGCCTGTTGTCGGTATGAAGACCGAATCGGGCAATCCTATGATGGTTTTTGTATGGAGCTGCGGCTTTGACCTTGATACGGAAGAAAAAGAAATTGCAGCAGCTAACGCAATCAGAGAGGCGTTTGGGCTTCTTAATACTGAGGGGGAGAACAGCTTTCATTCATACAGCGTGGAAAGCCGTGAGGTAAACAGGGCCGATTTCTTTCAGACCTTCGGCGGACTTTTCTTTCTTCCTCTGATTTTTGCAGGCATCCACCTTTGTTTTTCTTTTTCCTTCATTTGGAAAATCCTGATGCTGTTCGCTTTAAGCAATATGCAGCTTGTAATTCTGGTAATGATAATCTGTTTCATTATTTTTGGGCTGTTTTATGCACTCGTTTATAAAATTACTTCTAATGCATATTATACGATTGTTAGCAATCTTAACAGGTAATACAGATAAAATCGAGAAAACAAAAAAATAACTTGTATTTCAAAAAAAAGGTGCTAGAATAGGTAGATGAGTAAAAGTATTCGACCAGTAGTTCGGATATTTTTACTCTTTCACATTTATAAATAAAGAATGTCATTGAACAGATGGGAGGTTCATATGGGCAAAAGAAAAAGAAGAATAGGTACGATACTGTTTGTCCTTTTGACAGTAAGCGCATTTATTGGAACGCTTGCCGTAAAACCGCCTGACAGTCATGAATCAATCCAGATTCTGATGCGGGATGCTGTTTTGCACGAGGTCAACAAAATCAGCCTGTTTGGATGGCTGGAGGTAAATCCGGGATTGATATCGGCTTTTAGTGTTTCGGGAATTTTTCTGGTGTTTGCTTTAATTGTGAGAATTTTTGTGATTCCGAGGTTTACAATTATTCCGGGGAAGTTTCAACTGCTGCTTGAGACGGCCGTTGGTTTTTTTGAGAACCTAGCGAAAACAAATAGTCCGCACCGGAATCGTTTTCTCGGAGCTTATATTTTTGCTGCCGGAGCGTATATCTTCGTAGGAACAATATTTGAGCTGTTTGGGTTTCAGGTAGTGACCACAGAGGGCGTTTCGGTATCTTTACCGGCACCATTATCGGATATCAATGGAGCTATTATGATGGGATGCCTTTCCTATTTCGTAATACTGCTTGGCGGAATCGCGGAAAACAAACTTAAAGGTGTAGGCCGCACGCTCAAAGAGTTCTCTCTTCCTATATCCATGAGTTTTCGTCTGTTCGGGGCCTTGCTAAGCGGGGCGCTTGTGACAGAGCTGGTATATCATTACATTCACTTAAGCTATGGGCTTCCTGTTTTGGTCGGAGTATTGTTTACTTTGCTTCATGCACTGATTCAGGCATATGTACTTACCATGCTTACGTCATTGTTCTATGGCGAGGTTTCAGAGCCTGCACACAAATAATTTGGAGGATTTATACAATGAGAAATAAGTTTAAAGGTATAATTATTTTTTTGATGATGTTTGTTTTATTAGGGATTGTTTCAACACCTGTTTTCGCGCAGGAAAATACAGATGCTGAAGAGGCGATTGTAAGCGTAGAAACAGATGCTAAGGATAGTGAATCCGATGCGCTAGAAGCAAAAGCGATTGGTGCAGCGATTGCAGTAGGTCTTGCTGCGGCAGCGGGCGCGATTGGTATGGGATGGGCAATTGCAAAATCCGTAGAAGGTATTTCCAGACAGCCGGAAGCAGAGGGCAAGATCCGTACAACCCTCATGCTTGGTCTGGTTTTCGTGGAAACTGCAATTATCTATGCATTAGTTATCGCAATTTTGATTATCTTTGTACTGTAAGAAAGGCTGGTGAAATGGAATGCCGCTTAATATAAATTGGCAGCAGATTCTTCTGCATTTATTTAACTTTCTCCTTTTATTCGGTATATTGTATTCTCTTATTTATAAGCCGGTAACCCAGTTCATGGCAAAAAGACGAAAGCATTATGAGGACATGGATGAAAAAGCAAAGGCAAATCTGGCAGAAGCAGAAAAGAGTAAAGAAGAATATTTGAATAAACTAAAAGCAGCGGATGAGGAGATTCTGGAAGAAAAGAAAAATGCTCTCAAGGCAGTAGAAAAAGCAAGTGCAGTCAAAGTAAAAGAGACCGAAAAAGAGGTTGAAAAAATGATTGCCGATGCCCGTAAAGATATTGAAAATGAGCGTAAGATGATGATGAAAGAAGCCCGGAATGAAATCGTAAACATGGTATCCGATGTTGCGGACAGGCTTGCCGTAGAGTCGAAAACTTCGGATACTTACGATCTGTTTTTAGACTCTATGGAAGGAAGTGACACAGATGCATGATGAGAAGAAGGCTAAAACAGCCCTTTTGTATTCGGACACACCTCCAAGCGAGTCACAGAAGAGCAGATTTATAAAGTTTCTTTTGGAAAAATACGGAGAAGATATTTCAATCGTCTGGGAAAAAGATGAGTCTGTTATCGGTGGATTCCGTCTTGAGGTCGGAACTGAAATTTATGACTGGAGCTTAAACGGGCGTCTTCTGCAATTCAAGGAGACACTTTTACGCTTAAAGGATCAGAATGATAATATTATTCCGTTGCTGAAAGATACGATTCATAACTGGACGCCGGAGGCTTTGGCTATGGAGGTGGGATACGTATCGAAAGTCGGCGACGGAATTGCCACCATTAAGGGACTGGAGAATGCAACCTACGGAGAGATTCTGTTATTTACAGACGGCATCAGGGGTATGGTTCAAGAGTTAAGAAAAGATGAAATCGGCTGTATCTTATTTGGTGACAGTGATGAGATATTCCAAGGCAGCGAGGTAAGACGAACCGGAAAGACGGCTGGTATTCCTGTAGGAGAGGCATTTATCGGCAGAGTTGTCAATGCGCTTGGCGATGCAATTGACGGAAAAGGTGCAGTTCTGACAGAGGAATATCGTCCGATTGAGAAGCCGGCGCCTAGTATTATTGATAGGCAGTCAGTTAATATGCCGCTTGAGACGGGAATCCTTGCCATTGATTCCATGTTTCCGATTGGACGCGGCCAGCGAGAACTTATCATAGGCGACCGTCAGACCGGAAAAACAGCGATTGCGATAGATACTATACTCAATCAAAAAGATAAGGATGTTATCTGTATCTATGTAGCCATTGGCCAGAAGGCAAGCTCGGTAGCGCAGATGGTGCAGAATTTAAAAACCAGAGGAGCAATGGATTATACAATCGTGGTCAATGCTTCCGCGAGCGATCCGGCGCCTCTTCAGTATATTGCCCCTTATGCAGGATGTGCAATGGGAGAATATTTCATGGAAAAGGGCAAAGATGTTCTGATTGTTTATGATGATTTGTCCAAACATGCGATTGCATACCGTTCTTTGAGCCTGCTTTTGGAGCGTGCGCCGGGACGCGAGGCTTATCCGGGAGATGTCTTTTATCTGCATTCCAGACTGCTTGAGCGTTCCGCACATCTGAGTGATGAAAAGGGCGGCGGAAGCATGACTGCTCTTCCAATCGTTGAAACACAGGCGGGAGATGTTTCTGCTTATATACCTACCAACGTTATTTCTATTACGGATGGTCAGATTTTTTTAGAAAGCGATTTGTTCTTTGCAGGACAGCGTCCGGCGGTCAATGTCGGTCTTTCCGTTTCCCGTGTGGGCGGTGATGCGCAGACAAAGGCTATGAAGAAAGCAGCAGGAACGATACGTCTGGATTTATCACAGTATCGGGAAATGGAAGTATTCATGCAGTTTGCAAGCGATTTGGACGAAGCGACAAAACGCCAGTTGGCATATGGTCAGGGAATTATGCAGGCTTTAAAACAGAAGCAGTTTCATCCATACAAACAGTACGAGCAGATTTTGATACTGGTAACAGTTTTAAGTCACCTGCTGCAAGATCTGCCTGTTGAAGAAGTAACACCCGCGCTGCATGGAATGATTGGCTATTTTGAGGAAGAGTGCCCGGATATAGTCAATGAACTGAAGACATCCGGTGTAATGGATGACAATATGAAAGAAAACATTCTAAAGGCAGCAAAGAAATATATGCAGGAGCGGTAAGAATATGGCAACAACCAAAGAAATCAAAAACCATATCAACAGCGTCAAAGATACGCAAAAAATCACCAATGCCATGTACCTGATTGCTGCCAATAAACTGAGGAAAGCCAAAAGGGAACTTGATATGACAAGACCCTTTTTTACTGCATTACAGAGTGAAATCAAACGTATTTTCCGCATTGAAGAAGAGGTTGAAAATAGGTATTTTTATCCCGTAACAGGAGAGCATGAACTTCCAGGCTCTTATGGATATCTGGTTATTACTGCGGATAAGGGGCTGGCAGGCTCCTATAATCAGAATGTTATTAAAGAAACTATGCGGCTTATGAAGCAGCATGAAGACCCAAAACTATTTGTAGTAGGCGAATACGGAAGACATTATTTTTCTTCTCATAATATTCCAATCGAGCAGAGCTTTCTCTATACGGCACAGAACCCGACTATCAGCCGTGCAAGGGTCATCAGTCAGATTCTTCTGGAACAGTTTAACGAGGGAAAACTGTCAAAAATATTTGTTATTTATACAGATATGAAAAATGCCATTAACTCTCAGATTAATGCAACCAGACTGTTACCTTTCCACAGAGCAGATTTTGTGGTGCCGGAAAGTCATGAAAAAAAGGTGGCGACACCATTTGAATTTTATCCGTCTGTCAGCACGGTGCTGGATAATGTGGTTCCGGGCTATGTAACAGGTTTTATTTACAGTGCTTTGGTTGATAGCTTTTGTAGTGAACAGAATGCAAGAATGAATGCTATGGATGCAGCAAGCAGGAATGCGCAGGAATTGCTGGATGAATTAACCGTTAAGTACAATCATATCAGACAGAGTACCATTACGCAGGAAATTACAGAAGTTTCCGCAGGCGCAAAAAACATGAAGCGGAAAGCGGAAAAAAAGTAGAGGAGGTGTCGCTTTTATGGTGACTGGAAAAATCATACAAATATCAGGTTCCGTTGTAGACGTCTCTTTTGAGGGTGCGAAACTGCCTAAAATAAAAGAAGCAATCACGGTTTTATTAAACGGGGAAAAGCTGGTTATGGAAGTAGCACAGCACATCGGTGATGATGTTGTGCGCTGCATCATGCTTTCTGAGAGTCAGGGATTAAGTCGCGGAATGGAGGCTGTTGCTACCGGAAACAGCATTACAGTTCCGGTAGGAACTGCGACGCTGGGCAGAATGTTCAATGTATTAGGAAACCCAATTGATGGGGGAGAGCCGATTGATGAAAATACAGAAAGATGGAAGATTCACAGACCTGCTCCTGCATTTTATGAACAAAGCCCTGCCATTGAAGTCTTAGAGACTGGGATTAAGGTAATCGACTTGCTAGAGCCTTATCCAAAGGGCGGCAAAATCGGGCTGTTTGGCGGCGCGGGCGTAGGAAAAACAGTGCTGATTCAGGAATTGATTCACAATGTTGCTATGGTGCATGGGGGATACTCTATCTTTGCCGGTGTTGGGGAACGTTCCCGTGAAGGAAACGATTTGTGGAACGAGATGCAAAAGAGCGGAATTCTTGATAAGACGGCTCTCGTATTTGGACAGATGAACGAGACGCCGGGCGTAAGAATGAGAGTTGCTCTCTCAGGTCTTACGATGGCAGAATATTTCCGAGACAAAGAGAACAAGGATGTATTGTTCTTCGTAGATAATATTTTCCGTTTTGTGCAGGCGGGAAGCGAGGTTTCTACCTTACTGGGACGAATGCCTTCAGCGGTTGGATACCAGCCTATGCTGGCCGAGGAAATGGGCGCGCTTCAGGAAAGGATTACTTCAACAAAAAATGGTTCGGTTACTTCCGTTCAGGCGGTTTATGTACCGGCAGACGACCTTACCGATCCGGCTCCTGCAACAACGTTCTCCCATCTGGACGCAACAACGGTATTAAGCAGAAAGATTGCAGAGCAAGGCATCTATCCGGCGGTAGACCCGTTGGAATCTTCTTCCAGAATCCTCGAAGCCGATATTGTGGGAGAGGAACATTACCGCATTGCAAGAAGCGTTCAGGAAATTCTGCAAAAGTACAGTGAACTTCAGGACATTATTGCAATTTTAGGTATTGATGAGTTAAGCGAGCAGGATAAATTAATTGTCGGCCGTGCCAGAAAAATACAACGTTTTCTTGCGCAGCCAACCTATGCTGCGGAGAAATTTACAGGTATTCCGGGTGTTTATGTTCCAATCAGCGAAACAGTACGAGGTTTTAAAGCCATTGTAGAAGGTAAGATGGACGCCTGCCCGGAAGCTGCTTTTTATAACGTAGGAACGTTAGATGATGTATATGAGAAGGCTGAGAAAATGAAAGCCGGGGAGATATAATGAGTACATTTGAGTTAGAAGTACTGGCTGCGGAAAAAACTTTATATAAGGGGAAGTGTATCTCTCTTGTAGTACCTACCAGTGATGGACAATATGGTATTCAGGCCATGCATAGAAACATGATTGCAGCAGTGATACCGGGAATGCTAAAATTCACCGTCCCGGATGGGACAGAAACTATTGCGGCTGTTTCAGAAGGACTTGTTAAGGTGGAAGATAATCAGGTACTGCTTCTTGTGGACACGGCGGAGCTTCCGGAGGAAATTGACATCAATCAGGCGAAGCTGTCAGCAGAACAGGCAAAAGAAGCGCTTCTGCAAAAGAAAAGTATGGAAGAATATCGCGCTGCCCAGGCAAAGATGGCAAGAGCCTTAAGCCGGATGAAAGTAAAGAAGAATAGAAATGCCGAGTAATTGAAAGGGTCTGCGAACGTTTCCGCAGGCCTTTTCTTTTGTGCATTCAAAAAAGTTGAATGACATATGTACCGTGTAATGGTACAATAAGGAAAAAACTGTAATAAAATTTTCACAAAAGGAGGAAATTATGTACCAGTTTACAGGCGATTGCCTGATTGGCATTGCAGAAATTGATAATGAACATAAGAAATTATTTGAACTGTTAAATGAGACAGATGCCGCGCTGAAAAAAGAGCCGGCTGATATTTCCGGAATTATCCACAGACTGTTAAAGGAACTTTATGCATATGCAGAGGAGCATTTTGCTCATGAGGAGTCTTATATGGAGAGCATTCATGATCCGGAACTGCGCAGGCAGAAAGCGGAGCATGAGAACTTCCGCGTAAAAGTAGCATCTATGATGAAGGAAGAGGATTATGACATGGAAACAGCACAGGATTTGCTGCGTTTTCTTGCGAAATGGCTGTATCATCATATTTTAGGCAGCGATATCCTAATCGGATGTTTCTCGGGCGCTTCAAAGTCCGCAGAGGTATATGTCTTTTCTGAAGAATATTTAACAGGGATTGAGCTTATTGATAATGAGCACCGTCAGCTTTTTGCTTTGGTAAACGAGGTACATGCGCTTGTGTATGATGATTTCATATTCGATAAGTATGATGAGATTATTCGTATTTTAACGGAATTAAAAAGCTATACGCAGTTACATTTCCAGGATGAAGAAAACTATATGGAAAGCATTCAGTATCCGGGGTTAGAGGCACAGCGTCAAGCCCACAATATCTTCATTGAAAAACTGGTGGATATTAATTTTGAAGACCTTGAAAGCATGGATAACAATCAACAGGAATATCTAATCGATCTGCTGGATTTTCTGGCAAAATGGCTTGTGAACCATATACTAAAGATGGATAAGCTGATTGGATAAAGAGAAAGCAACAGTAAGCTTTGGGGAAAAGCGGGGTATGCAGCATGAAATACATCAAAAAGGACAAAATTCTAAAAGCGTTAAAAAAAACAAGATTCTATTTTATCGGATTTCTGGTGCTTCTGGTTTTAATGAGTATATTTTATGTGTCCATGAGGCGGGTGCTTCTTTTACATTACCAGGAATACGGGACATCTCTTGCAAAGCGTTACTCGGCTGAGGTTTCGGGAGATCTTAGCCTGTTCCGCGCCCTCATCGCTTACGGAGCAAACAGCATTGATTACCGGGCAGAGTCCGGCTGGACAGTTGGTGAGACAGAGGATTGGATTAAACTGTATTATGAAAGATTGCAGCAGGTCTTAGGAGAAGACGTTTTGGATCCATTTGTGGTATATGATGGCCGGATTGTGGGTGCAAATCCATGGTCGGAGGATGACACTTATGAATACAGCGCTACAGAATGGTACCAAAAAGCGGTAGCGGCAGACGGAGAAGTGATTTTTACTGATATTTATACCGATGCCATTACAGGAAAAGAGGTTCTTACCATAGCCCAGAAGTGCAAAAGCTGTGATGCGGTAATCGCGTTTGACATTTTCCCGGAGAATATGGAGCTATACAATAACAAGATTGAGCTCCCGGAGGGGGCGGCCACCTATATTTGCGATGGAAATGGAGTAATTATTTACTGCAATACAGCGTTAAAGACCAGCCAGAGTGAAATAAAGGAGTATCTTGCCAGGATTCATGCGGGATTTGAGAATGGCTCGCTTTTAGCTTATGATACGCACATTGTAGACCCGGAAGGCAACCGGCGGGGTGTTTACGGGACATATATTGATATTAATTCAGAAGATATCGGTTGGAATGTATATATTACGGTACCCTATAATACGATTCTGAATCAGCTTAATCAGTTCTCCGTTTTATTTGGTCTGGTCGCATTTCCCTGTATTTTGATCATAATATTTATTACGGTCCGGAATTTCCGGCTGGGTACAAAAATGGATCGTGCGAATGAAACAATCCAGGTTCTTGGGAATCAGTATTATGCAATATACAGAGTTAATTATGAAGAAGATACCTATGAGATGATTAAAGGATCGGAATATCTGAGAGAAAGACTGCCTAAAAGCGGACCGTATCCTCAACTGCTGCAGGTTGTGGGAGAGGTTATTGAACCGGCAGCATTTAAAGATTTCTGCGAAAGTTTTTCATCTGTCAGCATCCGTAATCTGGTTTCTAAACAGATGCGGGACTATGGCGGAGATTTTCTCCGGCTATTTGGAGAGGAATACCGATGGGTTAGTGTGCGGATTCTCTTTGATAAATCTCTGGACACGAATGAAGCGGTTCTTTGTTTCCGGGAAGTGGACAGGGAAAAGCATCAGCAGTTTCAGGAGAGGAAACTTTTACAGGACGCCCTTGCAAATTCTAAGCGCAGCGAGAAAACGAAGCAGGTTTTCTTCAGCAATATGTCCCATGATATGAGGACTCCTCTTAATGCCATTTTAAGTCTGGCAGATCTGACATTGCAGAATGCGGATAATCCTCAACGGGTGCAGGGATATGTGGAAAAGATTGCCTACTCCGGACGGCAATTGCTTCATCTGGTCAATGATATTCTGGATATGTCACGCATTGAGCAGGGGAAGGTGGTTCTGAATAACCAGAGCATTGACCTCGAAGATTGCGTGCAGGAGTGTGCCTCCACATTCCGCCTTCAGGCAGAAGCGGAAAAAAAGCAGTTTATTGTAGAATGTGAAGTACAGGACAGGCTTGTTATGGGCGATCCGGACCGAATCAGTCAGGTACTTAACAATCTGCTGTCTAACGCTTTCAAATTTACAGCAGAGGGAGACAGTATCAGCATTTCTGTCAAGCAGTTTGATGGGATGGGACGTTCCCAGTACCAGTTTATTGTTAAGGATACTGGTATGGGTATGTCGGAAGAGTTCCTGCCTCATCTGTTTGAGCCATATTCCAGAGAAACACGTTTCTCCAACCGGCAAATATCCGGCACTGGTCTTGGAATGCCGATTGTCAAGAATCTGATTACTGAGATGAGCGGACAGATTCGTGTAGACAGCAAACTTGGCGAGGGAACTGTCTTTACGGTTACCATCCCGTTTGCCCAGACAAACGGACCGTCTGCATCTGCAAACAGCAGGAGCAGGATGGAACTGCCATCAAAAGAATTTTCGCTGAAGGGAAGAAAGATCCTGCTGGCAGAGGACAATGTTATCAATATGGAGATTGCTACGGAGGTTCTTAGCATGAATGGGCTGGAAATTCTTCAGGCATGGAACGGAGAGGAAGCGGTAGAGGTTTTCAAGTCTAGCGTTCCTTTTGAGATAGATGCTGTTTTAATGGATATGCAGATGCCGAAAATGGATGGATGCGAAGCAGCACGTCATATCCGCGCACTGCCCCGGCCGGATGCAAAGGATGTTCCTATTCTGGCGGTGACAGCCAACGCTTTTGCAGAGGACGTGGCCGCCACATCTGCGGCCGGAATGAATGACCACATCTCTAAGCCAATTGATTTTAACAATTTGTGTGCGGTCTTAGAACGGTTGATGGAAAAGAGAACGTCTTAAATAATGTGGAATACCCAGATAGCAGCAGGATATGGGAAAACGGATGTGCTGCTTTTTGGGATTCGCTGTTATTATGGAGGAGAACGGATATGTGGATAGCTGCCGCAATTTTATCTGCTGTTTTTGCGGCTATTACGTCTATATTAGCAAAATGTGGTATAAAGAAAACGGATTCGGATATAGCAACGGCGCTTCGAACGGGAGTTATACTCATATTCTCGTGGATTATGGTTTTTGTCGCAGGTTCCTTTGAAAGCATTGCAGATATCAGCATGAAGTCGCTGGTATTTTTGGTGCTTTCAGGACTGGTAACAGGACTTTCGTGGATTTGCTATTTTAAAGCCTTGTCTATTGGAGACATTAATAAGGTTGTTCCGATTGATAAATCAAGCATAGTACTTACGGTTTTGGCGGCAATTGTTCTCTTTGGAGAAAGGAACCATTTGATCATAAAGCTTATTTCTACGGTTTTGATAGGAATCGGAGCATTTCTTATGGTTGAAAAGAAAGCTGTGGAGAAAACGGATGAAAAAAGAGCTGGCTTGTTTATGCACTTCTATCTGCGGTATTTGCGGCAGCAACGTCAATTTTAGCGAAAATCGGCATAAGTGATGTAGAATCGAATCTTGCTACGGCTATTCGTACAATTGTTGTATTGGCAGTAGCTTTTGGAATTGTATTTGCAAAAGGAAAAGCAAATCAGATACTTCAAACAGACAGAAGGGAACTTATTTTTATAGTCTTTTCCGGAATCGCAACAGGAGCATCATGGTTGTTTTACTACTATGCGATTCAAAAAGGTGATGTAAGTGTAGTGGTGCCGATTGACAAAATGAGCATTCTGGTGTCCGTTTTGTTCGCATATATAGTTTTTAAAGAAAAATTAAGCAAAAAAGCGCTGCTCGGACTTATAATGATGACTGCGGGAACACTTGCTATGGTGATTATGAAGTAAGCCATTATGAGAAAGATGTTTTGCTGCATTATTTTGTATAACAATATTTTTGCAAGTCTGATTTGCTTGAATTCATAATATTTTAATAGTATAATATTCCATGTTCAAAATAGACGCTATTTAGAAACACATACATTTTTAAGGAGGAATCATTATGATCACCTGGAATAATTTAGATACTGTTAAGGCATACGGGGAACTCCAAAAAGCTGCGAAAGTTAATCTTGCAGAGGTGCTGGCTGGAGAAAACGGCGCAGACCGTGTCAGAAAATACAGCGTTCCGATGGCAGAAGGACTTGCGTATAATTATGCGGCAAAGCAGGTAGATGATACCATGCTGGAAGTTCTTGCAAAATTGGCAGAAGAAACGCAGCTTGTAGAGAAGTTTGCGTCTCTCTATAATGGGGAAGTTATAAATACTGGAGAAAAGCGTCTGGTACTCCACCATATGACTCGTGGACAGTTAGGGAAAGCGGTTACAGCAGATGGTGTTGATAAACGTACTTTCTATGTAGGTGAGCAGAAGAAAATAGCCGAATTTGCAAACAAAGTACATAACGGAGAAATCACCAACGCAGCAGGAGAGAAATTTACTACGGTTGTTCAGATTGGTATCGGCGGCAGTGATTTAGGACCTAGAGCTATGTATCTAGCACTCGAAAACTGGGCAAAAGTGAATCACACCTTAAAAATGGAAGCAAAATTCATCAGTAACGTAGACCCGGATGATGCAGCGGGCGTTTTAAGTACAATTGATGCGGCGCACTCCATTTTCGTGCTTGTATCAAAATCAGGTACAACGCTTGAAACATTAACAAATGAATCCTTTGTGAAAGATGCGTTGAAAAATGCCGGATTAGATCCTGCAAAACATATGATTGCTGTTACCAGCGAAACATCTCCGCTTGCAAAGAGCAAGGATTATTTGGCAGCATTCTTTATGGATGATTATATCGGCGGACGTTACTCCTCCACATCAGCGGTTGGAGGGGCAGTACTATCCCTTGCATTTGGACCGGATGTATTTGCACAGTTTTTGGATGGCGCGGCAGAAGCTGACAAAACAGCGACAAACGCTGATATTCAAAAGAACCCTGCCATGTTAGATGCACTTATTGGTGTTTATGAACGCAACATACTGGGATATCAGAATACGGCAGTTCTTCCGTATTCACAGGCGCTTAGCCGTTTCCCGGCCCACTTGCAGCAGTTGGATATGGAATCAAACGGAAAATCCGTAAATCGTTTCGGAGAACCTGTAAACTATGTGACAGGTCCTGTAATCTTTGGAGAACCGGGAACAAACGGACAGCATTCCTTCTATCAGTTGCTTCATCAGGGAACAGACATCATACCGCTTCAGTTTGTTGGATTTAAGAGCAACCAGATGGAGAAAGATGTTGTGATTAAAGGCAGCACAAGCCAGCAAAAGCTTTGTGCGAATGTTGTCGCACAGATTGTAGCATTTGCATGTGGAAAAGCGGATGAAAACCGCAACAAGAACTTTGAAGGCGGACGGCCATCAAGCATCATCATTGGGGAGCAGTTAAATCCAAAGACGCTTGGCGTACTTCTTGCACACTTTGAAAACAAGGTTATGTTCCAGGGATTTGTATGGAATGTCAACAGTTTTGACCAGGAGGGCGTACAGCTTGGTAAAGTATTAGCAACCCGCGTGCTTGCTCATGAAACCGATGGAGCGCTTCAGGCATACAGCGATTTATTAAATATATAATATATAAAGAAAAGGTCACTATTTTTACAGATAGTGGCCTTTTTATTAAAAATAACTATAAAAACAGGAATGTTGTCCTTTTTTATATGCATTTCATATATTATATTTAGTTTAGTTGGAATTTGCAAAAAAATGTGTTATACTACCTTGTGGTAAAATGCGCTTTTTTAAAGAGCGTAAGAAAATAGTGATTTATAGAAACATAAACAGGAAAGAATAAATGGTATACGATTTACAGAAAGCAAGCATGTGGAAAAGAGCGTCTGCGTTTCTTTTTGACTTCATTATTTTAGGAATTGTAGTTGTTGGTCTGGCAACGTTTTTGTCATCTGTTCTAGGATATGACAAATATAACAACGATATGAATGCTGCATACGATAAATATGAGAAGCAGTATGGCATTGCGTTTGAAATCACATACGAGGAATATGAAAGCATGTCAGAAGAGGATAGGGCCAACTGGGATGCTGCCTATGATGCGCTTATCGCAGACAAGGAAGCTGTCTATGCATATAATATGGTATTTAATTTGTCGATTTTGATTGCAACATTAAGTATATTGCTTGCATTTATCATTTTGGAGTTCGTGATTCCAAACATTCTGGGTAATGGACAAACTCTCGGAAAGAAGATTTTCGGACTTGGAGTAATGCGAACGGATGGAATTAAAGTAGTAGGACCGCTTATGTTCATCCGTACTGTTCTCGGAAAATTTACTATTGAGACCATGATTCCGGTAATAATCCTTATGATGATATTTTTTAATGCTATTGGAATTGCTGGTCCTATAATTATTGGCTTGATTCTGCTGGTGCAGGTTATTTTATTGATAGCAACAAATACTAACTCTATGATACATGATGTTCTTGCGAAAACGGTTGTCGTTGATTTGGCAAGCCAGATGATTTTTGACAGCGAAGCAGACCTGATTGCATACAAAGAGAAGATGCATGCAGAACAGGCGGCACATCAGGCATATTAGTGCAGCAACTAGTACAAAAAATAATATATACGAAAGGGAGAAGTATGAAAGTTGTATTAGAGAATTTAACAAAAATCTTCCCAAGCCGTAACAAAAAATCAAACGAAGAAGTTATTGCAGTAAATAACTTTAACTTTGAGATTCCAGATGGTAAATTAATTGGTTTGCTTGGACCATCCGGCTGCGGAAAAAGTACCACACTTTATATGCTCAGTGGTTTGCAGAAGCCAACTAGCGGTAAAATTTATTTCGGAGATGACGATGTGACAGAACTTGCCACCGAAAAGAGAGGTATAGGTCTTGTGTTCCAGAACTATGCCCTTTATCCGCACATGACAGTTAAGCAGAACATTTTATTTCCACTGCAGAACTTAAAGGGCGAAGAGAAAATGAGCAAGGAGGAAATGTTGGAAAGAGCGTATTATGCGGCAAAATTAGTTCAAATCGATGAACTTATGGACCGCAAACCAAATGAGCTTTCCGGCGGACAGCAGCAGCGTGTTGCGATTGCCAGAGCACTCGTTAAAATGCCGCGTATCCTTCTTTTGGACGAGCCTCTTTCTAACCTTGATGCGAGACTCCGTTTGCAGACCCGTGAAGAAATCAGAAGAATCCAGAAAGAAACAGGTATCACAACCGTATTTGTAACACATGATCAGGAAGAAGCAATGTCCATTTCTGACTTAATCGTAGTTATGAAGCTTGGTGTTGTTCAGCAGATTGGAAAACCACAGGAGGTATATGATAATCCGGTAAACCTTTTTGTTGCAAAATTCCTCGGAACACCACCGATTAACGTTTTCGATGGAAAGATTAAAGGTGGAAAGGTTTATATCGGTGAAGATGCTGTGATGGAGGTAAAAGATGCTGCTGATCAGGATGTAATCATTGGTATCCGTCCGGAAGGATTTAACCTTGACGAGAACGGACCGTTCCATTGTAAATTAGAGAACGTAGAAGTTATGGGGCGTGACGTAAGCGTAGTATCTACGAATGCGGCTTCTCTTAACCCTGTAATCCGTTCTATCATTAACTCAGATAACAAAGTAAACACAGAAAGCGAAACAGTCAGATACTCTATTAAACCACACAAGATGTTCGTTTTCAACAAAGAGACAGAAGAGAGAATTTATTTCGAGGTGAAGTAATATGGTAGATAACAAACAACAGTGGAAAGCGTGGCTCTACTTATCACCTGCAATCATTCTGTTGCTGGTGTTTACTGTATGGCCAATCATTAACACTCTGCGTATGGCTTTTCTGGAAGGCTATAGTGCGCAGGCAGAAGTTGGCGGTGCGACATTTGAATTTGGTATCGGTAATTTCCTTAAGGTTATCGAATACAAGAAATTCTTACAGTGTATGCAGAACACCATCCTGCTTTGTGTGTTGACTGTGCCGATATCCACACTTTTAGCATTGCTCATTGCAGTAGCTTTGAATTCTATCAAAGGTCTGCAAAAAATTTTACAGACAATCTTCTTCCTGCCATATGTAACAAACTCTATTGCAATCGGTATGGTTTTTGCGGCAATGTTCAACATTGTAGGTAGTTTTCATGGCACGGAGAACGAGATTATACAGACTGCCGGTATTATCAATAACGTGATTGAATTTTTCGGCGGGGAAAGAGTCAACTGGATTAACGCAGGTTCGCAGTATTGGGCAAACATTACGGTAATGGTTGTGTATATCGTATGGAATGCATTACCATTCAAGATTCTCGTATTGCTTGGCGGTTTGCAGTCAATCAACGCCCAGTATTATGATGCGGCAAAAGTAGACGGCACCTCACGAAGCCGTGTATTTGCACGCATCACTGTGCCGCTTCTTTCGCCAATGCTTGCTTATGTAATTATCACAGGCTTTATCGGCGGATTTAAAGAATATACCAGTATCGTAGGTATTTTCGGAGAAACTATGGGACCGCCGGATGCTCCGGGACGCCTGAACACAATGGTAGGTTTCGTTTATGAAGCCTTAGAAAATAAGCATCAGGGACGTGCCAGTGCAGCGGCATTGATTCTATTCGTAATTATTTTGATTGTTACAAGACTGAACATGAGATTTGGTAAAAAGAGTGTTTATTATTAAGAGGGGTGCAGTATGACAACAAGTAAAAAAAATATCGTTATGCGTGAAAAAGACATGCAGAAGGTGTCTGCACAGCAGAAGGTTGTTCAAGCGCTGGTTAAAGTCGGCGTATATGCATTCCTGCTTGTTATGGCGCTTATCGTGCTTTTTCCATTTTACTGGATGCTCATCTCTTCTGTAAAAACATTGGAAGAATATCGTATGAGCGTTCCAACCTTCTGGCCGCAGAAGATTATGCTCAGCAATTATGTAGAAGCGTTTACCACAGCCAATCTTGGCCGCTTATTTTTGAATACCTTATATGTTGGACTCGTATCAACGCTGTTATCATTGGTTATCACAATTCTTTGTGCTTTTGCATTTGCAAGACTTGAGTTCAAAGGAAAAGAAACTCTATTCGGCTTAATGCTTGCAACAATGATGATTCCGGGTGAACTTTTCACAATTACAAATTACCAGACGGTAACGCAGCTCGGATGGCTGAATACGTTTACGGTACTTATTGTTCCGTTCCTTGTGAGTGTGTTTTACATTTATCTTCTGAAACAGAATTTTATGCAGATTCCAAATGAACTATACCTTGCTGCTAAAGTAGATGGTACAAGTGATATTAAATATCTGTGTAAAGTTATGATTCCGCTTGCCTTGCCGACGTTGATTTCTATCACTATCTTAAAGATGATGGGTGCATGGAACTCTTACATCTGGCCAAGATTAGTTGCAAATGATGCAGAACACCGTCTGATAACAAACGGTCTTCGTAATGCCTTCACGGAAACCACAGGTGACGTAAACTATCCTGTACAGATGGCGGCTGTAGCTATCGTATCCGCTCCATTATTCCTTGTATTTATCTTCTTGAGAAAATACATTATGGCAGGCGTAAGCCGAAGCGGTATTAAGGGTTAATAGGCAGAATTTTATATGCCTGTAACATATATCATCTTACTTTATTTTATGAGGGAGGAAAAAAAGAGATGAAAAAACGTATTTTATCTATGCTCCTGGTGCTTGTAATGGCAGTTAGCATGCTTGCAGGCTGTGGCACAGGATCAGGAAATGCAACAGCGAACTTCGATGTTCCGGAAGGCGGCTATGATGGAAGTGAAGTAACGATTACTTTCTATCATACAATGGGTCAGAACTTAAGAGACGTACTTGACCTTTATATTGCAGAGTTCAATAAGCTTTATCCAAATATTCATATCGTACACGAACAGGTAGGCAGCTATGATGATGTTCGTGAACAGATTGCAACCCAGATTACAACCGGCGCTCAGCCGAATATTGCTTATTGTTATCCGGACCACGTTGCTATGTACAACATCTCTAAAGCAGTAGTTACACTGGATAACTTAATCGCAAGTGAAGAGGTTGTAACAAGAGCTGACGGAACAACTGAAACACTTGGTCTTACCAAGGAGCAGATTGATGACTTTATCGCAGGTTATTACAACGAAGGTAAAGAGTTTGGTGATGACTTAATGTACACATTGCCATTGTCAAAATCAACAGAGGTTCTTTACTACAATAAGACATTCTTTGAAGAAAACAATTTATCAGTTCCAAAAACCTGGGATGAATTAGAAGCATTATGTAAGAAAATCAAAGAAATCGATCCAACATCTATTCCGCTTGGATACGATAGTGAGGCAAACTGGTTCATTACAATGTGCGAACAGCTTGGTACAGATTATACAAGCGCAACAGGCGATCACTACCTCTTTGATAATGAAGAAAATCATGCATTCGTAAAAGAATTCAGAGAATGGTATCAGTCTGGTCTTTTAACAACACAGACACTTTACGGCGCTTATACATCAGGTCTTTTCACAAACTCTGATCCGTCAAGCGCAACAAGCTATATGTCAATCGGTTCCTCCGCAGGTGCTACACACCAGCGTCCAGCCAAAGGTGAAGATGGAAATTATCCATTTGAAGTAGGTATTGCTACAATCCCACAGGCGGATCCGGAAAATCCAAAAGTAATTTCCCAGGGACCAAGCTTGTGTATTTTCCAGAAGGAAAATCCACAGGAGGTAATTGCTTCCTGGTTATTTGTAAAATTCTTAACAACTAATGTAGACTTCCAGGCAGAATTTTCATCAGCATCCGGATATGTTCCAGTACTGAAGTCAGTAGCAGAGCATGAAGGCTATAAAGCATTCTTAGACAGCGCAGACGGCGGAGATAATATCGCAGCGCTTTCTGCAAAAATCTGTATGGAACAGGAAGAAGCATACTATACATCCCCTGCATTTAACGGTTCTTCAACCGCTCGTGATGAAGTGGGAGCTTTATTAACCAAATGTTTATCAGCAGAAACATCAGACGTAGACGCTTTGATTAAGGAAGCGTTTGCAGATGCAATTGACGAATGTGAATACAATGAATAATATGTTGAAAAAATTATCAATTATTTTAATGCTGTGCCTGACAATCACCCTTCTGGGTGGTTGTAGCGGCACTAATAACCCTGATAGTTCGGAATCTGAAACCGGTTCGGAGTCAAATAAAGAAATTGTAGATTATGCGGCTTCCGTAAAACTGGATATGTCATCTTCAACCGCAAAGACAGAAGCAACAGTTAAAACTTTCGTAGATGGCGACACAACACATTTTAATGTGCCTACCAGCGTAATCTCAACTGGTGTTTTAAAAGCAAGATACCTCGGAATCAATACGCCTGAATCTACAGGAAAGATTGAAGAATGGGGTAAGAAGGCTTCCAGATTTACCAGA
This sequence comes from uncultured Agathobacter sp., assembly GCA_944381555.1. Taxonomy (GTDB): domain Bacteria; phylum Bacillota; class Clostridia; order Lachnospirales; family Lachnospiraceae; genus Roseburia. The sequence goes on along the minus strand of CALWLL010000039.1, from coordinate 57,255 downwards.
GAGAAGTTAGAAAGCGCAACATCAATCGTTATTGAGTCGGATGATGCAAATTGGAATGCGGATTCAACAGGTGACAGATATCTTGTATGGGTGTGGTACAAAACAGCAGATTCAGAAGAATACAGGAACTTAAATATTGAGATTCTTCAGGAAGGACTTGCAATTGCAAGCAATTCTGCCAATAACAGCTATGGCAGCGTATGCATTAATGCTATCAATCAGGCAAAAGAACAGAAACTCAATATCAATTCCGGTGAAAAGGATCCGGATTTCTATTATGGAGATACAGTTGAACTCACATTAAAAGAGTTACGAACAAATACAGATGCCTATAATGGTATGAAAGTTGCTTTTAATGGTATTGTTACAACCAATAATGGAAATAATAGCGTATATGTAGAGGAATACGATCCGGAAACAGATATGTACTACGGATTTGCAATTTACTATGGCTTTAACCTGTCTGGAAAAGGTCTTGAGATTTTAAGTATTGGTAATGAGGTTCGCATTGTTGGTTCCTTACAGTACTATGAAACAGGCGGAACATGGCAGATTGCAGATGTATCCTATCGTATCATGAAACCGGATGATCCGGGCAATATTCAGGAATTAAGTACTGGAAATGAGGCTGCGTATGTCCTGACGGATGCAGATACATTCTTAAATGGTACTGTTGATGTATTGGTTGGGGAAGAGAAGCAGACCTTTGAGTATGCAGAGCTTGCTCTTGGTACAACGATTTCCATGGAAAATCTTAAGGTAGTTGATGTATATACCACAACAAATGAAGAAAGTTCTTCAAAAGGTGCTATGACATTGACTTGTGAAGTTGACGGATTAACCGTATCGGTACGTACCGGTGTACTTTATGATGATAATGGCAGCTTAATCACAGAGGATGCTTACATGGGCAAAACGATTGACGTGAAGGGAATCGTAGATTACTTTAGCGGTGATTACCAGATTAAAGTATTTTCAGCGAACAATATTATTGTTAAATAATTAAAGAGGGAACTCACTATGAAAAAAATTATTGCATATTTACTTGTTACTTTAATGTGTGTATCAACTCTTGCGGGATGTGGCGGAGAAAAGGTAAGCGAAGACCTTCAGGCCGCTGCGGATTATGTATACGCAATGTATAAAGACGCAGGTGTTGTAACAGCGAAAGACTATGAGCGTGTAACGCAGGTTATGATTGATAACACTGCGTATACAGTTGAATGGACAACTGACAACGAAGCAGTTACCGTAACTGTTGAGGATAAAATTGCAACTATTAATGTAGATGAAAAGAGCGCAGAAGAAGTTGCATATGTTTTAACAGCGACTGTTAAAGATGCAGACGGAAACAGTGTGAAAAAAGAATTTAAGTACACTGTACCAAAATTTGAAGGCTATGAATCAATCGTAAATGATGCTTATGCATTAGAATCAGGTGCCTCCTTAGAGGGCACATATACCTTAGAAGGTGTTATTGTAAGCGTAGATACTCCATATAGTGACGAGTATAAGAACGTAACCGTAACCATTCAGATAGGTGATTTAAAAGATAAGCCAATTATGTGTTTCCGCTTGAAAGATGGCGAAGGCGTTACTGCTGCAAGCACTATCAAAGTTGGTGATACTATTACCGTTACAGGTACATTAATGAATTACAACGGTACAATTGAATTTGACGCAGGATGTACACTTGACAATGTAGTTGTCGGAGATGCACCGGAAGTTACAATTCCAACAGTTCCTGCGGGCGCAACAATGGCAGAAATCGTTGATATTGCTTATACATTGGAATCCGGCACACAGCTTACTGACAACCAGACATTAACAGGTGTTATCACATCTGTTGACACAGAATACAGTGACGAGTATCAGAACGTAACCGTAACCATTCAGGTTGGTGATAAAGCGGATAAGCCGATTATGTGCTACTGTATGAAAGGTGAGGGTGCAGACACCGTTAAAGTTGGTGACACAATCACAGTAACCGGTATTCTTAAGAACTATAAGGGTACAATCGAATTTGATGCAGGATGTACACTGGATGCTTATACAACAGGCGGTTCAGGTGAAGAACCATCATCTGAGGAACCATCATCTGAGACGCAAAGCAGTGAACCAGTAGACACAACGCCTTCCACACCGGAAGAAATTGTTAAAGCGGCTTATGAGCTGAAAGCAGGTGCTTATCTTGGCGGAAGCAAAGATAAGACATGGACATTAACCGGTGTTGTTACAAAGGTTAAAGAGCGTTATAGTGAACAATATAAGAACATAACAGTTGTTATTCAGGTTGGTGACTTGAAAGACAATTTAATTGAGTGCTATCGTTTATCAGGAGGTAAAGCGGCTGAAATTACGGAAGGTGCTAAAATTAAAGTTACAGGAGCTATTAAAAACTATAACGGAACTATCGAATTTGATTCAGGATGTAATTTAGATGAGATTTTAGAATATGGTGAGGCTTCAAAAGACCTTGAGGTTCCTTCTGGCGCTTCTCAGGCAGATATTGTAAATCTTGCTTATACATTATCTGAAGGTGCAGCCCTTAAGGGAGATGTAACATTAGAAGGTGTTATCACTAGCGTAGATACGGAATATAGCGACCAGTATAAGAACGTAACTGTTACGATTCAGATTGGTGATTTGGCTGATAAACCAATTATGTGTTACCGTTTGAAGGGCGATGGCGCTGATACAATTAAAGTTGGTGATACTATCAAGGTTACAGGTACAATCATTAACTATAAGGGAACGATTGAATTTAATTCAGGATGTCAGTTGGTAACAGAATAATTTAAAGTACATAGTAATAGAGATTGCTGTAAAACAAGAAAGATTGTAAAGACAGATTTAATATTAGATTGCCAGCCATAGTTGTGGCTGGCAGTCTTTTTGTATAAACAAAAAGCGGCTGGTTTATTTCATAACGGCTGCATATAATGTGTGATTTCTAACCATAGCGCATTGAAAAGCTACATATGGTTAGAAAAATTCATTATTTTCATAAAGAATTTCTAACCATAGAATAAAAATGTACTATTTATGGGTAGAAAAATACCATTAATTTGCTAAGAAATTCTTACCATTAACTACAATTTTTTCTCTTATGGGCAGAGATAAGATGGAATTAAACAAGCTTTTTCTTACCATGAAGACATATAACTAATCAGATGGATAGAAAAGAATAAAAATATGAAATAATCCCCCTTAAAATGTTCCCGTCAAGGGATATACATTTTCAAGGGGGATTTTAAAATTACAGTTATTTCATACAGCAGCCTGCATATTGTGCAGAGCCTTCTAATTTGGCAGATTCTGCCTCGGCTTCTTCTAATGTTCTGCAATAAATAGGTTTTGATAATCCCTTTGCATTACCACAAGTAATCTTGTGGATTTTTCCATTGTTACCATTTACTACATACAAGGCATCTTCCGGAACATCACTCGTAGTATCGTCGCCCGGATTTGTTTCGTAGCTTGCACCGGTAGCATAGTCAATGGAGATGCCATCCTGCACATTATAGATGAACACGTTAAAGCAGATGTCTTCACCATTATCCTCAATAGACCAGCCTTCCATCTGTACGCCGGTTGCAATTAAGTTATTTCCTTCAAAGAAAGGAGTAACTCTGTAAAGAACATGGTTTCCGGTTTCTTTGATATAATCCAGAACTAAGTTTTCAAATTTCTGCATTTCAATCTGATTCAAGTGCTGTGTACCTGAAATAAGATTGCTCTCATTTGCATTTTCTCCAGCCAGAGAAAATGCAATCAGGTGACTGCGGTTGTAGAGCGAGCCACCCGGTACGCAGGAATATGAGGTCGAATGCCATCCGCTTGGCTTTACGCTGCTAATGCTTCCGCGATCTTCGGTAGGTAAAAGGTCTGTACCGAGGCAGGCATATGCTACGCCGCATCTGCCAAGAGAATCGAGAGGGCTATAAAATTCATAGCAATCCGCAGCCAGATTATCTGTGGCAAAGTGAGGAGTATTATTGTTTAATACAATATAATAATCCTTAGAATATGCCGGAATATCGGAAAGGGAAATCCCCGGAGTATTTAAATCTTTGCTGGTATTGCTTCCGCCATTCTGACTGCCTGTATCACCATTATTATCGTTATTACTGGTGTTATCGTTATTACCGGTGTTGCCATTATTATCATTATTGCCGGCATTATCGTTATTATCAGTATTATCCTTATTACCAGTATTGTCGTTAATATCCGTATTATCGTTATTACCGGTATTATCGTTGTTGTCACTATTGTCCGTTTTGTTTCCGGCGTCCGGCTTTTGGGATTCTGATTCCGGTTCTTTCTCAGATTCCGGCTCCGTTTCCGGCGTTGTATCACTCTCTGACTCTGTCTTGGAACTTGTATCGCTTTCGGACTCGTGTTCGATTTCGGAATCCGAAAGTGATTTACTTTCGGTTTCAGACTCAGATGAAACGGATGATGTATCTTCCGAATCATTAGTGTTGCCACAAGCGGCTAAAGGAACAAGCAGAAGAATAATTGTCAGAAGTATACGAAGTGTAGACAACTTAAGTTTTTTTCCGGCAGACAAAAGAATATTCCGTTTTTTCTGCATTTTATGCACGTTTCCATACCTCCTTAGTAATTAAATCGTGTGAGGAACCTACAAATTCTGTAGTAAAAATTTTATTCCAGCCATTATTTAATATTGAGGAGTCAAAGTGTAAATCAGCAGGATAGATACGATTCCATTTAAAAATAACGAGTGTATGAATTTTATCTATGTATGCTTTTAAAGGACGATTTTCAACAAAACAATAGTCGTCAATTCCGGCTTTGTTTAAAAAGTCGTCATCCACTATCAGATTGTCAGGCAAAGATGTATCATCTTCGGATAGAAACAGCTTTTTACTGTATTCGGCTATCCAAAGTGTGGAATTACGGCAATCATCCAGCATATGCTGACGAATAATGCGGTCCTGGCTTTGTCTGCGGTTATTAAACATCATGCCATTGTTGTCATCTAATGCGATAAATACAATCATTTTTCTCCCCTATATCTTCAGACTTTTGCGCAATATAATTATAGCATAGAAAGAGAGCGGATAAAACCCTTAATCATAAGAATGCAATCCGTAAAGTTTAAAGATAATAGTCTGTAAATTCCTTGTAAAATCAATTGATTCACATTGCAAATATGGAAATATTTTGCTATGATACAAATATAGTGACTAGATAAACTAGCATATAATAAAAGGAGGAATATGAAATGAAACATTTCAAAAAAGCATTATCACTTGCTCTTGCAGTATTGATGGTAGTCGGTGGTTTGGTTATTGCACCAGTTGATGCAAAAGCCGAAGGTACCTACACAAGAGTCACTGAGGTAAGTACAATTAAAGAGGGAGGAAATTTTGTTATCGTTGTAGAAAATAGCGGTACGTATTATGCAATGAATACTGTTACCAGTGGCAAAATTTCTCCGGTTGAAGTTACTGTCACAGGTAACACATTATCTGGAAGCAATATCCCGGTATGGACAGTTGCATCTACAACGCTAGGCGTTTCCCTTGCAGTTGGGACATACTATTTAGGATATTCAAGCTCTACTAATTTCGCGACAGGTGCGAATAATACAGATGATGGAAACCAGTGGATTGTAGAAGAAGCAGGAACAGATTTATTCAGATTCTTTAGCGGCAAAACAAAAGACGAGGAAGAAGGTGCTAAGAGAGCAATTACCTATCGTAGCGGTACTACAAATAAATGGGCTCCATATTCTACATATAATCTTGTGAATGCAAACGAAGAATATACGTTTGACTTCATGGTATTTGAATACAGTGGTACGGTAGAAGTTCCGCAAGATATTGAACTGCCGGCAAATGCAACACCGGAACAGATTGTAAATGCAGCTTATGAAGCAGTTGATAAAGGTGTTAGTCTTAAGGGTACATGGACATTAGAGGGTGTTATTACGTCAATCGATACAACATATTCATCTAATTATAAGAATATTACAGTAACGATTCAGGTTGGTGATATGTCTGATAAGTTATTAAAATGTTACAGATTGACAGTTGCAAATCAAGAGGATACGGCTGAATTAGCAAAACTGGAAGCACTTTCTGTGGGTGATATTATTACAGTTAAAGGCGAAATCGGAAGCAAAGATGGTAAGCCACGGTTTGTTGAAGGTTCAACACTTGAAGAAGTTAAAGCTGGTGAAATTGAAAACACATTACCAGATGATGCAACGCCGGAGCAGATTGTAAATGCAGCTTATGATGCAATGAACAATGGAACTCCGATAATTGGCGAATATAAATTAACAGGTGTTATTACATCGATTGATACACCATATAGCGAACAGTTTGAAAACATTACGGTAACAATGGTTGTTGGTAATATGAATGATAAGCCAATCCAGTGTTACAGATTAGCTGGAACAGGTGCAGATGGTCTTGAGGTCGGTGATACGATTACAGTAAATGGTACATTCGGAAGCTATAATGGAAAAGTACAGTACAATCAAGGCGCTGAACTTATAGCTGTAGAAAAAGGTGAACTTGAAAATACATTACCAGAAGATGCAACACCGGAACAGATTGTAAATGCAGCTTATGATGCAATGAACAATAACACGCCAATGATTGGTGAATATAAATTAACAGGTGTTATTACATCTATCGATACGGAATACAGTGAAGAGTATGAGAACATCACCGTAACTATGGTTGTAGATGGTATGACAGATAAACCAATCCAGTGCTTTAGATTAGCCGGAACAGGTGTAGATAAACTGAAAGTTGGTGACACCATTACAGTAAATGGTACATTTGGAAACTATAATGGAAAAGTACAGTACAATCAGGGTTCTACCCTTGTATCTTACACATCAGCAGGCGGAGAAATCGAAGCGAAAGGCGATATGACAATGCCAGTTGCAGTAATCCTTTTCGCAGGATGTGCTTTAGTAGCAGTAGCTGTTGTAAGCAAGAAAAGAATGGCTTAATATGCTAGTTTAATAGAATTTACATGAAAAAGAGAGAACGAGCGTTCTCTCTTTTTCGGTATAAATATATGTGTGAATATTTATTTATTCAATTCTTTTAACGCTTCAAATACCTTCATATCCGTACGAATGATTGTCATTGGTGAGATAGAGATGTATTTGTAATGCAAAACTGCATCTGTGTCAACGTCTTCCAAGCCACATGGCTCAAATACAGACTTACCAATCGGTCTTACCATATTGTCTTCTTCATGGGCGAAGTCATCAGAATAATATCTGCCACCCTGTCTTGTAATGCGAATCGTTCCATTGGTTCCAACCGGAATGTTGACATTATACAAGGAGTGTTTTTCCATAAGTTTATGTTCCAAAAAGAAATCATATACCTGATCAAGATGTGCAAGCGCATCCTCAAAACTTTCCGGATTTGTAGAGAGAGCAATGGCAGGAATTTTACAGCATCCGGCTTCAAAAAGAGCAGCAGCAGTACCGGAATATAGGGTGTCAATCCCGATGTTTAACCCTTTATTAATACCGGAGATAATCAAATCGAATTCCATGCCTAAGCCAAGAACTGCGTACCGTACACAGTCTGCCGGAGCAGAATCGACAGTGTAAACATAAACTCCGGGCGAGAGTTCTACTCTTTCTACTTCAAAAGGATGTCGAAGTTCAATACTGTGACTCTTGCCACTCTGCTCGTATTTCGGAACGACAGTTGTTACCTCGCCAAACTTTTGCGCCCATTGAATCAGGGAAAGAAGTACCGGCGAAGAGATGCTGTCATCATTTGTAATTAAGATTCTCATTATAGCCAGCCCTCATGTGTTTCTTTGTAGTCTTTGATAAGTGCATCTGTATCCGCAATAAGAGCGTTTATTTCATCCATATTATAAACGGTTGCACCGCAGGCAAAGGCGTGACCGCCGCCCCGGTATTTTTCTGCAATGGTATTGATTGCGGCGAAGCGGGAACGAAGACGTACGCGGATGGTTCCGTCTTCATCTCCGGTTTCGATAAATGCCAGCCAGGAAAGGCAGCCCTTGATGGAATCCATATAGGAAATGGCGGTGCTGGCATACTCTAGTGAGAGATGAAATTCCTCCTGCATTGCTTTATCGATGTAGATGTAAGCAACCCCGTGCTCTGTAATCTGCATCTTGTCATATACATGAGATTTGAATTTCAACTGGCTGAATTCGTCTAAGTAGAGGTTTGCAAAAAGCCATTCGGTATTGATGCCCTGATCTAAGAGAATTCCTGCAAGGCGGAGTGTATCACCGGATACATCTTCATATTTGAAACGGCCGGAATCGGTTACCATGCCGGTATAGAGATAAAAGGCCGCTTTTTCGTTGATTTTTAGTTCATCACGGAAAGTATCATAGAATTTTACAATCATTTCACAGGCAGAAGAACGAAAATCTTCTACCCAGGAGTAATCTCCGTATGGCGTATTATCAATATGGTGGTCAATTTTTATGGTTTCCTTACAAAGAGGGAATTTTTTGCTGGAAAGACGGTCCAGGCTTCCGGTATCAACGGCGATACCAAGTGCATCGGCAAATTTCTCTTCTGGAATTTCGCCGTCTTCCGGTCCGAGAAATTCTAAGTATTTTGCATAGTCCTCGTTTACAAGGAGAATTTCTTTTTCGGGATATGAGATTCGTAAAATCTCCTGTAATCCTTTTGTTGCGCCTACGCAGTCTCCGTCCGGTCTAAAGTGACGGAAAATCAGGATTCTGTTATATTCTTTTATTTTTTGGAGAATTTTCTCCATGATTTCTAAATTAGTAGTTGTACTCATGTGTTCCTCTTTTCTAAATTGTTTTCATTTTTTATAATGCAATGCCGTTTTCTATCATGGCATCTAAATCTGCAAGCATAGCCATAGCCTCTTCTTTGTCTGCTACCGTTGCGCCGCTGGCTTTCTGGTGACCGCCGCCCCCGTATTTTACGGCGATTGGGTTAATGTTATAGCAGCCGGAACGAAGCTCGCAGAGAACGCCATCTTCCGTTTCTGTGAAGTTTACCCATATATCAACGCCTTTGGTATCTGCCATAGTACCGACCATGCCTCTTGAGATAGAGAAGGTGTCTTTGTTTAAGGTTTTCAATTCCTCAAGCGTGGTATAGATATACGCAACATTATGCTTGGTAAACTGTACTTTTAACAGGAATTGCGCGCGGAGCTTTTTGCCCTCAAAATCTTCTGCATAGAGGTTTCGGTAGATTTCTTCAATATCAAAATCCTGCTCCATTAAGAAAGAAGCTAATGCAAAAGTGCGGGAGCTGGTTGCATCATAACGGAAGCGGCCGGAATCGGTTACCATTCCGGTATATAGAGATTTTGCGGCAAGAGAAGGGACTTTAAGTCCACATTCTCTGGCAAAGTCTGTAATCAATCCGCAGCAGCTTTCAAAAGAAGTGTCTACGATTTCAAGACCACAGATTTCTTCACAGAAGATGTGATGGTCAAAACGGACGGTGCTTGCCGCAAGTTTATAGCGTTCATCACTGATTAAATGTGAGGAGCCGCAGTCTAAGACAACTGCAAGTGCGTCTTCATATAAATCATCTGTGATCTCATCCATTACAGAGTCCTCCATAAAATCATAACGCCCTGCCGAATCGCCTACAACGTAAACTTCTTTTTTTGGAAAATTTTCTTTTAAAATATGTTTAAGGCCTATCTGGCTTCCGAGAGCATCTCCATCCGGCTTGTTATGGCGGTGAAGAATGATTCGGTTGTATTTTGTTATTTCTTCTAAAATTCTGTTATACATAAGAATCTCCCTTATTCTGAAAGTAAATGCATTGGTTCAAAATATCCTACATATTCCACCTTAAGGGTGCTGTCAGGATACATATAGTGATGCAGATCAATGAAATAGTCATCCGTCATGCTGGCAATATAGTCTACGACAATCTGGTTAGGCTCTGTATTTTCATACGGAGTTGTACGCGTATAATGTACCTGATTAAGATATGCAATATGATGCGTAAAAACAGGAGAGTTTTTGTTGCCTGCCCTTAAGTCGTCTAAAAGCTGACCGTAAATTTCTTCCATCATAGGTTTCACGCTATGTGCAAGCTGCACGCGGGAAGTGTCCCTTCCGTAAATCATCTGGTAATTGTCGCGTTTGGTAGAGCGAAGCGCCTCAAAATGTTCGGAATCCATTTTGATATAGGGCTTTCCATAACTGTTTTCGATAATATTTACCACCAGATTATTGATGATTTCGGCATTGATAGAACCAATTCCTTCATTAACAAATGCTTCCTCATCAATGAGGTTCATACGGGCGGCGTCCTGACGGTCTTTTCCAAGATAAGCGATAATATCTGAAATGCGGACCACGCAGCCCTCCAGAGTAGAAGGAAGAAGCTTTTTCGCAAAAGGTACATCCGTATAGCAGCGTTCCATCATTGCGTCAAATTCCTTAAAGCTGGTAAGCGGCACCGGGTGGTATTCCTCCAGTTCTATTTCGCCGTTGTGGCAGGCAATGCCGTCTAAGGTCTGAAGACTGACATTGTATGGAAATATATTATCCAGCACACGGACAGATTGGATATTATGATAAAAATGGCGGCCGGCATATTTGGAATACAGCTCATCTAAATATTTCTCTCCGGTATGTCCAAATGGCGCATGTCCCATATCATGTCCCAGAGAAATTGCTTCAATCAAGTCCAGATTTAAGCTCAGTGCGCGGCCGATATTTCGTGCGATACGCGAAACTAACTGCACATGAAGACTTCTGCGGGTTACGTCATCGTTTTTAATCAGGGAAAATACCTGTGTCTTATCGGCGTAGCGATTGTAGTATGGACAATGCATGATTTTATCAATGTCATGCACGAACGGCGGACGCCATAGAGATGCATTATCTCTGGCATAGGTATTTCGACGAATAATATCACTATCCTTAACTGCCCCATCAGTTAAGGTGCGGGATGCAAAATCCTGTTCCAACTGTCTGCAAAGTGAATCGGAAAGGGTTTCGTATTTTAATTCCATAGTTACACCTCCTGTTTTCGCCTCAGGCGAATGGTTAATACGCATTGCCGAAAGCAGAGTATTACATTACATTATACTACAGATGAGGTATTTGTTCAAAGAAAATATCTTTTGATTTTAAAATGTCTGTGGTTGAGTTATACTAATAAGTGAAATCATTTTACCGAAACGGAGTTCTTATTATGAAAGCAGCATTGAGAAAAAAGAAAATTACATTTCGCAGAATCTTAATTGCAATATTTATCCTTATCGTCAGCCTGCTGTTTCTTTTTTATATTCTTCAGCGCTACTGGGCACACAGGGAAGGATATTTTGTCCCGGATTATGAAAGGGTTACCCTGACAGAGGAGTCGGATTATGAGACAATTTTTATGCAGACGGGACTGGGAAAATCTGCGGTGGATAAGTTGTTAGAAGAAGATGATTTTCAAACCATTCTGGATGCACAGGATGCATTCTTCCAGACGCCGGAGGTGGAATGCGTGGCATTGCTTGGCTGGTTTACAAGAGAAGACCGTCTGGTTCAAACACCGGAGGAAGAAGTGAAGGAAAGCGATATAGAGTATGGTGAGGGAACACCGCTGGTAGATTTGCAGCCCGGCGATATTATCGTCACGTTGTCTACACATTCTCTTGGCTGGAATCACGGTCATGCAGCTCTTGTTATAGATGAGAATACGACTTTGGAATGTGTTGTGCTTGGAACAGACTCTGCGTATGGGAGTACAGACAACTGGTGCAGCTATTCTAATTATGCAGTCCTTCGTGTAAAGGATATAACACCAGAAGAACAGAAAGAGGTTGTAAAATATGCGAAATCAACATTAGTGGGAGTTCCGTATAAATTGACGGCGGGGTTTATCGGAGACAAAGCCCCGTATCCGGATGAATGGCAATTTGGACTTCAATGTGCTTATCTTGCATGGTATGCATGGAATCATTTTGGGTATGATTTGGATTTTGACGGAGGAAGACTTGTAACGCCGTATGATTTGCTTCATTCGGATAAAGTCGAGATTGTTCAGATATACGGTATGGATCCGAAGGATTTTAAAATAGAGACAGAAGCAGAGGGCAAAAACAGCGGCAGCTAAAAAGAGACCATAGAAGCCCTTTTTAACTGCCTAAAAGGATACCGAGGCTTTTAAATCCTGTCAATATCCACTACTATATGTCTTGGCTGGCCTGTAATCATAATAGGAGATAGTTCAGCCTGAATGAGTGGACGAATGTAGTTAATTAACTCAGAGCTGACATTGGTGCCGTCTTCTGTGATCCATTCTAATGGAACTTTCTTTTCTACGTTGGCAATTTTATCCACATCATAGAGATCTGTCGTGCAGATATACGGGTCAGAAGAAACGCGTTTTAAAATAACCATCTTGCCTGTTTCGCCGGAAAAGGCAGCAGATACGGCTGTACCGCCTACCTGATAAGCCTCTGTGATATCGACACGGGAGGTAAGGTGTCCTGCACATCTTTGAAGCGTAGCAAGTTCTACGGCGCGAGCCTTACAGCCAAATTTCTGTCCGCAGAGATTTGCCAGATATGTAGCAGTACCGCTTAACTGTTTGTGACCGAAGGCGTCAACGTATTCGGTGTGTACTCCCTGTTCGAATACATATTTTCCATCGGCCGTTTTAATACCTTCAGAAACGGCTACAACGAGAGCTTTCTTGGTTAAGAACAGCCGTTCAACTTTATCAAGGAATTTTTCAATGTCAAATGGAAGCTCCGGCAGATACAATAAATCTACGCCCTCGCAGTCTTCAGATTTTGCGAGCGCTGCGGCTGCGGTAAGCCAGCCGGCATTACGTCCCATGATTTCGATGATGGTAATCTGTTTCTGGTCATAGACAAGACCATCGCGGATTAATTCTTTTGAAACAGATGCAATGTATTTTGCGGCGCTGCCAAAGCCGGGCGTATGGTCAGTTACGTCCAAGTCGTTATCAATCGTTTTTGGAACACCGATAAAACGGATTGGACTATTGATTTTTGCCGCATGTTTGGAAAGTTTATTGATGGTATCCATAGAGTCGTTGCCGCCGATATAGAAGAATGCAACAATTTCTAATTCTTCTAATAGTGCAAAAATCTTATCGTACATTTCCGGATTTATCTCATATTCCGGCAGCTTAAACCTACAGGAACCAAGATATGCGGATGGAGTTCGTTTTAACAGCTCAATATCCATCTCAGAACGCAGCTTATCATCTAAATCCACAAGATTTCTTTCTAAAAATCCCTGAATACCATGACGCATACCATATACTTTTGGCGCGCCAAGGTCTTTTGCAGTCTTGTATACACCGGCAAGACTGGAATTGATTACAGATGTAGGACCGCCAGACTGTCCAACAACAACGTTACCTACCATAGTTACCTCCTTAAAAATAAATCCCATATTACAAATTAAATGTCTGACATTATTATAGCATTTTTTATTTTCATATGAAATAACTTTTTTACACCGATTAAGACGATTTTGCTATGTCACAAAAAAGGCAGGAATGTTATACTTTCAGAGTATCTGCGAAAAGGCAAATATGCGCAGACAGGAGGGAAATGATGGAGCTGAAGGGATTAAAGTGTTTTTCGCTGGATGAGGTGTATTTAGAAAATGCATACTTCGTGAATGCTCTCGAAAAAGAAGTAGAATATTTAACTTCCTTTGATGTGGACAGATTACTGGCGGGATTTCGCGAAACAGCAGGCGTAGATATGCGCAACGCAGTACGGTATGACGGCTGGGAAAATATGCTGATTGGCGGACACACACTGGGACATTATATGACAGCCTGTGTGCACGCCTATGAATCAGCAAATGTATCTTCGGAAAATAAAGATAAGTTATATGATATTTTAAAGGTGTTGTTAGACGGCATGGAGGAATGCCAGAAGGCTTGTGGAAATGGCTTTCTCTTTGGCGCCGTTATTGTGGATAAAAATAACGTAGAGAAACAGTTTGACAACGTAGAAGAAGGGAAGGCGAATATTGTTACGGAGGCATGGGTGCCTTGGTACACCATGCACAAGATTTTAGAGGGGCTTGTTGCTGTAATGCAGATGCCGGAAAGCTTACAGGAAGACGCGCGCAGAGCAAAGCTTCGAAAAAAGGCTTATGCGGCAGGCTCGCGTTTAGGAGACTGGGTGTTTGAGAGAACAAGCAGATGGTCTAAGGAAACCCGGCAAACCGTACTCAAAATAGAGTACGGAGGGATGAATGATGTGATGTACGACCTGTATCTTCAGACAGGAGAACGAAACCATATGCTAGCGGCAGAAGCCTTTGAACAGACGGAATTGTTCGAAGAAGTGTATCACGCCCAAAAAGGCGATAATGTACTGAATAACCGGCATGCCAACACAACCATCCCAAGGTTCATGGGTGCATTAAAACGTTATACGGTAACGGGAGAGAAGCAGTATTTTGAATATGCCAAAGCCTTCTGGAATATGGTCGCAGAGGACCACAGCTACATCACGGGAGGCAACAGTGAATGGGAGCATTTTGGAGAAGACGGGATACTGGACGCGGAAAGAACAAACTGCAACTGCGAGACCTGCAATGCGTATAATATGCTCAAGCTGACGAAACTCCTTTACGAGATTACGGGTGAGGTGCGTTACGCAGACTGGTACGAAAATACGTTTTTAAACTCCATTATGTCCTCCCAGAATCCCAAAAGTGGAATGACAACCTATTTTCAGCCAATGGCAAGCGGGTATTTTAAGGTATATGGTGAACCATTTAACCGCTTCTGGTGCTGTACGGGTACGGGTATGGAGAATTTTACGAAACTGGGGGAGAGTTTTTATTTTGCAAAGGACAATCTGCTGGTGGTGAATCAGTATAGTTCTTCCCGGCTGGAATGGAAGGAGCAGAATATAAGTATCAGGCAGGTAACCGATATTCCTAGAACTAATACAAGCACAATCCAAATAGAAACTGATTTTGAAGGAACTATTTGTCTAAGACTGCCGGAATGGCTTGCGGCAAAAGAAACGATTGTACTTAACGGCCGGCCGGCTGCCTATACTATCATTGGTGAGAGTGTAAACGCAGATGGCATACGCGGCGGATATGCTGTATTACAAGGGGTTTTTCATGCAGGGGATGAAATTGCAATTACGTTTCCGATGAAGGTTCGTGCATACGCGCTTTTAGATGGAAAAAGTACCTATGCATTTAAGTATGGACCGGTGGTTTTAAGTGCCCTGCTTGGAACAAAAGATATGGTACAAACGGTTACGGGCGTAGATGTTATCATTCCTAAGAACCGTATTTTTGAAAAAGGGATTCTTCCGTCCGAAAGCGAAGTTGTGATGGTCAAAGAGGGTACGGCAGACGTCTTTATGGAAAATATTGACAAGTATATGCAGCGGCAGGAGAAAAATCCGGACGGCGCAGACGTAAAGCCGGGTGATGTTTGTTTTCATTTAACAGGAACAGATGCAGACCTGTATTTTGTAACCCACTATAAACAGCATACACAGCGCTATGGGCTGTATTTCCGATATGCAGACAAAACTTCTGAGAACAAAGAAGGGGATACAAAAAATCAGAAAGCAATCCTGCTGGAACGTTATTGTCTGGATACGGTTCAGCCGGGTTATGGACAGTACGAAAACGACAGCCTTCACAATATGACGGTATTTGGCGCCGGCTCTGCGGGCTCGACCGAGCAGGGAACAAAGCGTCATGCAAATGCAGGCGGCGGCTTTTGCTATACTATGCTGGTCGATATCAACAGAACTTCTCTTTTGGCGACCTTTACAAAGAAGGACAATGGCAAATCCATTCGTATTTTTGCAGGTAAAGAGGTTATCTATGATGCGGTTCTTAATAATATGGGAGAGCCGGAATACTATGATGTAATCATTCCAATCAGCAGGGAAATCCTCTTATCACAGAGTATCCAAAGGGAAGTAATGGGAGTTGTACGGGATGTGATGACTTTTACCATTGAAGGGGTAAACGGCGCAGAATCCGCCAATTTATGCGGTTTTCTATACACAGTGGCTTATATGCCATAATAAATATTGTTCCCCTTTGGGTTTGTGTGGTATAATGACATTAGTTACGATACAAAGCCAAAGGGGAAGTTTTGTATAGAAAGAAAAAGGAAAAATTATGTTATATTTCAATGAAATTCATGATGAGGAACGTGCCTTTTACGGACTAAAGGGCGCTGTTGTAAAAAATTGTAAGATTGACGGACCGGCAGATGGAGAATCTGCTTTTAAGGAATGTAAGGATATTCAGGTAGAGGATACCTATTTTAATCTGCGCTATCCGCTTTGGCATGTGGACAATGCCAAAATCACAAATTGTGAGATGACACAGTTATGCCGCGCGGCGTTGTGGTACGATAACGGTGTTGAAATCGACAACTGCAAAATGCATGGAATCAAAGCGCTTCGCGAATGCCGCGACATTGTATTGAAAAACACGGATGTTATTTCACCGGAGTTTGCATGGAGAAGTCATCATATTACGGTAGATAATGTAACGCTTGAGGGGGAGTATCCGTTTTTTGAATGTACCAATATGGATATTTGGAACTTAAAGATGAAAGGAAAATACTCTTTTCAGTACATAGAGAATGTAAATTTCCGCAACTGCGTACTGGATACAAAGGACGCCTTTTGGCATGCGAAGAACGTAATCATAGAGGATTCTGTGGTAAAAGGAGAGTATCTGGCGTGGTATGCGGAGAATATCCGGTTTGTCCGCTGCAAAATTATAGGAACCCAGCCGCTTTGCTACTGCAAAGGTCTGGTATTGGAGGACTGCACGATGGAGGCTTGCGATTTATCCTTTGAACGAAGTGAAGTAACCGCAACCGTAAACGGACATATCGACAGTGTAAAGAATCCAATTGCAGGAAGCATTACAGCAGATTCCATCGGAGAGATTATTCTGGAAGAAGAAATTGTAACACCGGGCAAGTGCGTTATCACAGCAGGATAAAATACCGTTTAAAATAATTTCTTGAAATTTTTCTTATTTTTGCTAAAGAAAAAAAGAAAACGTCCGATAGATAATGTAGAAAGCTATATTTAAAGGTAGAAAGGAGATGCTGTTATGCGTATAGATGCATATAATCAGGTTGCACAGCTTTACGGAGTGCAGCAGAAATCTTACGGTGCGCCTGCTAAGGATAAAGGCTCTTCTATGGGCAGCGATCAGTTGTCTATTTCACAGGTTGGATATGTTCATCAGGTGGCTAAGAGTGCGGTATCAGAAGCGTCTGATGTCAGGGAAGACAAAATTGCTAAAATTAAAGCGATGGTTGACGCAGGAACATACTCCGTAACCCCTGAAGACTTTGCGAACAAACTGTTAAATAAGTATAACAATTTTTTGGCATAGAAATGAGGAATAACGGTGGCTAGTTTAGTTGATGAACTTGTAAGTGTATTAAGAGAAGAAGAAAAGTTATATCTCGCATTGGAAGAATGTGCAGATGAGAAGACGCAGATTCTGGTGCGGGCAGACGTGCCGGCTCTTGAGAGGCTTACAGTTATAGAACAGACCAGAAGTGATGAACTGCTGGCTCTTAGCAACAAGCAGATTCAAATATTAAATGACATTAAGAATGTACTTGGCAGGTCAGAGGAGAAACTTACGGTGACCTCCCTGATTGGGTATCTTGCTTCACAACCACAGGTGCAGGAGCGACTAACCACCGCAAGAGATAATCTCATTCAGGCAGCAAAACGGGTTCAGAACAAAAATCAGCAGAATATTATTCTGCTGCATCATGCGATTGAAATGACGGAGTTTGACCTTACTTTATTTAAAAGTATGAGGCAGGCTCCTGAAACTGCGAATTATGATAAGAACGCCTATAATACAGGGACGCTTTTAGGCGGCAGTGGTTTTGATGCAAAACAGTAGTATTAGGAGGAACACTAATGGCAAACGGATTTGGTAGTATGTACATCGGCGCCTCCGGTTTGCAGAGCGCCCAGAACGCACTAAATACGACAGCTAACAACCTTGCTAACGTAAATACCGATGGGTATGTCCGTCAGCAGGTTCGTTTTTCTGATAAAAGATATGATCTCTTGCAGCAGCCGACGATTAGAACCAATATGCATCAGTCAGGTCTGGGTGTGTCTATTGGAGACGTAGTTCATGCAAGAGATATTTTTTTAGACAAGTCTTATCGTCTCGAGAGCGGACGTGAGGCTTTTTATGGCGTGTGTTACGAAACAACATCATATGTAGAAGACTTATTTCAGGAATTAGATGGTGAAGAGTTCAAACAGAGCGTGGAAAATCTGTGGACCGCTTTTCAGGAATTGGCAAAAACACCGGCGGATTCCGTAAC
Organism: uncultured Agathobacter sp.; assembly: GCA_944381555.1. Classification (GTDB taxonomy): domain Bacteria; phylum Bacillota; class Clostridia; order Lachnospirales; family Lachnospiraceae; genus Roseburia. Next base: position 38,894 of record CALWLL010000039.1, on the reverse strand, counting down.
ACAGAATCTGGTTATTCAGAAAGCGGAACTTCTTGTAAGCCGCAGCCAGTCGCTTTATACGGAATTTCAGAATTATCAGGCCAATATTGATGCTCAGATTGTGGATGATATTAAGGCGGTTAATGAGATAGGAGACCGTATCTACGAACTGAATCTGGAGATTCAGAAGGTAGAATCAAACGGCGTAGAGACAGCTATGACGCTAAGGGACGAGAGAGACCTGCTCTTAGATGAATTATCTGCCTATGCCAATATTGATGTCAGAGAGGACAGCTACGGGTTCGTCCATGTTTCAATGGAGGGGGTAGAATTCATCAATGAAATGGGCTGTTTTCATCTGAGTACCTTTAAGGAAAAAGGGACTGCGTTTTCTACGCCATACTGGCCGCATTTGTCTGATTTAGAAACGGGCCAGTATGTAGCTGCTTTCCGGACGGAGGGAGAGATATCTTCGGAAATGAATACAGACGTAGGTTCCATTAAAGCAAAGCTTCTTATGAGGGGTGATACGTTTGGAACTTATGCAGATTTGCTGGATGCAGAAGCCTATAGTAAAATTGAAGACAGGCTTATGGTGGAATGTGAGGCACAGGTAGATTTGTTGTTCCACAGTATTATTACAACGATGAATGACATTTTCTCCCCGACTATGGACTATGAAGTTACGGCGGGAAATGAACTGTATGATGCAGATGGAAATGTTATTTATGCAGCAGGCTCTAACATTAAGATTCTGGATGAAGAGAAAGCCTCTGTTGGCGCAGATGAGCAATTGCCTCCAAGAGAACTCTTTGAGCGCATCGGCGTGGAACGTTATACTGTGGCATATGACGCTGAGGGCAATGAAGTATATGTGTATAATGAAGAAGACCCAAGTGATTCAAACACACTCTACCGCATTGGCAATATACAGGTAAATGAAGATTTAACCAAGCAGGTAACGCTGCTTCCTGCATTTACACAGGATGGCGCAGTCAATTACGCATTGGGTGAAGAACTTGCCGCTGCATGGGATGTAACGGGAATGCATATTAACCCGGGAGACCAGTACCCATGCACGTTTCAGGGATTCTATGACAAGATGATTGGGAATCTTGGTACAACGGGCAGTATATACAAATCTTCGAGGGATACCTTAACGAATACAGTTATGTCGGTTGATAACAAACGTGACCAGATTATGGGTGTTTCCAGTGACGAAGAATTAACAAAACTAATTAAATACCAGTCTGCATATAACGCATCCAGCCGGTACATGAATGTAATCAGCCAGATGACAGAACTGATTGTAACAGGACTAATCTAGGAAGGGGAGTGACAAAATGCCTTCACAATTTTTCGGACTAAATATAGGCGCCAGTGGAATTGCTGCATTTCAGGCAGCCATAAATACAACGGCAAATAACATATCGAATGTAAAGACCGAAGGTTATTCCCGTCAGGTTACAACATTAGAGGCAACGAATCCGCTTCGTATATATGCAAAGTACGGAAGTGCAGGTACGGGAGTTGCAGTTACGTCTATTTTGCAGCAGAGAGATATCTATTATGATACAAAGTATTGGGAAAATAACTCCAGTCTGGGATATTTTGATCAGAAATTATATTATCTGGCGCAGGTAGAAAATATATTTGCAGATGATGGCATACAGGAAGGATTTTCCACCATCTTTTCGAAGATGTTTAATGCATTAGATACTTTAAATGGCGGAAATGCCAGCGACGCCAGCGTGCGTAACCAGTTTATTCATCAGGCGCAGAGTTTATGTACCTATTTCAATTCTGTATCAGATTCGTTAACAGAACTACAGAAAGATACAAATGAAGAAATTGCAAGTACCGTACAGAATATCAATTCCATTGGTGAAAAGATTGCGCTTATCAATAAAGAAATCAACAAACTGGAATTAAACGGCGGATATGCCAATGAGTTAAGAGATAAGAGAGCCCTTCTCTTAGACGAGTTATCTTCGATTGTTAGTGTAAATACAGATGAATACGAAGTAAAAAATACATATGGCGAAAATCTCGGCGGAACAAACTTCAGTGTATTTATTAACGGACAGCTTCTGGTAGACGGCAATGACTATCGTCAGTTGGAGTGTGTTTCGGCAGAATATAAGAATAACCAGACAGATGCGGTCGGTATGTACGACATCGTTTGGGCGGATACCAAGGGGGCGTTTGCGGCAACAACAGAAACTGCAAGCGGTACATTAAAGGCACTGTTTGATCTTCGTGACGGCAATAATAACGAGGCAATGTCCGGTACTGCGGCTCTGATGCAGGATGCAGACGGAAAATATACAACGGTTACGCTTTCCACGCCTTCTAACGCTACGGTAAATGCGCTTAATATTCCGGCAGAGGGAACAGTAGAAATCGGCAATCGTACGTTTGCTTACAGTTCCTGGGAAGCTGTGTTAGATGGTGAGGGTGAAATTTCCGAAATCACTTTTACTTTAGAAGAAGAAATTGACCCGATGATAGCAGTGTCTGTTGATAATAAAAAGATCGTTGTCGGCGATAGTGTTGATTCTATGGGGATTCCATACTATCAGCAGCAGATTAACGAATTTCTTCGTAACTTTGTCCAAATGTTTAATGATATTCAAAAAAAGGGCGAAACCTTAGACGGAGAGCAAATGGGTGCTTTCTTTGTGGGAGAATCTAAGACCGGAGAGATATATGATTTTGATGAAAATGTAATATCATCTTCATCAGACGGGTATCACCAGCTCACATCCTCTAACATAAAAGTAAATGATAAATCAATCAAAGATCCGGGTTATTTTGCTACTACTGTAGATATTACAAATGGTGCGGATGCATATGACCTTATTGAGGAGATGATGAAGCTTCAGGAGGATGTAACCATGTTCCGGGGCGACAATGCAAGCGCGTTTTTGGAGACTTTATTGTCGGATATCGCAGTTGATACAGAAAAAACAGAAGTTTTTTATAATAATTATTACAATATGGAAACGGTTATTACAAACCAAAGAATGTCAATATCTGGCGTGGACGAAGATGAAGAAGCACTAAATCTTGTGAAATACCAGAATGCATACAATCTTAATTCCAAGGTAATCTCTGTCATGTCAGAAATTTATGATAAATTAATTAATGAAACAGGGGTTACGTAAATCAAAGTTTTAGCCGATAACTATGTCAGAGGGACTAGGATTGCCCTCTGACATAATTCTTTTATGGACAATCTCCATAAAAGAAACGGAATATACATACAAAATAATCGGAGAGTATGGTATAATTAGTAAAAATACAGACAGGGAAGTCGTTAGGAGGATTACATGCGTATTACGAATAGTATGATTACAAGAAATACAAAGTCGAATATCAATTCGAACAAACTTCTTGTAGACAAATACAATACTCAGATGACAACCCAGAAGAAGATTTCTAAGGCTTCCGAGAATCCGGTAATTGCAATCCGCTCTCTTCGTTTGTCGACGACAATGAGTCATATCAACCAATATGTTGACAATAACATTCCGGATGCAAGCGCATGGATGGACGTGACAGAGACCGCGCTTACGAATATGATTAGCCTTTTGCGTGACATTCGTACCCAGTGCGTAAACGGCTCTACGGATGCGAAGAATGCAGATGACCGCAAGATTATCTTAGATAACTTAAAATCGCTGGCGGAGCAGGTATATACAGAGGGCAATGCAGATTATGCCGGAAAGAGCGTATTTACGGGTTACCGGACATCTTCTACATTAACATTTGAAGAAGATGAGGTTGACACCACTTATCGTATTAAGCAGGAATTTAACTTTGATGATTTAGAGGAAAAGCGTTACTATACAGGAGATGTAATTGTTCCTGAAGCGCTGACGAATACGGTAACAGAATGTACGACAACGATTTCGGAAAATTCTTACGAAAGAATCCGCTTTGCATATAACGGTGATACGGAGCTTAATAATCTGTCGTATACAATTGGCGGTGTTACTACAGATTTGGTAACAACAGATGACGCCGGAAATGTAACGACGGCTGCGAATGTCAGTTTTTACGAGACAGAGGCCGAATGGGAAGCACAAAAGCAGGCGGCCGGTTTAGAGGGTAAGGTTGTAGGTGATGATGAGGTTGTTTACATCAAAGAAACGGGTGAACTTATTTTTGGAAAAGAGATTGCAAATACCATTTCGGACGGAAGAGCTTCTATCAGCGCAGAGTACACCAAGAAAGGTTTTGATGAGGGTGAATTAAAGCCGGAATACTATTATGATTGTGTGGATATTACAGACGACGATCCGACCAAACATGTAGAGTACACCAAAGAAAATCAGGATATTAACTACACCATCGCCAATAACACCAGCATTACCATCAACACACAGGCGAGTGATGTGTTTGATTCCGATATTAAACGCGATGTAGATGAACTGATTAATGTAGTGCAGAAGGCAATTGATACGAATGACAAGGTTACAAAGCTTGAGAGCATGATGAAAGAGGCGCAGTATCAGGATGAGGATTCTCAGGCAATGCTGCAGACCTATCTGGATGCGGCAAAGAAAGAAGCAGATTTTGCAGATGATAATCTCCAGAAGACCTATGAGCAGTATATCACGAGATTTGACGGATATCTGGAATCCGTAAATATCGCAAATACCAATGTCGGCAGTATGAAGAACCGTCTGACCATGACGCAGACCCGTGTGGAAAACCAACAGACAACCATCGAAGAACTGAAGTCGCAGAATGAAGACAGAGATATTTCAGACATTATCATAGATTATTATGCTTCATACAATGCTTATCAGTCATCGCTAACCGCAGCGGGTAAGCTGGGCGAGAGAACACTTCTTGATTACATTTAGAATAAACAGCAATAAAAAATCGTCGGAGACGAAGGAGGAAGTAAAACCATGAAGGCAGTAACAAGAGTATTTGGCACTATTGACATTGCTGATGATAAAATCATCACAATGGAAAAGGGAATGATTGGATTCCCGGAACTTACACATTTTGCATTGATCTTTGATGAAGAGAAAAAGGACAAAGCATTTAAGATTATGTGGCTTCAGTCTATGGACGACGGAAATGTGGCCTTTCCGGTTATTGATCCAAGTCATTTCATAGGAGACTACAGACCATCCGTTAATGAAGAAATTATCGCTCCATTAGGAGAATTTCATGAAGAGAATACATATCTTCTGGTAACAGTAACTGTTCCAAAGAAGGTGGAAGATTTTTCTGTAAACTTAAAGGCGCCGATTGTTATTAACTTAGATACCAATAAAGGGGCGCAGATTATTACAGAAGACGACTATCCTGTAAAATACAAAATCTACGACCTGCTTAAAGCAAGCAAAGAGAAAGCAGGTGAATAGAGATGTTAGCATTGACAAGAAAAAAAGGCGAAGCCTTAATGGTAAACAATAATGTTGAGATTACAATCTTAGAGGTGCGTGGAGATCAGGTAAAAATCGGTATTTCAGCACCAAAGGATGTGCCGATATACCGTAAAGAAGTATATTTACAGATTCAAGAGGAGAACAAAGCAAGTTTCAGTCCGGAAGGATTGGATGCATTAAAAGAATTTATGTAAACACATGGAGGTGTAAAAAATGGCAATTGAGGCAATCAAAGGCGCAGGCATGACGTATCAGGGAAGTAGCTCGTCTGCGGAGGTTCGCGCAGAGGCAGCGGTCAAAGTTGAAAAAACAGAAATTGCAGTAACATCAGAAAACATCGCAAAAGAAACGTCTGCGATAAATACAAAGCAGGCAAGCGGCGAAAGTGCAGGGGATACCAGCAGCGCAGGCGCTAGCATGAGCGAATTAATTGAAGCGCATCAGGCAAAACAGGCACAGATTAAAAAAGCGGTAGAAGACATCAACAAACGCGCGAAGAATTCGGAAGCAATTTTCGGTGTGCATGAAGATACCAATCGTGTAACCATTAAAATTGTGGACAAGCAGACCAAAGAAGTAATTAAGGAATTTCCGCCGGAAAAGACATTGGATATGATCGCCAAGGTCTGGGAAATGGCAGGGCTTATGGTTGACGAGAAGCGTTAATCAGGAAAGGAGAGTATTATGGCAATTCGTTTATCCGGAATCAATTCCGGACTGGACACAGATGCTATCGTTCAGGAACTTGTATCTGCATACAGTCTAAAAACGGAAAAATACGAAAAAGCACAGACCAAACTTACCTGGAAGCAGGATGTGTGGAAGAGCTTAAATACCAAGATTTACGGGCTTTACACCAATCTGTCCAACTTACGTTTATCATCTGCATACAACCTAAGAAAAGTATCTGTTTCAGACAATACAAAAGCAACAGTAACAGCTTCCGCAGAAGCAGTTACCGGTACACAGAAGCTAAACATTTTACAGACTGCCCAGAGTGGATATATAACGGGCGGGCAACTGGATAAAGGGGTAACAGCAGAAACCAAATTATCTGAACTCGGTTATACCGGAGGAGATTCTACCATTGAAGTAAAGAAAAATGATGGAACGACCGAGCAGATTAAGATTACCGCAGATACAACGGTAAATGATTTTATCAGTTCTCTAAAAGGCGCAGGTCTTAATGCGGGGTTCGATACAAATAACCGCCGTATTTTCGTAAGCGCAAAGGATTCCGGCATCGCAGGAGATTTTACCTTAACCGGTATTGACGAAAATGGTGAAGAGGCACTGAAAGTACTTGGATTGGATGTGGCCCTTGTATCGGTGGACAGTACAACAGGCGAAAAAAGTTTTACTGCATCCGCAGCGGCATATCAGGAGGCATATGAGAGATTTTATGTGAATGCCACAGATACAGATGGAAATGGTACGGTTGATGTAGAGGAAGTAAAAGCATATATCAATGAACAGATCCAGAAATATGATGAGCTTCAGAAAGAATGGAATACGCAAAACGGCAAGGCTTTAAAAACCGAAGCCGAAAACCGGGAGTTGCAGGAAGAACTGGAAGAACTTCAGAAGAAATATGACGGTGTTGATACGGCTGCAAGAAAAGCAGAGTTAGAAGCAAATATGTCAGTTCTGAATGAAAATGCGGCAAATGCGGAAGCGAAAGTAAGGGATTTGGAAAATCAGATTGCAGCATTAGATACCACTTCCCCTACTTATGAAGCGGATAAGGCAGCATTGGAGGAACAGTTAGCCACAGCCAACGAAGAATTGACGGCAGCAACGGAGGCGCAGACAGCAGCACAGACGGAAATCAAAGAGATTGACCGTCTGGCAGAACTTCCGGGACTTATCTCCGCAAATGAAACCATCATTAAAGATGCCGAAAGTGCTATGGCAGATGCGAAAGCTGCACAGGAAGCGCTGGATATTGATGAGTTCATAGCAATCCAGAATGATAACGAAGGTACAGAAGAAGAAAATCTTACAAGATTAGAGCGCGCCGTATATGAGATGGCAGAGAAGGCTGTCCGGGCAAATGAGATTTTATCTGATGATACCGGAGCTTATACAGCGGGCGGGGCAGTTAAGATTGATGCTTCGGATGCGGTCATTGAGTTAAACGGCGTACAGTTTACAAGTTCAACAAACAGCTTCACGGTAAATGGACTTACGATTAACGCAACCGCAGTAACAGGTGCGGGTGATGCCAATGCAATCCAGATTACAACAAGCGTTGATACGCAGGGCATTTACGATAAGATTAAGGACTTCTTAACCGAATACAATAATGTAATCAATGAGATGACAAAGCTTTACAACGCAGAGTCTGCCAGCGACTATGAGCCCCTGACGGATGAAGAAAAAGAGGCTATGTCAGAAGAACAGATTGAAAAGTGGGAGAACAAGATTAAGGATTCCCTTCTCCGCCGTGATACAACGCTAAACAGCGTAATGTCCGTAATGGTGAACTCTATGGCGCAGGTCTATGAGGTAAATGGCGAGAAGTTAAGCTTATCAACATTCGGTATTTCAACAATGGGATATTTGAATGCGGCAGAGAATGAGCATTATGCTTATCATATTGACGGAGATGAGGATGACGAAAATACCTCAGGCAAGAAGGATAAGTTAATGGCAGCCATTGAAGAAAATCCTGATCAGGTAGTGGAATTTATGCAGAAGCTCACAAGCAATCTGTACACGGAAATTGACAAGAAGATGAAGTCGACTGATTTAAGCTCAGCTTATAAGGTCTACAACGATAAAGAGATGGACAAGCAGCTTGCCAATTACGCAGAAATGATTGCAAAGTGGGAGGAAAAGGTATCTGAGAAAGAAGACTACTACTACAACAAGTTTACGCAGATGGAGAAGGCGCTTTCTAATTTGAACAGCCAGACAAGTTCTATCAGCAGCTTGTTAGGACAATAAGTTTTAAACAGTTTTTTAGGGAAAAGGTGGGAAAAGACATGACTCCAACAAATGGATATGCAGCATATGCAAACAGTAAGATTATGACCGCTTCACCGGCAGAATTAACCTTAATGCTTTATGATGGCGCAATTAAATTTGCAAATATTGCAATCGCAGCTATTGAAAAAAATGATATTGAAAAAGCACATAATAATATCATTAAAGTGGAGCGTATCATATTAGAATTTAAGTCAAGTCTGGAACACAAGTATCCGGTTGCAAAGGACTTCGAACAGGTTTATAATTATCTTATCAGAAGGCTTCACGAAGCGAACATGAAGAAAGATGCGGAAATTATGGAAGAAATCTTAAAACACTTAAGAACCATGAGAGATACCTGGAAAGAAGTTATGGCGATTAACCAAGGCAAGAAGGTACAGGTGTCATAGGAGAGACAATGCAGAAGACCTATGTAGACATTATGATTCAGAGCCTGAATAAAAAAATTCAGGTTCTGAATGAAATAAAAAGACTGAATGTGCTTCAATGCAACTTATTGGAGGATGAGAAAGCGGATGCCGATGATTTTGATAAAACGGTAGAAGACAAGGCAAAGCTCATTGAACAATTGGAGCAGCTTGACAGCGGATTTGATAAGCTTTTTGAAAGAGTGAGAGAAGAACTGTATGAGCATAAAGATGCTTACAGGGATAAAATCAAATCCATGCAGGATTGCATTCGAAGGATTACAGATCTTAGTATGGAGCTTCAATCGCAGGAAGCAAGGAATAAGGACCTTATGACAAGAAAATTTGTATCTGTCAAGCAGAAAGCTAAGATTGTCCGCACAAACACCAAAGCGGCAAGCCAATATTACAAGAATATGATGCAGCTTAATTATGTTGACCCACAGTTTATGGATAATAAAAAATAAGTTTTGGGACTTGCTAAAAGGAATTTTTGAGAGAAAAAACATTTGATAAGCAAGAAGCCACAAGATAGTTCAGAGGGAAAAATTTTTAAAATTTTTCTCTTTTAACTATAAAGTATCGGGAAAAATGTCCGATATAGCAGATAGGTAAACAATATAATTGTTTATTTGTGATGAAAATCTAGCGGAGCGTACGGCCGGGACGATGGAAGTCACACAACAAAAACTGCAAGGATGCAGTGGATTTCATTTTCAAGGAGGAAAATTATATGGTAGTACAACACAATATGCAGGCTATGAATGCCAACAGAATGTTAGGAATCACAACTAACTTACAGGCTAAGTCAACAGAGAAATTATCTTCTGGTTACAAGATTAACCGTGCAGCAGATGATGCAGCAGGATTATCTATCTCTGAAAAAATGCGTAAGCAGATTCGTGGTCTTGACCAGGCTTCTACAAACGCTCAGGATGGTATCTCAGCAGTTCAGACCGCTGAAGGTGCTTTAACAGAAGTACATTCTATGTTACAGCGTATGAACGAACTTGCAGTTCAGGCAGCTAACGGAACAAACTCTGAATCTGACCGTCAGTCTATTCAGGACGAAATTGATCAGTTAACAACAGAAATCGACCGTGTTGCTGAAACAACAAAGTTCAACGAAACTTACTTACTGAAAGGCAACGGCAAAGTTTCTACTCTTACAATTAATGCTAAAGATGCTGGTATCGAAGGTTCATTAAGAGGCGTTGGTACAGGCTCAGCTGTTTTTGTAATGGATGAATTAAAAGAAGGCGAACAGATTACCATCGGCTCTAAAGGCTATACAATTGGTACAGATATTAATGATGTTAAGACAGCTGTTGATGGTTTAGTTACAGGTACTACTGTAACTATTAACGGTACAGAGTATACAGTTGTTGCTAATGCAGCAGATGAGGATGAAACAGAGAACAAGTATACTGCAGACAGCTTACAGAAATTCGTCAACGAAGGTGCTAAGGTTATTCTTGGAACTACAACATACGTTGCAGCTACAATGGATACAGAGGGTGTTAGCAATAACGATGCTTCCATTATTACTGCTGATAAGGCTTACAAACTTATTCGCGAAGAACTTCGTAAAGCAAGTTCTGTAGGTACAGACGCAGGTGAGGAAGCTAAAGTTGCAGAGCACGCTGAGGGTACGGATGCTGACTATGGCGATGGTAAAGTATATTACGAAATTACCGAAGGCAAAGCTGAAACTAAACAGGGATTACAGTTATCCTTACATGTAGGTGCTGATGCTGATGAAAACAACAAGATTGCAGTTACAATCGATACAATGGATGCTGCAGGACTTGGTGTTAAGGGACTTAACGTAGTTGATAACACAGGTGCTAAGGCTACTTATGCAATCGATGCAATTGCTGATGCTGTTGCTAAGGTTTCTGAAACAAGATCTGCTCTTGGTGCTGTTCAGAACAGATTAGAGCATACAATCGCTAACTTAGACAACGTAGTAGAAAATACAACATCTGCTGAATCACAGATTCGTGATACAGATATGGCTGAAGAGATGGTTGAATACAGCAAGAATAACATTCTTGCTCAGGCTGGACAGGCTATGCTTGCACAGGCTAACACATCTACTCAGGGTGTTCTTTCATTACTTGGCTAATCATAGCAAGGTTAAGGCTATCAGGAAAGAAGCGGGACGTAAGTCCTGCTTCTTTTTTCTTATCATAGGAAAGACCGTGATACATTAACGTGTGAAAGAAATTTACTTTCCTATGATATGAAAAACGCTCCGCTGCGGATGCGCATCTTCTGGAAAAGAAAGAATCAAAGAAAAGAGTTTGTAAAAAAATTTTGCAAAATTTTGAAAATAGATATAAAGTTTCATTTAGAAATTCCGATAATATAGTTGTAACGGAACAGGAAAATGCTTCCAAATCCCATAAAATCAAGCATTCTCGAAAAAATTGCAGGAAGGGGTTAAGTTTTTTGGACTGTTTCCGATATATATAGTAACTAAAGGTACTGCATGGAGGCGGTATTTAATTTATCTTCACGGACGAAGGATGTTAAAGGAATAACAGACAAAAGGAGAAAAAATTATGGTAGTACAGCACAACATGCAGGCAATGAACGCTAACAGAATGTTAGGAGTAACAACAAAGAATCAGGCGAAAGCAACAGAAAAATTATCTTCCGGTTATAAGATTAACCGTGCAGCAGATGACGCAGCAGGATTATCTATCTCTGAAAAAATGCGTAAACAGATTCGTGGTCTTGATCAGGCTTCTACAAACGCACAGGATGGTATCTCCGCAGTACAAACGGCTGAAGGTGCATTAACAGAAGTTCATTCCATGTTACAGCGTATGAACGAATTAGCAGTTCAGGCAGCGAACGGAACAAACTCAGAATCCGATCGTGAAGCAATCCAAAACGAAATCGACCAGTTGACAACAGAAATCGATCGTGTCGCTGAAACAACAAAATTCAATGAAACATATTTGCTAAAAGGTAACGGAAAAGCTACAACATTAACTGTATCAGCAAAAGATGCTGGTATTGCAGGCCGGATGATGGGTGCAGGAACAGGAACGGCTACATTCAGAATGAATGCTTTAGAAGAAGGCGAAACCATTACAATTGGTTCAAAAGGTTATACAATTGGTACAGAAATATCTGAAGTAGAAGCAAAAGTTCCGGCTGCAGTAGGTTCTACTATTACCATTAATGGTATTGAATATGAAGTAGTTGCTACAGCAGATGACGAAGACGAAGCAGATTGCAAATATACACAGGCAAATCTCCAGAAGATGATTAAAGATGGCGATACCGTAATCATCGGAACAACAACCTATGTAACCATGAAAGATACAGATGGAAATGATATCGGTGATAATGATGCATCTGTTATCACAAAAGCGCAGGCATATGACCTTATTCAGGAAGAGCTTCGCAAAGCAAGTTCGGTAGGTACAGATCCGGGATATGAAGCAAAAGTTGCAGACCATGCAGAAGTTACAGTAGATAATCAGAATATGGTTGAATTTGAAATCACAGAAGGTGAGGTTGCAGGTACACAGGGATTGCAGTTCAGCTTACATGTAGGCGCTGATGCTGATGAAAACAACAAAATAGCTGTAACCATCGACACAATGGACGCAGCAGGTCTTGGTGTAAAAGGACTTAACTTATTAGATAATACAGGTGCGAAAGCTACTTATGCAATCGATGTTATCGCAGAAGCGATTGATAAAGTATCTGCTACAAGATCTGAACTTGGTGCTATCCAGAACAGATTAGAGCATACAATCGCTAACTTAGACAACGTAGTAGAAAATACAACATCTGCTGAATCTGAAATCAGAGATACAGATATGGCTGAAGCTATGGTTGAGTACAGCAAGAATAACATTCTCCAGCAGGCTGGACAGTCAATGCTTGCTCAGGCTAATCAGGCTACACAGGGTGTTCTCTCATTACTTCAGTAATCAGATAAAACTAATTAAGCATTTTAAAGGAGTGGAGAAATTCACTCCTTTTTTCGTGCAATAATCAACAAATAGCGCAAGATTTTTTGTCGGAAAAAGTAATCTATGGTATAATATACATTACATAATATCTGTATGATAGATGAAGGAGAAAAATGTTGGAAAAGACATTCACAAAACCACAGCTTACAATCTCATTATTAGCATCCAACCGACCGGACTCCATTCGGAAATGTCTGGATTCTCTGCGTCCGGTTTTAGAGCAGATTCCAAGTGAACTGATACTGGTAGATACCAGCAAGAATCCCGGAATTCACAAGATTCTTACAGAATATACCGATCAGGTTTATGAATTTGAGTGGTGTCAGGATTTTGCCAAAGCGCGGAATGTGGGCTTAAGTAAAGCCAGGGGCGAATGGTTTTTATTCTTAGATGATGACGAATGGTTCGTTGAAATCGATGAATTAGTACAATTCTTTCGTTCTGGAGAATATAAAAAGTACGGATATGCCAATTATCTGGTTCGCAATTTCTATGAGCCAAGCTATACTTACTATAGTGATTCATGGGTATCCCGGATGATGCGGATTGATGCAGATACAGAATTTCGAGGCAGAGTTCATGAATATATGTATCCGGTTCGAGGAAAGTGTAAGAGTATTTATGCACTAGCATATCATTCGGGATACATTTTTGAAACGGATGAACAGAAACAGGCACACTTTGAAAGAAATTCTTTACTGTTAAGAAACATGATTCAAGAGGAGCCAAAGAACCTAAGGTGGAAGGCACAGTTAGCACAGGAATACCGTACGGTAAAGGCGTGGAAAGATTTATGTGATTTTTGTAAAGAATGTATTGAGAATACAAAAAATATCAATGATGACTATAATAATGTTCAGATTGGTACATTTTACGCAGGATATGTGGAAGGGGCATTGTTCTTAAAAGAATATGAGCCTGCATTAGAGATGTGTCAAAGAGCGTTAAAAGATACAAGAAATACGGAGTTATGTAATGCGTATATTTATCTTGGGTCAGCAGTTGCATATTTGAATTTGGGAAATTATGAAAATGCGAAGAGGTGCGTGCTAGAGTATTTCAGGAAAGCAAAGGAACTTCCTAAGAACGAAGATGCCATGCTGGTACAGACAATGGCGGCATATGTGAATGAGGCTTTTGATGACACCAACATGAAAAAAGCCTATAGTATTTTAATCTCCTGTGGAATTAAGGAAGGAAGCAGGGAAGAACTGCATACTTATTATGAGAAGCTGGAGTTAAATCAACCGGTAATCTATGTTTTTGATGGAACAGAAAAATATCTGGCAGAGGCGATGGCAACAATGGACTATGACCCGATATTTGCCCGTATCGTAACAGATGGTTTTTCAAACAGGGAATTACGCGAGCTGATGGTGGCGGCTGCTGAGGAATGGGAAAAGAAAAGCCAGCAGGCTTGCCGCAAAATCATGTATGCCTATGCAAATGCAGAATCGGATGACTGGTATATCTGGTATGCAAGGATTCGGTCAGCAGGCTTTGAAAATAATAAAGAATCATTTGAGAGCGCAGTTAAGGGGTTTTATAGAACATTTTTTAATGTGCTGGCAATTCCTCCGGCGGTATCTTCGCTGGCGGAGGAGTTTTCTGTAGACATTTATCGGGAATGGAAAGCAGTTCCGGCGGATAAGTGGAAAAAGAATGTCCGGCAGTATATTAAAGATGTTGAAAACGAACACGTTTCGAACACAAGGAAAAAAATAGAAGAAGTTTTCGTACCGGAGGATTGGAAATATCAGTTTTTCCAATTGGTATTGCTGGAAAAAAAAGCGGCAAAGGGACCAAACGGACCAGGGAAGCTTATGGGCTATCATGAAATTCTGGCGCAATTGGTAAACACATCTTTGCAGTTTTATGAAAAGTATTATCGCCAAGAGGCTTTCGTGCAGTATCCGGAGGTTCTGCCGGATACACTTCAGGCAGTTCTTTGGATTAAGAAATTTCTTGATTTGGAAACGCAGGATAGAAAGAAAGCGCTTGAATGTTTAAAAGAAAGTATTTTGCGGTGTCCGGAATGGGCAAGTGGCATCCGGGCATTTCTTGAACAATATCCGGAGTTGGAAAGCCAGAGAGCCCATAAGAGAAAGGAAGAACTTTATAATCTGCGTAATCAGATTGTTGCGCAGGTAGAAGAGATGCTTGCAAAAGGACAGGCAAATCAGGCACTTGCTGTCATTGCACAATTAAAGCAGATGCTGCCGGATGATTTAGAGGTGTTGGAGTTGGCGCTTCGGGCAAAAGTAGAATCATTAGAGGAATAGACAGATGGCAAAGAAAAAATTAACCATATCTCTTCTTGTATCGGGGAGAGAAGATACAACGGAAAAGTGTCTGGATTCTTTAAAACCGCTGATGGAGCAGGTGGATTCAGAACTGATTCTGGTAGATACCGGCTGTGATGAAAAGCTCAAGCAGTCATTGACAAAATATACAGACCGGATTGTGCCTTTTGCATGGTGTGACGATTTTGCAAAAGCCAGAAACGCAGGACTTGAACTTGCTGTAGGAGAATGGTTTATGTATATGGATGATGATGAATGGTTTGAGGATGTGACGCCAATCATCCGTTTTTTCCAAAGCGGCAGATGCGATGAATATGATCAGGCGGTATATAAGGTCAGAAACTACAATGATTACGAAGGAACATCTTATACGGATGAGTGGGTATCGCGGTTGATACGGGTAGAGGAGGATACCTGCTTTAGTGGAAAAGTACATGAAATACTAGGGCCTGCAAGGGGCGAATGCGCTATGCTGGAGGCATATGCGCATCACTACGGATATGTAAATGTGGATAGTGAAGTGCTGCGGGGGAAGGTTCTGCGGAATGTTCCGCTGCTTCTTGCAATGGTTGAAGATGAACCGAACAATTTGAGATGGAGAATACAGATCGTTCAGGAATATCTGAGTATTCAATCTTATGATGAGGCAATTTGTGCAGCACAAGAGGCAATCGGCTATATTGCAAAAATAGATAAACGTTTTGTCAATCAATGCCGCCATGTATTTGAAACAGCAATCCTTCGCGCACTGCACAGCAAGGGCGATGATGCAGAGGTTATGACATTGGCAAAGGGCTATTTGGAAGACGTACGAAATACCAATCAGGGAAATGCTGCGATTTGCTTTTATGGATTAAAAGCTGCACAGAAAGGCGGCTTTGTTGAGGAAGCCATTGCCTTTGGAGAAAGAGGATTGGCGGCATATGATGCCTGGCAGCAGGAGGAATTGGGCAGACAGGAAATGATTATTGAGCAAAGTCTGCTTTTCGTAAAGGATGTGACAAAAGAGGAAAACCATCTGGATATGCTGCGTCAATATGTTACACTCTGCATACAAAGTAACCGGATGGATAAAATACTGGCGCAACACAGGAACCAACTGCAACAGCTTTTAGAGAGAATATTAGATAACAATGCAGATTTTTTTAATCTTCCGAAAGACATTCAGACAATGTTAGACGCGAAGCTGATGGATATGGAAGCGGCGTGGCTGTCACTGGAATTATCCCAATGGGCAGCAGCCGTTCAGGTGTTGAAGCAGCGCGGTATTATGGCATTTGAGCAGGCAAAAAATCTGATAGCAGCATATCGCACAAAGGAAGACATTCGATACAGCTTTTTCCGTAAGGAGTATGCAGCAGTATTTATGGCATTAGAATCTGCCACAGAGGATTATGAGACACTGGTGGGACGATTCGCGCAGTTTACGGAAGGTACGCTCGAATATTATGCATGGATATTCCGTGAAGAAGCCTTTTTGGGTAAGATGGAGATGCTTTCCGGGGATGCAAGAGCCGCTGTGTGGTTAAACCGGATGTTTTCTTGTGGAGAGGATGACTGGGAAGGCAAAATTGCGGATTTGAGGGAAGCTGCGAAATGTTATCCGCCTCTTGGAAATAACATCAAACGTCTGGCGGCTTTTATGAAAGAGAAGGCTGCACCAAATCAGGAGAATGACAAAAATAATCTGCAAAAAGAGAAGGCGCGCGAGGCAAGAGAAGAACTTTTGCGGATGGTTGAGATTATGAAGGATAAGATTCGTCTTATGGCAGGGCAGGGAATGCATCGGGAGGCGCTGGCCGTATTAGAACAGGTACGGGCTCTGGCACCGGAGGATACAGAACTTGCAGAGATGGAAGACGCTGTAAGAGGAGTATTAACGGAAGAAATAGAAAGTGAATGAAAGGGTTTATGCGAAAATATGCAGACGAATGACAGGATGATAGATCTTCATACCCACACGGTTTATTCGGATGGACAATATACACCTTTTAGACTGATGGAAAAAGCAAAATCTATTGGCTGTAACCTGATTGCGATTACGGATCATGATACAGTAGCAGGGATTGCCGAGGGGAGAAAAGCCGCTGAAGAATTTGGCATAAAATTTGTATCCGGAATAGAGATAAGTACGCAGGAGCAGGAAGAGGTTCATATCTTAGGTTATGAAATTGATGAAACGAATACAACTTTGCGTCGCTGCTGTCAGGAATTTGCAGAAAACAGAGCGAAGAGGGCAGAGTTGATTTGTGAATTTTTTGCACGAAGAGGAATGGATATTCCGCTGGATGAGATACAAAGAATCGCCGGAGGCGAGATTATTGGACGGCCGCACTTTGCGGCATATCTGAAAACACATGGATATGTGACCAGCATAAAAGAGGCGTTCTCCAGATATTTAGACACCCATGCATTCCATCAAGAGGTCGAACGGAAAAAGCCAACGCCAAAAGAAGCAGTTGCGTTGATTCACAGCGCCGGAGGAAAGGCGGTTCTGGCACATCCGGGATTACTAAAGAGAAGTTTTGCGGAAGTGGATGTGTTTGTTGCCGGATTAAAGCAGGCGGGGCTGGATGGAATCGAGTGCATTTACAGCAAGCACACGCCTTCGCAGACGGAAAAGTTTCTTGCGCTTGCAGAAAAGTACCAGTTAAAAACGGGTTGTGGATCCGATTTTCATGGAGAGCAGGTAAAGCCGGATGTGGAATTGGGAATGAGCTGGAGTGACGGGAAATACAAGGGCTGCCAATTGATTGTATAATAGTGTATGAAAGGTGTTGGCAGGAAAATAAAACCAGGAGCGGGAATCCTTTCCTGCTCCTGATTTTTTATGGTTTACAGCAATTGTAACACGCTCTCTCTGTTCGAGTTCTGTGTCTTAATGCTTTCACTAGCATGATTTATAATATTTTGGGTTTTGTCTGCAATTGCTTTTTCTGCATTTTCTTCCCGGATGTCATCAATCTCAATCCGGATAGAGTTAATTTGATTAATCACGTTCTGACGGTCTTTAGGGCTTAGCGTTGTACTGGCAGCATGTGAGCTTAATAGAATGCTCTTACTCAGCATTGCATTGATTTTTGAAATGCCCTTATCTGAAATAGAAAGCACTACGGCATCTATATTTATGTCGCTGGCTTCGTATACAGATGCTATGTTAGAACCTGCGGCATTTGCATTTTCCTTAGTGATTGCAGCAATTGTGTCTGCGTTGGTATTATTATATTGTGTATTTACGTTGGCAAATTCGAATCTCATATCTCTACATTCCTTTGTGTTTTTTCATCCCTGACATACTATATATCGTTTATTTCAGTACAAAATATTACCCCTGAATGAAAATTTTAGTCAGAAAATTCTGAAATATAAAATTCCGCATAATTTTTGCTTTTTTACACATACTTGTGACATAAATAAAATTAAAAACAAGGAGTGCGCAGTATGGTAAAAAAAGATGTTAGTCAGGATACAGTAGAATTACTTAAAGAATGTGATGCCGGATGCAAGATGGCAATAGACAGCATGGAGCAGATTAATAAGTTTGTGACGAACGATCAGTTAAAAACAATTATAACAAAATATAATGGGGCACATATTAAAATGGAGGAAGATATTCACAGAATGCTGAACAACATTGGCGCGGAGGGGCAAGAGCCAAATGTAATGGCGAAAGCATCGTCCTGGGTGCAGGCACAGGTAAAAATGATGATGAAGGGAGATTCGAAGCAGGCTGCAAGCATTCTTACAGATGGTTGTAATATGGGAATCAAATCTCTTTGCGAATACAAGAACGCTTATAAAGCGGCAGATGAAAAAAGCGTAGCAATGTGTGAAAAACTATGTGATTTGGAAACTAAGATGGCAGGAGAGCTACAGGTGTTTTTATAATACAGAAAAAGTAAGACAGCATGGTAGGGAAATCTACATGCTGTCTTATTTATAAGCACTTTTTTCATTTATACATATCTATCCAGCATCATCCCGGAATATACGGAACTAAAATATGGTGCCGCCCAGCTCTTAGACGGATTCTTATACGCAACCACCTTTTTGTTTACATATTGCATAGGATTAATGGCGACATGATCTGCCTTGGCACCAATGGCGTTTTTGAAACGGGATAGTGTTGCAAAGGTTTCTTCGGAATGTTCCGGGCTTATAGCCCCGGTCAAAACATCTTTGTCCATAGTGATAGAGCCGTTGTCTGCAACCTTGAGCCCGATTTTGCCAAGGGATTCCTTTCTGGCGAGAGACAGACCGCTAATTTCGCTTCGCAGCTTATTGGTGCTGCCGGCCGCCTCTTCGGAAGAAGTCTCTGCGGTTTTTAAAATCCCGTTGAAGGCATCTACAAGCAACATAATATTGTCTGCTACAGCATCAGAATCTGTTTTAAAACGAATTTCTGTTGTTTTTCCTGCTGTAGTCGGATTTTTCAGAGTTAATTCTAAAGTGTTGTTAATAGTAAACGTATTCGAACGCGAAGAAAATTCCTCTCCATTTAAATAGAAAAGAGAGTTTTCCGGAGCATGTGTCACCTTGTGGATTCCCAGCAAATCCATAGCTTTGATGGAGTTGGAGTTTACTGCTGGGGAAATATCAAAAAGATAGGTTTCATTTTCATTAAGTCCGGTCTGGGTAGAAGTTAATGTCAGGGCGCTTGTTCCGCTGTCTCCTGTGTCTGTGCTGCCGCTGCGAATTGCGGCATTGATGCTCAGAGTGGAGTGGTTTATCAGATTGGCCAGCTTTTTCATCACATCTAAGTTATTTTCGCCAGGATTTACATTAAACTGAAATTCGTAGGAAGAACTGTTCGTGCTTAAATCAAAAGAATACGTCCCCGGTATGAAGGATAAGGAGTCATTTTTTAAGTAATTTCCGACATTAACCTGAGGAGAGGATAAGCGTGCTACTTCTATATTTAATGTATCAACTATATTTTCCTCATGTCCGTCGCCGACATATCTTACTCCAACGGTATTGTCATCGCTCGATACAGCAACTCTTTTGCGGAAGGAGTCGGCAAAGTCCCCATAGCTGTCCGACAATGATGCAACTACATTCTGAATTGCCTTTGCATTTTCTTTAATGTCAATGGCATAGCGCGCAGCTTCATCCTCATTCGTCAGTTTATACAGAGGAGATTCTTTATTTGTTTTTACCATTTGGTTGTAAATCTTGCGCAGGTCGCTCTTCTTGTGAGAGTCATAGCGCGATGGCCGATGATTGCCATATGTTGACAGATAATAAGCATAAGCGCTTGCAATCCTTGCCACAGAAACCCCTCCTTTCTTCCTTGAAATTTTGCCAGATGTGCAACGGGGCATAATAAATCCATTTATACATATATATTATAACGCTGGATTTTTTTGTTGACAACTATTATTTAATAAGAAAAAACGCTTGCGCCCCACAATATTTAGTGGTACAGTAATAAGGCAAAACTAGTTTTAAAAAAGGTGTTGACGCATAAAGGGAATTGTGCTATATTAGACAGGCTTAGAAGTAGGTCTTTTTTTTATGCCCTTTTTTAGGGCGGCAGCAAAACAATGAATTTAAACGGAGGTGGAAGTTGTGCGTACAAGAATTACATTAGCATGCACAGAATGCAAGCGTCGTAATTACAATACGACAAAAGACAAAAAAACTCATCCGGACAGAATGGAAACCAAAAAGTATTGTAGATTCTGCAAGAGTCATACAATGCACAAGGAAACAAAATAGTCTAGGTTAGAGTAAAGGAGTAAAATCATGGGACAGAACGAAAACGTTGAAAAAACTCCAAAGACAAGCTGGTTTAACGGCCTTAAGACAGAATTTTCCAAAATATTCTGGCCGGATGGCAAATCGCTTGTGAGACAGACTATTGCGGTAGTGGCTGTTTCAGTCGTAGTAGGACTTATCATTGCACTTATGGACTGGGTTATCCAGTATGGTGTGGATTTCCTTATTGGTTTATCATTTTAACGGAGGCAAAAGTTTTTTATGGCAGAAGCAAACTGGTATGTAGTTCATACCTATTCGGGTTATGAGAACAAGGTCAAAGCAAATATTGACAAAACAATCGAAAACAGACATCTTGAAGACCAGATTTTAGAAGTGCGTGTTCCGATGGAAGAAGTTACGGAAGTTAAGAACGGCGTTAAAAAAGTGGTTTCCAAGAAGATGTTCCCGGGCTATGTTCTTCTTCATATGATTATGAATGATGATACATGGTACGTTGTAAGAAATACCAGAGGTGTTACCGGATTTGTTGGTCCGGGCAGCAAGCCTGTACCGCTTACAGATGCCGAAATGAGAAACTTGGGCATTAAGTCTGAAAATGTAGTGGTTGACTTCGAAGAAGGCGATTTAATCGTGGTTATCGGCGGTGTTTGGAAAGATACCAGCGGCGTGATTACAGCTATGAATCACCACAAGCAGACAGTTACAATCAATGTAGAACTGTTCGGTCGCGAAACACCGGTAGAAGTAAGTTTCGCAGACGTAAAGAGAATGAATTAAAGGAGGCAATTCCAAATGGCAAAGAAAGTTACAGGATACATCAAATTGCAGATTCCTGCTGGAAAGGCTACACCGGCTCCACCAGTTGGTCCTGCACTTGGACAGCATGGTGTTAACATTGTTGAATTTACAAAACAGTTTAATGCAAAAACGGCTGATATGGGCGATACAATCATCCCTGTAGTTATCACTGTTTATGCTGACAGAAGCTTCAGCTTCATCACAAAAACACCACCAGCTCCAGTATTAATTAAGAAAGCAGCCGGAATCAAGTCTGGCTCAGGAGTTCCGAACAAGACAAAAGTTGCTAAGATTACAAAAGCACAGGTTCAGCAGATTGCGGAGCAGAAAATGCCTGACTTAAATGCTGCTTCTTTAGAGGCTGCTATGAGCATGATCGCCGGAACAGCCAGATCAATGGGCGTAGAAGTTGTTGACTAATTAACAACATATTTAGAAACAGTGCAAATTAGTGGGAGGGTCCTCTCCCGATAATACCACCAGGAGGTTATTTTTCATGAAAAGAGGAAAGAAATATCAGGACGCTGTAAAAGCATTTGATAAGACACAGCAGTACGATGTTGCAGAAGCAATCGCACTCGTTAAGAAAAATGCTACAGCTAAATTTGACGAAACAATCGAACTTCATATCAGAACAGGTTGTGATGGACGTCATGCAGAACAGCAGATCCGTGGTGCGGTAGTATTACCACACGGAACAGGTAAAACTGTCAGAGTATTAGTATTCGCTAAGGGTACTAAATTAGATGAAGCATTAGCAGCAGGAGCTGACTACGCAGGTGGTGAGGAATTAATTCCAAAGATCCAGAATGACGGATGGTTAGACTTCGATGTTGTTGTTGCAACACCGGACATGATGGGTGTTGTTGGTCGTTTGGGACGTGTTCTTGGACCAAAGGGCTTAATGCCAAATCCAAAAGCCGGAACAGTTACTATGGATGTTACAAAAGCTGTTAACGACATCAAAGCTGGTAAGATTGAGTACAGATTGGACAAAACAAACATTATCCATGTGCCAGTTGGAAAAGCATCTTTCACAGATGAACAGTTAAACGACAACTTCCAGTCTCTTATGGGTGCAATTAACAAAGCAAAACCTGCTAGCTTAAAAGGCCAGTACATTAAGAGTGCAACTCTTACATCAACAATGGGACCTGGCGTTAAGTTAAACGTTGTTAAAATTACACAGTAATTGACAGTAACAATATTTACAGACCTATATAAATAAGCAAAGTTTTTGCGGAAAAGTAATTGACATCCGTGATAGATATTGATATAATTACAAAGCATATTGCCGAAGACAGTAGGTGCCGCAAGGCGTAACGATTCGACCTACCGAGGGAATTTTACAGATGATTACATCTTTAAAATGACTTGTACCTCTCTGTCTTAGGGCAGAGAGGTTTCTTTGTATAAGAAATCCTCACGTCTTTATGCGAAATAAAATAAGGAGGAAAACAAAATGGCAAAAGTAGAATTAAAACAGCCTATCGTACAGGAAATCTCTGAAGCAATCAATGGCGCACAGTCCGTAGTAGTTGTTGACTACCGTGGCCTTACAGTTGCTGAAGATACCGAGTTACGTAAGAAGTTAAGAGAAGCCGGCATTTCTTACAAAGTATACAAAAACACTTTAGTAAGCCGTGCGGTTGAAGGAACTGAATTCGAAAGCTTAAGAGAAGTTCTGGAAGGTCCAAGCGCTTTCGCTATTTCTACAGATGATGCTACTGCACCTGCAAGAGTACTTGCTGAGTTTGCTAAGAAAGCACCTAAGTTAGAAATCAAAGCCGGCGTAGTTGAAGGAACATACTATGATGCAAAAGGAATGGAAGCTATCTCTTCTATCCCAAGCAGAGAAGTATTACTTGGAAGATTACTTGGCAGCATGCAGTCACCTATTACAAACTTTGCTCGTGTTCTTAATCAGATCGCAGAGAAGGGTGGCGCACCAGCAGAAACAGCTGAAACAACAGCAGAATAATCATTTTAAAATTATTTAATGGAGGAAAATAAAATGGCAAAATTAACAACAGCAGAATTTATTGAAGCTATCAAAGAATTAAGCGTATTAGAATTAAACGAATTAGTAAAAGCTTGTGAAGAAGAATTTGGCGTGTCTGCAGCAGCAGGTGTAGTAGTTGCAGCAGCAGGACCGGCAGCAGCGGCTGAAGAAGAAAAGACAGAATTCGACGTAGAATTAACAGAAGCTGGTTCAGAAAAGGTTAAAGTTATCAAAGTTGTACGTGAAGTAACAGGTCTTGGTCTTAAAGAAGCTAAAGATGTTGTAGACGGAGCTCCAAAGATCGTTAAAGAACAGGCTGACAAAGCTACAGCTGAAGACATCAAGAAGAGACTTGAAGAAGTTGGAGCTAAAGTTACTCTCAAATAATTCAAGTGTAAACTATGAAAGAATAAGAAGTCGTTGGATAAATTTGTTTATCCGACGGCTTTTTGCATTATAGTGAATATTGTTTCCAATGGTATGTAAGCATCTTGCGGTTTTATGGGCGGCGGGAAATATCTTGAAAAAAGACAAAGTTTTACTTGCATTCCTTTAGAACTTGTGCTATGCTATACGGTGCATTATCATGGTTTAATAGACTTTAAATTGGAAAATCAGCGTCTGAGAGCCCTAAAAACATCAGGTTTTTGACGAGTTTTTTGAATTGTGAATGCAATTTGAAATTTTTCTACAAGATATTGCGTATACGGAAAAATTTTCAACATGATATTGACTCGATGATGGTCTCAGACTGCTCTTATATATCTGCAAAAGCGTACTGTCGCCAGTATCCGGTTGCTGTGCTGCTCATTCTGCGGATTTGGGAAAAGTTTGGAACTGTTATTAAAAATAGAACAAAACGAGAGGTGAAACGTCAATGGAGAAAAACAGAATACGTCCAGTGAAAGCTGGAAAAGGCATGCGTATGAGTTACTCAAGACAAAAAGAGGTACTTCAGATGCCAAACCTGATTGAAGTCCAGAAGGATTCCTATCAGTGGTTTTTAGACGAGGGTTTGAAAGAGGCATTTGCGGATATCTCTCCAATCGCTGATTACAGCGGTCATCTGAGCCTGGAGTTTGTGGATTTTACACTGTGCGAAGACGATGTAAAATATACGATTCCGGAATGCAAGGAAAGAGATGCGACTTATGCGGCTCCTTTAAAAGTAAAGGTAAGACTTCATAACAAAGAGACAGACGAAATTAATGAACATGAAATTTTCATGGGAGATCTGCCACTTATGACAGAAACCGGTACATTCGTAATTAACGGTGCAGAGCGGGTAATCGTTAGCCAGTTAGTTCGTTCACCGGGCATCTATTATGATATTGCACACGATAAGGTTGGCAAGACCCTGTACTCATGTACAGTTATTCCAAATCGTGGAGCATGGTTAGAGTATGAAACAGATTCCAATGACGTTTTCAGTGTAAGAGTAGATAGAACACGTAAGGTTCCTATCACAGTATTAATTCGTGCGCTTGGAGTAGGAACCAACCAGCAGATTCTTGATATGTTCGGTGAAGAGCCAAAGATTTTAGCATCCTTTGCAAAAGACCCTTCTATCACGGAAAAAGAGCCGCAGGGTAGTTTTGAGGCTGGTTTATTAGAGTTATACAAAAAGATTCGTCCGGGCGAACCGCTTTCCGTAGAAAGCGCAGAGAGCTTAATTACAGCTATGTTCTTTGACGCAAGAAGATATGATCTTGCTAAAGTTGGACGTTATAAATTTAACAAGAAGTTAGCATTAAAAAACCGTATTAACGGACAGGTTATCGCAGAAGACGTTATCGACCCATCCACAGGAGAAGTTATTGCCGCTGCCGGAACAACTGCTACAAGAGAACTGGCAGACCAGATTCAGAACGCTGCCGCTCCTTTTGTTTGGATTCAGACAGAAACAAGAAATGTAAAAGTTCTTTCTAATATGATGGTTGACATCAAGACATGGATTCCGGAAATTGAAAACCCAAAGGAGCTTGGTGTTAATGAATTAGTATTCTATCCGGTACTTGCCCAGATTATGGAAGAATATGACACATTAGAAGATCGTATGGAAGCAATCAAGCGTGAGATTAGCGACTTGATTCCAAAGCATATTACAAAAGAAGATATCTTCGCGTCTATCAATTATAATATGCATTTAGAGTGGGGATTGGGAAGCAGCGACGACATTGACCACTTAGGAAACAGACGTATCCGTGCGGTTGGTGAATTGTTACAGAACCAGTACCGTATTGGTCTTTCCAGATTGGAAAGAGTTGTCCGTGAAAGAATGACTACTCAGGATTTGGAAGGAATTTCACCTCAGAGCTTAATAAATATCAAACCGGTAACTGCGGCTGTAAAAGAATTTTTCGGTTCTTCACAGTTATCACAGTTTATGGACCAGAATAACCCGCTTGGCGAGCTGACACATAAGAGACGTCTGTCAGCGTTAGGACCTGGTGGTCTTTCCAGAGATCGTGCAGGTTTCGAGGTTCGAGACGTACACTACAGCCATTATGGACGTATGTGTCCTATCGAAACACCTGAAGGTCCGAACATCGGTCTTATCAACTCGCTTGCATGTTATGCAAGAATCAATGAATATGGTTTCGTAGAAGCTCCATATCGTAAGATTGATAAAACTGACCCATTAAATCCACGCGTTACGGATGAAGTTGTTTATATGACAGCAGACGAAGAAGATAATTATCATGTAGCGCAGGCTAACGAAAAATTAGATGCAGAAGGACATTTTGTCCGTAACTCTGTATCCGGCCGTTATCTTGACGAAACACAGGAATACGATAAGACTGCGTTCGACTTTATGGACGTATCTCCTAAGATGGTATTCTCTGTAGCTACAGCTTTAATTCCGTTCTTGCAGAATGATGATGCGAACCGTGCCCTCATGGGCTCTAACATGCAGCGTCAGGCAGTTCCGCTTCTTACAACAGAAGCGCCTGTAGTAGGTACAGGTATGGAAACAAAAGCGGCAGTTGACTCAGGCGTGTGTGTGGTTGCAAAAGCTGCCGGTACAGTAGAAAGCGCTGAATCAAACCGTATCGTTGTCAGAGAAGAAGATGGAAGCAAGAGAACGTATAACCTTACAAAGTTCTCCCGTTCTAACCAGTCAAACTGCTACAACCAGAGACCTATCGTATTTAAAGGCCAGAAGGTAGAAGCAGGAGAGGTTATTGCGGATGGTCCGTCAACCTCAAACGGTGAATTAGCACTTGGAAAGAACCCGCTCATTGGTTTCATGACATGGGAAGGTTACAACTACGAAGATGCGGTTCTCCTTAGTGAAAGATTAGTGGAATATGATGTTTATACATCTATCCATATTGAAGAATACGAAGTAGAAGCCCGTGACACCAAGCTCGGACCGGAAGAAATCACCCGTGACGTACCTGGCGTTGGCGACGATGCCTTAAAAGACCTTGATGAAAGAGGTATTATCCGCGTTGGCGCAGAAGTCCGGGCAGGGGATATCCTTGTAGGTAAAGTAACGCCTAAGGGTGAAACAGAGCTTACCGCAGAAGAAAGATTGCTTCGTGCAATCTTCGGTGAAAAAGCCCGTGAAGTACGTGATACTTCATTAAAAGTACCGCATGGCGCATACGGTATCGTTGTGGATGCGAAAGTATTTACTAGAGAAAACGGTGATGAATTATCTCCGGGAGTAAACGAATCTGTTCGTATTTATATCGCGCAGAAGAGAAAGATTTCAGTAGGTGACAAGATGGCTGGCCGTCACGGTAACAAGGGTGTTGTTTCCCGTGTGCTGCCTGTAGAAGACATGCCATTCCTTCCAAACGGACGTCCGCTTGATATTGTATTAAACCCATTGGGTGTACCTTCGCGTATGAACATCGGTCAGGTACTGGAAATTCATTTAAGCCTTGCTGCAAAAGCACTCGGTATCAATGTTGAAACTCCGGTATTCGATGGCGCGCGCGAAATTGACATTCAGGATACATTAGAGCTTGCAAACGACTATGTAAATATGCCGTTTGACAAGGAAGAAGCTGAAAATGGTGAAGAAACCTTCTATGATAAATATGCAGACGTATTACGCGAAGATGTAATAAACTATTTATCAGAAAACAGAGAACACAGATCTCTTTGGAAGGGTGTTCCGATTTCCAGAGACGGTAAAGTACAGCTTAGAGACGGCAGAACAGGTGAGTGCTTTGATGGCCGCGTAACAATTGGTCACATGCATTATCTGAAACTTCATCACTTAGTAGACGATAAGATTCATGCCCGTTCAACAGGTCCTTATTCACTCGTTACACAGCAGCCTCTGGGTGGTAAAGCCCAGTTCGGCGGACAGCGTTTCGGTGAAATGGAAGTATGGGCATTGGAGGCTTATGGTGCAGCATACACATTGCAGGAAATCTTAACCGTAAAATCCGATGACGTTATCGGACGTGTTAAGACTTACGAAGCAATTATCAAGGGTGACAATATTCCAGAACCGGGAATTCCGGAATCCTTTAAAGTACTCTTAAAAGAACTTCAGTCACTTGGTCTGGATGTAAAAGTTCTTGACGAAGACAGAAATGAAGTTGAACTTATGGAAACAAGTGAGTACGGCAACACAGATATCAATTCTATTATCGGAAATGACAAAGACTATGCATTTGAAGATAGCGAATCATTTGCGCAGCACGGATTTACTAAACAGGAATTTGATGCGGAAGCAGAAGAACTGATAAATGTGGAAGATGAGGATATGGATGATTCTGATTCCGACTTCTATGATGATGATGACTTGTTTGATGAAGAATAAATAAGAAGGGAGTGCCATAAATGCCAGAAACAATGAATAATGAGACAAATCAGGCAATGCTGTTCGACGCTATTCAAATCGGACTTGCATCCCCAGAAAAAATCAGAGAATGGTCTCATGGCGAAGTAAAAAAACCTGAGACAATTAACTATAGAACCTTAAAACCGGAAAAGGACGGTTTGTTCTGTGAAAAGATTTTCGGACCTCAAAAAGACTGGGAATGTCATTGTGGTAAATATAAGAAAATCCGTTACAAAGGCGTTGTCTGCGACCGTTGCGGCGTTGAAATAACAAAAGCAAGCGTTCGTAGAGAGCGTATGGGACACATTGAGCTTGCAGCTCCTGTGTCTCATATCTGGTACTTCAAGGGCATCCCATCACGCATGGGACTCATCCTTGACTTATCGCCGCGTGTACTCGAAAGAGTTCTGTATTTTGCATCATACATCGTATTAGATGCAGGCGATACTTCTCTTGCTTACAAACAGGTTCTCTCAGAAGCAGAGTATCAGGAAGCAAGGGAACAGTATGGCAATGCGTTCCGTGTAGGTATGGGTGCAGAAGCAATTCATGAACTTTTAGCTGCAATTGATTTGGATAAGGATTCCGAAGATTTAAAGGCAGAGCTTGAAAATGCAACAGGACAGAAGAGAGCGCGTATTATCAAACGTCTCGAAGTAGTGGAAGCTTTCCGCGAATCCGGCAACAAACCGGAATGGATGATAATGACGGTTATTCCGGTTATTCCGCCAGATTTACGTCCAATGGTGCAGTTGGATGGCGGACGTTTTGCGACATCCGACTTAAACGATTTATATAGAAGAATCATTAACCGTAACAATCGTCTGCGCAGATTATTAGATTTAGGCGCACCGGATATCATTGTCCGCAACGAAAAGCGTATGCTTCAGGAAGCGGTTGATGCGCTGATTGACAATGGCCGTCGCGGTCGTCCGGTAACAGGACCTGGTAACAGAGCACTGAAGTCTCTGTCTGATATGTTAAAAGGTAAGGGCGGACGTTTCCGTCAGAACCTGCTTGGTAAACGTGTTGACTACTCAGGCCGTTCCGTTATCTGTGTAGAACCAAAGCTAAAGATTTATCAGTGTGGTCTTCCAAAAGAAATGGCTATCGAATTGTTCAAGCCTTTTGTAATGAAGGAGTTAGCCGCAAATGGAACCGCACATAATATTAAGAGTGCCAAGAAAATGGTAGAAAGACTTCAGCCGGAAGTATGGGATGTTCTGGAAGAAGTGATTAAAGAGCATCCGGTAATGTTAAACCGCGCTCCTACACTGCACAGACTTGGTATTCAGGCGTTTGAACCGGTATTGGTTGAAGGTAAGGCTATTAAGCTGCATCCGCTGGTATGTACCGCGTTTAACGCTGACTTCGACGGTGACCAGATGGCAGTTCACCTTCCGCTTTCTGTAGAGGCACAGGCGGAATGCAGATTTATGCTCCTTTCACCGAATAATTTACTGAAACCTTCAGACGGTGGCCCGGTAGCGGTTCCTTCACAGGATATGGTTCTTGGTGTTTACTACCTGACTATGAGAAAACTTGCTGACAGGGTAAATGAAAAAGGCGCAGCAGCAGTTTCCGATAAAGTGTTCAATAATTTAGAGGAATTAAAGGCAGTAACAACTCCGGATCCTAAGACTGGTAAAGCAGAGATTGGTCTTTATGACTTAATCTGGTTTGAAGATGTAACCGATAACAATCGTCGTGTGCTTTGTACACCAATGGATCTTTTCGGATATCATTTCGGAAGCATGAATCAGGCGTTACTTGCATACGAAAACGGAGAGATTACACTTCACCAGACAATTTATGTATACCGTACAGCGATAGATGCAAACGGCAACAAGGCTTCCGGTTTTGTATCAACCACACTTGGGCTTTTGATCTTCAATGAAATTATTCCTCAGGACTTAGGATTTGTTGACAGAACAAACCCGGAAAATGCTTTAAAACTCGAAATCGATTTCCATGTAGGAAAGAAACAGATTAAACAGATTCTTGAAAAGGTTATCAATATTCATGGCGCAACAAAGACAGCAGAAGTATTAGACGACGTTAAGGCTATGGGTTACAAGTATTCTACAAGAGCTGCTATGACAGTATCCATTTCTGACATGACAGTACCGCCTCAGAAACCGCAGATGATCGAAGAGGCACAGAATACAGTAGACAGAATTACAAAGCAGTACAAACGTGGTCTTATTACAGAAGAAGAGCGTTATAAAGAAGTAGTAGAAACATGGAAGGAAACGGATGATGAGCTTACCAAAGCGCTTCTTACAGGTCTTGACAAGTACAACAACATCTTTATGATGGCTGACTCCGGCGCACGTGGTTCTGATAAGCAGATTAAGCAGTTAGCAGGTATGCGTGGTTTGATGGCGGATACAACAGGTAAGACCATCGAGCTGCCAATTAAGTCAAACTTCCGTGAAGGTCTTGACGTATTGGAGTATTTCATGTCTGCACACGGTGCCCGTAAAGGTCTATCCGATACAGCACTTCGTACTGCCGACTCCGGTTACCTTACAAGACGTCTTGTAGACGTTTCTCAGCACATGATCGTTCGTGAGAAGGACTGTGTAGAAGGAACAGGACGTGAAATTCCGGGAATGGTTGTAAAAGCATTCATGGAAGGTAAGGAAGAAATTGAAAGCTTAAAAGAGCGTATTACAGGACGTTTCTCATGCGAAGATATTTATGATGCAGAAGGAAACCTCTTAGTAAAAGCAAATCATATGATTACACCTAGACGCGCAGAGGCAATCTGGAAGAAGGGTGTAGACAGTCAGGGCAGACCGATCAACAGAACAGATGATACAGGAAAGCCGCTTGGCGAAGTTAAGATTCGTACCATCTTAAGCTGCCGCTCACATATGGGTGTATGTGCGAAGTGTTACGGTGCTAACATGGCAACCGGTCAGGCTGTTCAGGTTGGTGAAGCAATCGGTATTATCGCAGCTCAGTCCATCGGTGAACCGGGTACTCAGCTTACAATGAGAACCTTCCATACAGGTGGTGTAGCCGGAAACGATATTACACAGGGTCTTCCTCGTGTCGAGGAAATCTTTGAGGCCCGTAAGCCAAAAGGTCTTGCAATCATCACAGAGTTTGGCGGCGTGGCTACAATTAAAGATACGAAGAAGAAACGTGAAGTTGTTGTAACAAACAATGAAACAGGTGAAACGAAGACATACCTTATCCCATACGGCTCACGTATCAAGATTACAGACGGTGCAGTTCTTGAAGCCGGTGATGAACTTACCGAAGGTTCTGTAAACCCACATGACATCTTAAAGATTAAGGGTGTTCGTGCGGTTCAGGATTACATGCTCCGCGAAGTACAGAGAGTATACCGTCTGCAAGGTGTAGATATCAATGACAAACATATTGAGCTGATTGTCCGTCAGATGCTCCAGAAGATTCGTGTAGAAGAAAATGGTGACTCTGATTTATTACCGGGCAGCATGGTGGATGCACTTGACTTCTTAGAATTAAACGAACAGTTAGAAGAAGAAGGCAAGACACTGGCTACAGGCTCGCAGGTTTTACTTGGTATTACCAAGGCCTCACTTGCAACAAACTCATTCCTTTCAGCCGCTTCCTTCCAGGAAACAACGAAGGTTCTTACCGAAGCTGCAATCAAAGGTAAGATTGATCCATTGATTGGTATGAAAGAAAACGTAATCATCGGTAAACTTATTCCGGCAGGTACGGGTATGAAGAGATACCGCAACATTAAACTTGACAGTGAGTTATCAGATATGGAAATCATAGATGCGGATGCTACAGAAATGTATGATCCGAATGAACTGATTCCTACGATTGAAATCATGTAATAATTAAAATTACGAAAGGGCATGATTGTGCAAACAGTTTGCTTTGTCAAATGGATGGCACATATTGTGCCCTTTCTTTTCATTGATTAATAGATATTGTTGATTTTTGTTTTTGCATTTCTCCTGTCCGAAGAGGTAGTAAAAAAGTCTTCGTAAAAGCCTGAAATACCAGTGATTTTTTGCTTGACAAGGAAAAGTAATGCTTATATAATAGTTAACGCGTGCAAAAGTGCGCATTTTTGTGATGCATATTTTGCAGGTATGAAGAATAATACAGGAGGTGAAAGTAATGCCAACATTCAACCAGTTAGTAAGAAAAGGACGTCAGACATCTGTAAAGAAGTCAACAGCACCTGCTCTTCAGAGAAGTTTTAACTCACTTCACAAGAAACCAGTTAACACATCTTCTCCGCAGAAGCGTGGTGTATGTACGGCTGTTAAAACAGCAACGCCTAAGAAACCTAACTCAGCTCTTAGAAAGATTGCCAGAGTTCGTCTTTCAAACGGAATCGAAGTAACATCTTATATTCCGGGTGAAGGCCACAACTTACAGGAGCATAGCGTTGTTCTGATTCGTGGCGGCAGAGTAAAAGACTTGCCAGGTACACGTTATCACATCATCCGTGGTACATTAGATACCGCAGGTGTTGCTAACAGAAAACAGGCTCGTTCTAAGTACGGCGCTAAGAGACCAAAAGATGCTAAGAAATAATTCGTACGGAATTTTTTAGCAGACAATAGTATCACAAACAGAACTATAGGTTAGTGTTGGGATTATCAGATTCACTATTTGGAATAAAATTCCGCACGAAACACATTAGAGAGACACATGTGAGTACCGTTGAATTAATCGAAACTATTTTAAGTAACGTGACAAAGAAAGGCGGCTTGCATAAGCTTTGTTTTTTCGAGTCATAATATCATGATTAAGGAGGGAAGTAACGTGCCACGTAAAGGACATACTCAGAAAAGAGACGTATTAGCAGATCCAATGTATAACAGCAAAGTGGTTACAAAACTTATCAATAACATTATGTTAGATGGTAAGAAGGGTATCGCTCAGAAGATCGTATACGGCGCATTTGCTAAAGTAGAAGAAAAGACAGGAAAACCTGCTCTTGAAGTATTTGAAGAAGCTATGAATAACATGATGCCTGCTCTTGAAGTGAAGGCCAGACGTATCGGTGGTGCAACATATCAGGTACCGATTGAAGTTCGTCCGGAACGTCGTCAGGCATTAGCTCTTCGCTGGTTGACAACTTTTTCACGTAACCGTGGAGAAAAGACACAGGAAGAAAGATTAGCTAATGAAATTATGGATGCTGCAAATAACACAGGTGCAGCAGTTAAGAGAAAAGAAGAAATGCACAGAATGGCAGAAGCAAACAAGGCGTTTGCTCACTATCGTTTCTAATTTTATTAGGAGGACAAGATGGGAAGAGAATATCCATTAGAGAGAACCAGAAATATCGGTATTATGGCTCATATTGATGCTGGTAAGACTACTACCACAGAGCGTATTCTTTACTATACCGGTGTTAACTACAAAATTGGTGATACTCACGAAGGTACTGCTACCATGGACTGGATGGAACAGGAGCAGGAAAGAGGTATCACAATTACTTCTGCCGCTACTACATGTCACTGGACATTACAGGAACAAACGAAAGCAAAACCAGGTGCTTTAGAACACCGTATCAATATCATTGATACTCCGGGACACGTAGACTTCACAGTTGAAGTAGAGCGTTCGCTTCGTGTATTAGATGGTGCTGTTGGTGTTTTCTGTGCAAAGGGTGGTGTAGAACCACAGTCAGAAAACGTATGGCGTCAGGCTGATACTTATAACGTACCGAGACTTGCTTTCATCAATAAGATGGACATTTTAGGTGCAAACTTCTACGGAACTGTTGACCAGATTCGTAACAGATTAGGAAAAAATGCAATCTGTCTTCAGTTACCAATTGGTAAAGAAGACGAATTCAAGGGTATCATTGACTTATTTGAAATGAAAGCTTATATCTATAATGACGATAAGGGTGATGATATCACAGTTACAGACGATTTAGGCGATATGGCAGACGAAGCAGAAATCTACCGTCAGGAATTAGTGGAAAAAATCTGTGAATTAGATGACGATTTAATGATGATGTATTTAGAGGGTGAAGAACCATCTGTAGATGAATTAAAGGCTGCTTTAAGAAAAGGAACATGTAGCTGTCAGGCTGTTCCTGTATGCTGCGGTACAGCTTACAGAAACAAAGGCGTACAGAAGTTGCTTGATGCTGTTATCGAATATATGCCTGCTCCAACTGATATCGAATCCATCAAAGGTGTAGATATGGAAGGCAATGAAATCGTTAGACATTCTTCAGACGAAGAACCATTCTCAGCATTAGCATTCAAGATTATGACAGACCCATTTGTAGGTAAGCTTGCTTACTTCCGCGTGTACTCCGGTACATGCAAGTCTGGTTCTTATGTGTTAAACGCAACAAAGAACAAGAAAGAGCGTGTAGGTCGTATTCTTCAGATGCATGCCAATAAGAGAGAAGAATTGGATATTGTTTACTCAGGAGATATCGCGGCTGCTGTAGGTTTCAAATTTACAACGACTGGCGATACCATCTGTGATGAACAGCATCCGGTTATCTTAGAGTCTATGGAATTCCCGGAACCGGTTATCGAGCTTGCTATCGAGCCTAAGACAAAAGCCGGACAGGGCAAAATGGGTGAAGCTCTTGCAAAACTTGCAGAAGAAGACCCGACATTCCGTGCTCATACCGATCAGGAAACCGGTCAGACAATCATCGCCGGTATGGGTGAATTACACCTTGAAATCATCGTTGACCGTCTGCTTCGTGAATTCAAAGTAGAAGCTAACGTTGGTGCTCCACAGGTTGCTTACAAAGAAACATTCACAAAACCGGTTGATCAGGAATACAAATATGCAAAACAGTCCGGTGGTCGTGGTCAGTACGGTCACTGTAAAGTACGCTTCGAGCCAATGGATGCCAACGGAGAAGAATTATTCAAATTCGATTCAGAGGTTGTTGGTGGTGCTATTCCTAAGGAATACATCCCGGCAGTTGGTGAAGGTATCGAAGAAGCTACTAAGGCCGGCAGTTTAGGTGGATTCCCGGTTGTAGGTGTTCATGCAACAGTTTACGATGGATCTTACCATGAAGTTGACTCTTCTGAAATGGCATTCCACATTGCTGGTTCTATGTGTTTCAAAGAGGCTATGCAGAAGGCTGCTCCTGTATTGCTTGAGCCAATCATGAAGGTTGAAGTAACAATGCCGGAAGAATACATGGGAGATGTTATCGGTGATATCAACTCTCGTCGTGGACGTATCGAAGGTATGGATGACCTCGGTGGTGGAAAAATCGTTCGTGGTTATGTTCCGCTTTCAGAAATGTTTGGTTATTCTACAGACTTACGCTCCAGAACTCAGGGACGTGGTAACTACTCCATGTTCTTCGAGAAATATGAGCCGGTTCCAAAGAACGTACAGGAAAAAGTACTTGCTAACCAGAGCAAATAATTTAAATTATACGTAGAATCCTTAAAATTAGGGATTCTACGTTAAAAATGCTTGAAAAAGACAGGATTATTTCGTATAATCAATTTAAGCATGGTTATAAAAGAACCAAGATAACATTAAGGCCCTATGAGGCATAAATTTAAGGAGGATTTTCAAAATGGCAAAGGCTAAATTTGAAAGAAACAAAGCTCATTGTAACATTGGTACCATCGGACACGTTGACCATGGTAAAACAACTTTAACAGCTGCTATCACAAAAGTTCTTGCAGAAAGAGTTGCTGGTAACGAAAAAGTAGATTTCGAAAATATCGATAAAGCTCCAGAAGAAAGAGAACGTGGTATCACAATTTCTACAGCACACGTAGAATATCAGACAGAAAAGAGACACTATGCACACGTTGACTGCCCGGGACATGCTGACTACGTTAAGAACATGATTACCGGTGCGGCTCAGATGGACGGCGCTATCCTTGTAGTTGCTGCTACTGACGGTGTTATGGCTCAGACAAAAGAACACATCCTTCTTTCTCGTCAGGTAGGTGTTCCTTACATCGTAGTATTCATGAACAAATGTGACATGGTAGACGATGAGGAATTACTTGAATTAGTAGAAATGGAAATCACAGAACAGTTAGAAGAATATGGATTCAATGATTGCCCAATCATTAAAGGTTCTGCTCTTAAAGCTCTTGAAGATCCAAACGGAGAATGGGGCGACAAGATCATGGAACTTATGGCAACAGTTGACGAATACATTCCAGATCCAGAACGTGATACAGACAAACCATTCCTTATGCCAGTAGAAGACGTATTCACAATCACAGGTCGTGGTACAGTTGCTACAGGTAGAGTAGAACGTGGTACACTTCACCTTAACGATGAACTTGAAATCATCGGTATCAAAGAAGATAGCAAGAAGACTGTTGTAACTGGTATCGAAATGTTCCGTAAGATGTTAGACGAAGCTATGGCTGGTGATAACATTGGTGCATTACTTCGTGGTGTAAACCGTGACGAAATCCAGAGAGGACAGTGTCTTGTTAAACCAGGCTCAGTAAAATGCCACAAGAAATTTACTGCTCAGGTTTACGTTTTAACAAAAGACGAAGGTGGCCGTCATACTCCGTTCTTCAACAACTATCGTCCACAGTTCTACTTCAGAACAACAGACGTAACAGGTGTATGCCAGTTACCAGCAGGTACAGAAATGTGTATGCCTGGCGATAACGTAGAAATGACTATCGAACTTATCCATCCAGTAGCTATGGAACAGGGTCTTACATTCGCTATCCGTGAGGGTGGTAGAACAGTAGGTTCTGGTAGAGTTGCTACAATCATCGAGTAATTAAATACTTTTTGAGTATCAATTGACTTAATTGGCTCAGCCCTTTGTTTGCAAGGGGTTGAGCCTTTTTATGTGCGTCGGTTGAAGCCGACGCATGGACTTAAGTCATTTTCATGGACTTGCTGTGGGCTTATTTTATCCTTTGGACTTACGACTTTGAACCTTGTGCCCTGTGGTTTGGTTTCTTCCGATGCTTCTACCGGGGCAGTTACATCGGATGTTACCATATCCTTTTGATGCTGGTTCTGCATCATATCCACTACTTCCTGATGCTTGTTCGGATACAGGTGGGAGTAGGTGCTTAAGGTGGTCTGTACCTTTTCGTGTCCCAACCGTTCCGATATGAGCAGTGGTGCACAGCCTAAGTTGATAAGGTAGCTGGCGTGCGAGTGACGGATGTCGTGGATACGAATCTTTTTAACTCCGCTTTTCTTGCAAGCCCTTTCCATTGCATTATTGATATAAGATTTGGTGAAGGGGAAGACCCTGTCCGTATCTTTCAAATCATAAAGCTTTGACATATATTCTTTTACTTCATTCATTACAAAGTCCGGTATGATGATGTTCCGGATACTCTTGGGTGTTTTGGGTGGTGTAACCACATCCTGCTTTTTTATCCTCTGTAGACTTTTGGTGATGTCGAGGGTGTTCTTCTCGAAATCAAAGTCTTTTGGTGTTAAAGCGAGGAATTCTCCAAAACGGATACCGGAGTAGTACAGTAGTGAAAACGAAACATGTGCTGTAGGATCATCTTCCATGGTAGCCAGTATCCGGTCAAATTCGTCCTTTGTCCAGAAATTCACCACAACCTCACGCTTACCCATTCTGCCCGCCTTGTGACAGGGATTCTCTGCTAAGTTGAAATAGTCTACTGCGTAATTGAAAAGTGCGGTAATCATATTCTGCATCCTGTCCAGGTAGGAGTTGGAATAATCTTTTGCAATCATTTCGTTCTGCCAGGCTCGGATGTCCTTGGGAGTAATCTTATTGATGGGCTTATTCTCGAAATAAGGGAGAATAAGCTTCTCAA
Source organism: uncultured Agathobacter sp. (assembly GCA_944381555.1). Lineage (GTDB taxonomy): Bacteria > Bacillota > Clostridia > Lachnospirales > Lachnospiraceae > Roseburia. The sequence continues at coordinate 710 of CALWLL010000039.1, read as the reverse complement.
ATACATGCTTCTTTCCGTCGATGGTGCTCTGGCGGCATCGGTGTCCCATATCCTCTATATAAATCTCGTACATAGAGCGGAAGGTCATATCAGTGCTGCCTTTCTGCTTTCTTAGGAAATCCGCTTCCCATTCCTTGGCTTCACGCTGAAGTTTAAAGCCTCGTTTCTTTATCTGTTTTTTCTTTCCGGTAAAATCTTCATAATAACATCTGACATACCAGGTTCCTCGTTCTTCGTCTTTATAGACCGGCATATTGTTTACCTTTACTATCGAAGGTCCTCGCCAAAGAGTCGGATGAGTTGTTTGAACTGTTCCTTCTGATATTCCATAACCCTACCCAGTGCTTCCTCACTGATTGGAAAAGTTTCCTTATCAAAGCTGATAAGGTAGGAAGAAGATTTACTTCCGTCATCGTTTTCAATCTGACAGGGATTGCATCCGAAGTGGGAAAATTTCAACCAGTTTAAATATGCATCTAAATTGTTGCCATAATCCGTGGTCTGTGTCATCCGTACATATTCATCGCCGGATGCTACAAATCTGGATGTGTCACAGTCCAGAGCATTTGCAATTAGTTGAAGCTTTCCGATTCCCGGAGTGCGGTCACCCTGTTCGTATTTGGAAACCGTTCCAACTTTCAAGCCGATGAGATTGGCGAGCTCCTCTTGTGATAGCCCTTTCTCTTTTCTTGCTTGTTTTAATCTGTTGC
>CALWLL010000038.1 GCA_944381555.1 uncultured Agathobacter sp. | reverse complement strand
GTAGGTTCAAGTCCTACTTGGGGAGTTGCCAAAGCGGCGAAAGAAACAGAACTGGCTCCTTGGTCAAGCGGTTAAGACATCGCCCTTTCACGGCGGTAACACGGGTTCGATTCCCGTAGGAGTCACTAAAGTTTAGTATAATGTGCCAATGTGGCTCAATTCTTGACAATTGAGGAGAGAAGCGAGTCAATTGTAGGCAGAGCAGCTGATTACAAATCAGCGGATATAGTGTGCCGATGTGGCTCAATTGGCAGAGCAGCTGATTTGTAATCAGCAGGTTATCGGTTCGAGTCCGATCATCGGCTTTCCATTATATGGACCATTAGCTCAGTTGGTTAGAGCAACCGGCTCATAACCGGTCGGTCCTGGGTTCGAGTCCCCGATGGTCCACTTCTAATATTATGTATGGCCTCATGGCTCAGTTGGTTAGAGCGCCGCCCTGTCACGGCGGAGGTCGCGGGTTCGAGTCCCGCTGGGGTCGCTAGTAATGAATGTTACTAATCTTGCAAGACAAGATATGGGATCTTAGCTCAGCTGGGAGAGCATCTGCCTTACAAGCAGAGGGTCACAGGTTCGAGCCCTGTAGGTCCCATTTATATGTCTTCATTGAAGACATATGCCGGCGTGGCGGAACTGGCAGACGCGCAGGACTTAAAATCCTGTTGTAGCAATACAGTACCGGTTCGATTCCGGTCGCCGGCATTGCCTTATGGCAAACAATAGAATATGTGAGTGTAGCTCAGCTGGATAGAGCACTTGGCTACGGACCAAGGTGTCGGGAGTTCGAATCTTCTCACTCACGTTGAAACCTCGAGAGTATATGCTTTCGAGGTTTTTCTGTATTATATAAAAAACAAATTGGAGTTTGCAGGTTGCTGGATTTAGAATTGTCAAGTATAAAATCAGCATAGAAATGGAGTAGAGATGCAGGAATATCAACATGTAATCCATACGTTTGAGCCTATTTTTAACAGCGAATCGAAGGTGTTGATTTTAGGAAGTTTTCCTTCTGTAAAATCAAGAGAAAATAATTTTTATTATGGGCATCCGCAGAATCGGTTCTGGAAAGTTCTTGCAAAGGTCTTTGAAAAAGAGATTCCCCGGACGATAGACGAAAAGAAGTCTTTTTTGCTTGCAAATCATATTGCGATATGGGACGTCATTAAAAGCTGCACCATCTTAGGTTCTAGTGATACATCCATCAAAGATGTAGTAGTCAATGATTTTTCGGAAATTCTCAATCATTCAAAGGTTAATGCGATTTATGTAAATGGAGCAAAAGCATATGAGTTATATCATAAATATGCAGAGAAGCAGACAAAAATTCCGGCGGTTAAGCTGCCTTCTACAAGTCCTGCAAATGCAGCGTGGAGCGTAGAACGTTTATGTGACCAATGGAAACAGATTCTTATATGCCAAAAGGAGGAAGGATATGCTGACTTATTCGATGAGTCAAAGAGAGGATAAGCCAAAATACTATTATCTGTATACTGCCATAAAAGAAGATATTCTTTCCGGTGTTCTAAAAAAGAATGAGAAACTTCCATCGAAGCGTTCTCTGGCAGAGCATCTGGGCGTAAGTCTGATTACGGTAGAAACAGCATATCAGATGTTAAAAGGCGAGGGATATATTGAATCGAGGGAACGCAGCGGATATTTTGTGACAGAATTAAATATGGTAGTAAAGAGAAAAAAAGAAGATCGTCAGCTAAAACTTCTTAAGGAAGCAGATTCCCAAAAAGAGGGAAAACTGTCATCGGAAGCCGGAATTGAAACGGGAAATAACAGCGGTCGTGGAGCAGGGCTGTTTCCGGAATCCTTATACTTTAAGACCGTAAGAAGTGTTCTGGCGGAATATGGCAGCAAGCTGCTGGAAAAGTCTCCAAACGAGGGCTGCATCATACTTAGAAATGCAATTGCAAAGTATCTGTTGCGTTATAGAGGGATTTTTGCCCAGCCGGAGCAGATTATTATAGGTTCGGGAGCGGAGCATTTATATAATGCCGTTGTGCGAATGCTGGGAAATAACGTGGTGTATGGACTTGAAAATCCTTCTTATATGCAGATACGCAAGGTTTATGAAGGAATGGGCGCAACCTGCGAGCTGCTTAAAATGGGAAAGGAAGGGATTTGTTCCGCAGAACTCGAAAAGACCCATGCAAGGGTGCTTCATGTAACACCCTTTCACAGTTACCCTTCGGGGGTAACGGCAACTGTCCGTAAAAGGCAGGAATATTTGGAGTGGGCGAAGGAAAATGACGGAATCATTGTAGAGGATGATTTCGACAGCGAGTTTTTTATGCCGGGAAAGCCCATAGATACGTTATATATGACAGACAATAACCAATCGGTTATCTATATCAATACTTTTTCAAAGAGTCTTTCTTCTTCCATACGAATCGGCTATATGATACTGCCGGAAAGACTGCTAAGCAGGTATAAGGAAACTATGGGAGAATTCTCCTGCTCCGTACCTGTGCTCGATCAATATGTATTGGCAGAATTTATTGAACGAGGACATTTTGAACAGCATTTAAACCGTGTAAGACGTCATAGAACGGAATAGAATGGCTATGCTGTCGTCAACAACGAAATACCGGAAAATTGACCGTCTACTGGCCGCATTCTGCGAAAGGTTGGCGGTCTTTTTCTATCATAGGAAAGAACCTGATGTATTCCTGTAGAATAATTAAAAAAATAGTTGACAGATATGCGTTATAGGTGTATATATAATGCATAAACAGTTATATATAACAGTAAAGAAAAAAAGAGGTGAAAAGATGAGGTTAATACAAAACTCAGGCCTACCCATTTATCAGCAGATTGCGGAGCAGATGAAAGCTGAGATATTGGCAGGAAAGCTAAAGCAGGGGGAATATCTGCCTTCCATTCGCAGCCTGGCAAAGGATTTAAAAATTAGTGTTATTACGACGATGAAAGCATATGAGCTGCTTGCAGAGGAAGGACTGGTAACGGCAGTTCAGGGGAAAGGCTTTTATGTGAATGCACAGGATAGCGAGATGCTTCGTGAACAGCATATGCGTAAGGTCGAGACTGCATTGTTAGAGGCAATTTCGGCAGCGAAGATCGCCGGAATGAATAATGAAGAGCTAAAGCAGACATTACAGATTTTACTGAATATGCAGGAAGAGTGATGTACGGATAAGCAGACAGGTATGGACAAATATGTTATAAAATTAAGGAGAAAGATTATGAACATGGAATATGTAATTGAAGGAAGCAATATTGAGAAGAAATTTAAGGGCTTTACTTTGGATATTCCAAAGCTGAATATCCCAAAGGGGCTTGCAACAGCGCTGATTGGAGAGAACGGAGCCGGTAAAAGTACATTGATGAACATTCTGGCGGGGATCCGGTTAGACCACAAGGGAACTATCCGTTATTTTAATGAGTTTGACCACATGGAGCGTGAAAAAGGAAACAAAAAAGAGAAAATCGGCTATACAGGACCGGGACATTATTATCTTCCACAGTGGACGATGAAACAGGTCGAAGAAATCAGCGGCATGATGTTTGATGGTTTTCATAAGGACAAATTTGAAAGTCTTTGTAAGGAACTGGCTGTGTTTGGAGCAGGTCCTCTTGATAAAGGGAAAAAAATCAGTTCATTTTCAGATGGTACCAAAATGAAGATAATGCTTGCCAATGTTCTGGCGAGGGATACGGATATGCTGATTCTTGATGAACCGGCGTCGCCGCTTGATCCGCTTATGCGGGATAAGCTATGCGAAATGATACAGGGATATCTGGAAGAGGGAAACGGTGAAAGAAGCATATTCTTCTCAACCCATAATGTATCGGATATGGAAAATGTAACTGACTATGCCATCATTATGGAACACGGACAGATTGTAGAAGAAGGATTGGTAGAAGACTTAAAGGAAAAGTATATTTTAGTCAAAGGTGATGCAGAAGATAAGGAAAGAGCAAGAGAAATTCTCTATACGATTAATACAAATAATTACGGATTTGAAGGGATTTGTCTGGCAAAGGATTTAGATAAATTAGCGGGAATGAATGTGACAAAAGAAATTCCAAGTTTGTATCAAATCAGTGTTGCAGTTATGAAGGCCAATTCCCTGATGGAAAGATAGGCGGTGAAACTATGTCAAGAACTATAAAAAATTATTGGGCATTTACCAGATGGGGCTATCGTTTTGCTGTGCTTGTGGTATTACCGCTATCATTTCTGATTCTGAATCTATTTTGCCTTTATGCTAAGATTCCTTTGGTTGTATCCATGCTGATAGGGTATATGTATATGGTGCTTATTGATATTTGGGCAGATTACTGGATTTTAGGCGGTTTCTATAGAAAAAGCAACAGCGCTTTGGAATATTTGCAGACTTCAAACCGTTTTGGAAGAATCATTCGTGATGTAGTACTGACAGACACCATTAGACGGTTTCTGCTATATGTCGGACTCTATCTTATCCTGCTTGTGATTGGAAATTATTATCCGGAGCAGATAGGTTGGTATAAAGATTGTTCCTTTTTCCCACTTTTGTGTTTTGTGACGAGCCAGTCAGGAGTTCTTATAGCAAGACACTTGTTAGGATGTCAGTATGTATATCTGGTGGCAAGCATAGCAACGCTTGTGGAAGGAATATTAATTGCTCCGATGATGTATTTAACAGAACATTATTTTTGGGCAGTACAGGGAATTCTGCTGGTACTTACAGCCGCAATCAGCATCATAGTGGTGTTGTACAGTTTAAAAAAGGTGAGGGATAGTTATTATGACAAATAATTTAAAAATGGGTTTTAAGGCTTTAAAATACGGATTAAATTTTAAAGGAAACTTTTTTGCAATGCTGCTCTTTCTGGTATTGGGTTTTATTATGATGTTTGCTTCGCCGACCAAGATTTTAGGAAGTGTTTATAATTCAATTGGGGCTATCATGGTAGTACAATTGATAAATTCCGTATCCGTGTCTGCCATGGTGCAGACTTCACCGTACAAAAAGAAACTACAGACAATTATTCCGGCGCTACATGCTGGAAGCTATTTACTGATTATAAACACCTTAAATATTGTCATGCTGCTTGTCGGAACAAATTTTTTCGAATGGGATAAGACGCTAATCTCTAATAGTATTCTGATGTCCAGCGGAATCATGATAATCATAGGGGTATATATGAACATTGCCCTTAAGTTCTTCTGGCCGGCTACGATAGTGTTTTTCATTGCATATTTCCTATATTATATACCTTTAGGATTAATGGAATTATTAGAGGATGAAGCAGAAATGATACTCCCGCTTGAAATGTCCATAGTGATAAGCTATGTGGTTGTTATTGCGGGAAGCGTATTGATGTATGTGATTTCTCTTGCAATATATAAATTTGAGTATTCCAAAATAACATGGGAAGCAGCTTTAAAGCGTGCAAAGTAATAAGAAATAAAAATAAAATATGGAAAAAGAAAAACGACCCGGGAAACTGGGTCGTTTTTCGAGGGGAGTATAAATAATTAATAAGAGGTATAACTGAAAAACAACTGTATCTCATAAGTAATGAAATTACATACAAAGGAGGTTGTCTTTCCATTTGTGATTATAGATGAATAAAAAAGCGATTGCAATAGGACAATAGTCCTAGTTCTGGATTTTTTTGGAAAAAATATCAAATTTATCAGAAAAAGCATATTCTGTAACAAGATATTAAAAAGGGACGGTAATATGACGTTTGAAGTAGTTTATCCAAAGGATATAGAAAAAATAAGAGTAGAAAGAAGAGCAATACTGGTGGATATTCGCAGCAGAGATGCATATCGCCGAGGACATTGGGAGGGTGCTATCAATTATCCGGAGGATGAGGTGGAAGATTATACAAGCGTACTGGGCAGAAAAAGAATGATTATTCTCTATTGCCAGCATGGAGGAAGCAGTATGCAGCTTGCAAGAAATCTGGGAAAAAACGGATATATTGTGGGAACGGTGGTAGGCGGCTATGATGCCATGAAAAAAATTGATTCCAGACATTGAAAAAGTACCTGAAAATAGGGTATAGTATTTATGATGTGGGTAGTATGCGTTATGGGCAGAAATCCCATGAAACAAAGGATAGAAATTGTTTTGGAGAAATAGAAATGAAAACATATGAACTCGTAGTTCCCTGCCATTTTGGAATGGAGGCAGTTACCAAAAGAGAAATTTATGATTTAGGATATGAAATTACAAGAGTAGAGGATGGAAGAATTACATTTGAGGGTGATGAGGAAGCGATTTGCCGCGCAAATGTATTTTTACGCACCGCAGAGCGGGTACTTCTTCTGGTAGGACGTTTTAAAGCTGCTACGTTTGAAGAACTGTTTCAGGGAATCAAGGCGCTTCCCTGGGAAGAGTATATTCCAAAGGACGGTAAGTTCTGGGTTAAGAAAGCTTCTTCTATTAAGAGCAAATTATTTAGTCCTTCTGATATTCAGTCAATTGCAAAGAAAGCAATGGTGGAACGCCTGAAACAGGTATACCATACGGAATGGTTTGAGGAAAACGGCGCCTCTTATCCCGTTCGTATTTTTTTATTGAAGGATGAAGTCATGGTGGCATTAGATACCTCTGGTGATTCCCTTCACAAGAGAGGGTATCGTTTGCAGACCAGCAAAGCGCCTATTACAGAAACTTTGGCAGCGGCGCTTATTATGCTGACTCCATGGAAAAAGGACAGAATTCTGGTAGATCCGTTTTGTGGCAGTGGTACATTTCCAATTGAAGCGGCTATGATTGCTGCGAATATTGCTCCGGGAATGAACCGTACCTTTACAGCAGAGGCCTGGACCAACATTATCCCAAAACAGCTATGGTATGACACGGTTTCGGAAGCTCAGGATATGGTGGATATTGGTATCAATGTGGATATACAGGGTTATGATATGGACGGCGAGGTGGTAAAGGCAGCCCGCGAAAATGCAAAGCGGGCAGGTGTTGACCATCTGATTCATTTTCAGCAGCGAGAGGTGGCAAAGATGAGCCATCCAAAAAAATATGGATTTATCATTACAAATCCGCCATACGGAGAACGTTTGGAGGAGAAGGCTGATTTGCCAAAATTATATGGACAGATTGGTGAAGTATATCAGAACTTAGACGCCTGGTCTATGTATATGATAACAGGTTACGAAGATGCAGAGCGTTATATCGGTAGAAAAGCAGATAAAAACCGTAAGATTTACAACGGTATGATTAAGACCTATTTCTACCAGTTCATGGGGCCGAAACCTCCTAAGAAAGGATAAACATGAAACTATCAAAAAGATATCTGGCACTTTCGATTCTGGTAGTAATCGTCTTTTTGTTAAAATTTCAATTTATGGATATAGAGTCAGGCGAAATCGGCGAATTTCGTGGCGGAACCTTAAGTGAAGATGTATGGTACCCACTGGTAGCGGATGATGTCAACAGCAAAGGGCTTAAGGTCGTTATTGACAATAAGGAGTATACGTCTGATAAGTATCTTTTTTATATGGATAACAACCGCAATGTCATGATTCCGGTTAAAATACTCAGGGACGCATTTAATTGCAGCGCACATATCTATGATGATGAGCAGCTTTTGGTGGAAAAACATAATCATACGGCATTGCTGACGCTCAATGAGAAGATAGCGCTAAAAAGCGGCGAAGAATTTCCGGTGGTATCTCCGTTAGTGGAGATTCAGGGGGATTATTATGTAAGTATCAATGACTTATCGAGCATGATTGGCTATAGCTGCTCTTTTGATATGGAGACAAATACTATTATCGTTGCAGATACTGCGGAGAATCCCAAAAGTCTTCCGGCAAGCTATGATTTAAGAGACAGATATCGGATTTCCCAAATCAAGAATCAGGGGAAATATGGTACCTGCTGGGCTTTTGCGGCACTTAGCGCAATGGAGTCTGCACTTTTGCCGGAGGAGTCGTATATTTTTTCTGTAGACCACATGAGCATGAGCAATTCCTTTAATATTACGCAGAATGATGGCGGGGAATACACTATGGGGATGGCATATCTTGCGGCATGGCAGGGTCCGGTTTATGAGAAGGACGACCCATACGGAGATGGTATAACAAATGAAAATCTAACTGCGGTAAAACATGTGCAGGAAATGCGTATTATTGCCTCAAAAGATATTTCAGCGATTAAAGAGGCTGTGTTTAAGTATGGCGGTGTGCAGACTTCTATGTACAGCAGTTTGAAAAATGCATCAAGTTCTTCCAAATATTATAATAAGGAGACGTATTCTTACTGCTACATCGGAACCAATAAGCCAAACCATGATGTGGTAATTATCGGCTGGGATGATAATTATGCAAAAGAGAATTTTAATATGTCGCTAGAAGGTGATGGTGCTTTTATATGTCAGAATAGCTGGGGAAGCAAATTTGGCGATGACGGTGTGTTCTATGTATCTTACTATGATTCCAATATCGGTACGCACAACGTGGCATATACACGCATAGACAATAATGATAATTATGATAATATCTATCAGAGTGATTTGTGCGGCTGGGTTGGAAAATTAGGTTACGATAAAGAATCTATGTACGGAGCAAATGTCTTTGAAGCAAAATCGGATGAAGAGGTAGTAGCAGCTTCTTTTTATGCAACTGCACCGGATACAGAGTACAGGGTCTATATCGTAGATGATTTTAAGGATACCCGTTCTTTCAACAACAAAATTCTTGTGGCAGAAGGGGTGTTGGATGATGCGGGATATTATACAATCGATTTTGAGAGAGGCATATCCGTGTCAGCCGGAAAGAAGTATGCAGTAGTCGTATATGTAAATACGCCCGGTGCGACGCATCCGATGGCGATTGAATACGACACCGGAGATAAATCCTTAAAAGACATTGATCTGGAAGACGGCGAGAGCTATATCAGCCATAGCGGAAATTCCTTTATCAATGTAAAAGAAAAGCAGGATTGCAACCTTTGTATTAAAGCGTTTACAAACAACAAATAAATTGAGTTAGATACATGGAAAAGATAATTCTAAGATGGGTTACAAGCTGTCTGGGACTTCTGACAGTGGGGGTATGTGTGTGCCTGTACTTTTTTCCAAGTCTGAAAGAAACTATGACGGCTGAGCCGGAAATAGATTTGATTTTAGAAACTGTAGTGGAAGTACCGGTGCAGCAATCACCGGGAGATGTTGTCAAAGATGAGGATGAAGCCCAAAAGTATGAGGGAAAATTAAATATTGAGCTGCCGGAGGGAATAGACGGAAGTAATATTACGATTTCTAATCATTATCTGACGCAGACAGTTTCTGTTGTGTTTGAAAAGGGTGTGGATAATTATTCGGACAATTATCGCGTATTTGGCAGTAGTGATTATATTTCCTCTGTAGGGTACTACAAAGAGGGTGAGATAGGTGTTTTAGAAATTAAGCTGGATCAGGTATGCGAGCTGTCTTATACCTATCATAATGGATTTTTATGCATTGATTTTATCGAGCCTCATGAAATATATGACAAGGTTATCGTAATTGATGCAGGACACGGCGGAAGAGCAGTCGGAGCTGTAAAAAAAGGCGTATGTGAGAAAGACTTAAATCTTGCCATTGTAAAGCAGATACAGACGTTATTTGAAACGGCAGACGATAAGAGTATCAAGGTATATTATACGCGATTAGACGATACGAATCCGACGCTGTCCCAGAGAGTAGGACTAGCGAATAAGGCACATGCAGATTTGTTCATAAGCATTCACAACAACTCGGCTTCAAGTGGAAAATTCACCAGTAGAAACGGAACTTTGGTTCTTTACAATCAGGCAGATGATTCGGAATTCTCCAGCAAACGTTTTGCAGAGATGTGTTTGCAGAATGTTGCAGAGTCGGCCGGAAGCAACAAGCGTGGGCTGGCAAAGGGAAATTATGTGTATATTGTAAAGAATAGTCAGGTGCCGGTGGCGCTTATTGAAGTCGGATATATGACAAATCTCGAGGAACTGGAAAAGCTTCAGACAGAAGAATATCAGAAATTAGTAGCACAGGGCGTTTATAATGCGGTAATACAGGCGTTTGAAGAAGGTTATTAGAGGCGCTTTTGGATATAAGGGCAGATACCGGATACCAAAGCAGGAGAAAGGAAGACACCATGAAGAAAATTGTATTTGCAACAGGAAACGAGGGAAAACTGCGTGAAGTTCGTGAGATAATGGCAGATATGGATGTGGAAGTAGTATCTATGAAAGAGGCGGGCATCCATACGGATGTGGTAGAAGATGGGACTACATTCGAGGAAAATGCATTGATTAAGGCAAAAGCAATTGCAAAGCATACAGATGCTATTGTATTAGCGGATGATTCCGGTCTTGAGGTGGATTATCTGGACAAAGCACCGGGAGTATATTCTGCCCGTTTCATGGGAGAAGATACTTCTTATGATATTAAAAATCAGGCTATCATCGATAAGTTAGAGGGAGTTTCGAAAGAACAGAGAACAGCACGGTTTGTATGCGCGATTGCTGCGGTGCTTCCGGATGGACGCAGTATGGTGGCAAGACAAACTATGGAAGGCTATATTGGCTATAAGGCAGAAGGTGAGAATGGCTTTGGGTACGACCCTATTTTTATGCTAGAGGAATATGGATGTTCTTCGGCAGCTATTTCCAGAGAAGAAAAAAATGCAATCAGCCATCGCGGGAAAGCGTTACGGGCAATGAAGAAGATGTTAGAAGAGAACGGAATCCTTGAGTAATTAAGGGTTCCAGAAACTTCTCGAAAAAAATTTCAAAAAAGGGAAAAAAGTGTTGACATCTATTGCTCGCTATAATATAATAAATTTCGCGTCAAGGAAATGACGAAAAAAATATCCTTCGGGGTGTGGCTCAGTTTGGCTAGAGCGCCTGGTTTGGGACCAGGAGGCCGCAGGTTCGAATCCTGTCACCCCGACTTTATGCGGGTGTAGTTCAATGGTAGAACACTAGCCTTCCAAGCTAGATACGTGGGTTCGATTCCCATCACCCGCTTTGATATTGTAAAGAGATATCATACCTTTTATGTGTCCATAGCTCAGCTGGATAGAGCAACGGCCTTCTAAGCCGTGGGTCGGGGGTTCGAATCCCTTTGGGCACATTTTCCTTTAAAATCCAACATTAGTAACAGATACGGATTTATAAGGCTATGGTGGGTATAGCGCAGTTGGTTAGCGCGCCAGATTGTGGCTCTGGAGGTCATGGGTTCGAATCCCATTATCCACCCTGTTGCGGTAGCAACACTAATGTTGGGCTATCGCCAAGCGGTAAGGCACAGGGTTTTGATCCCTGCATTCGCTGGTTCGAATCCAGCTAGCCCAGCTTACCAAAGAAATTTATAGTGTATGGAGCATTAGCTCAGTCGGTAGAGCACTTGACTTTTAATCAAGTTGTCCGGGGTTCGAATCCCCGATGCTTCATTATTCGGAACTCATCCGAACACCTAAAAGTGGATGGTTCAAAATCAAAAGAGTGGTTGTTGTCTGCATAGTTGTAGGCAATAACTATTTTTTTGTGTTAAATTGAGTAGAGAAACTGTGTGAAGAAAAGCCCATAAGATAGCAATAAGATTTTTATGATTTCTTTTCTCCCACGAACAGCAAATGATTCGTCATGCCAAGCAGTTCCGGCTTTTCACAGATATAGAAGTGATAACGGAGATACTGTGCGTAGTCCTCGTCGCGCATTTCGTTGATCCTTGCCGCCAAAAGCTCGCTTGCGCCATCGGATGCAACCTCGTGTAATACTTTTATACCGCCGTCAGCAAGAAGTTTTCTTGCAGCACCGACCGTGTGGAACACAAACGGAAAGTCATTAAGCTTGAACGTTTTCTTATCGTAATCACCGTTACTAAAATAATTAACGTCGTATCCAAATTCGGTAAGGAATACAAAGTCATTGGAAATAAAGGCAAAGAAAATCTTACCACCATCTTTACAGACACGCTTTGCTTCGCTGATACATTTCTGTTTGTCCACATCATTTTTCAAATGATACAACGGGCCGAACAGTAGCACGATGTCAAAGAATTTGTCAGCATAGCGTGACAGATCAAGGGCGTTGCCTTGAACGAGGTCGATCTTATCTTCAGCGGTGAGCTTCTTTTTGAAAGCGGTAATGTTAGCATCGGCAAGCTCAAGAGCCGACACTTCGTATCCCTTACGGGCAAAGTAAAGGCTATATTCACCTGCGCCTGCACCAATGTCGAGTATCTTGTAGCCGTCTTTTAAGTATTTCTCTATGTAGTGAACAGTGGTCAGAAATTCAACTCTTGCGGCTTTAGAATGATTGAGCCTGCTATCTTCATTGAAAATATCATACGTTCTGTTCACACGTTCACTTTCGTTTTCTATTTTTGCAAGTTGTTCAAAATCCATAATTGTTTACTCCTTATATATAAAGCAGGGCATAGCAAATCCCCATACAGTTATCAAAGCATCATATACTCCATGTGCAATCGCCAACGACAATACGGTACAATTTTTTATTTTTAATTTGAATAAGCAAAAGATTATTCCTAAAAAGGATGTCATTACAGCTTGAATGATACTGCCATTAAAAATGTGAAATATTCCAAAGGCAACAGAAGAAATGATAATAGCGGTTATGGTGTTTTGACTGATTACTTTTATTTTCTCATACACAAAGCCTCTGAATACAAATTCTTCAACAAACCCGACTGCAAAAATAAAGTAAAAAAAATCATAAATGAACTGCCATAAATATTGATAATTATTCCCCCTACTAACATATTCTCCAAAACCAAATAAATGAGGAATTAAAGTAAATACAACTGAAATGGTTAATCCAATCAAAACGCCGAGAACTATCTGCTTAACAATTTGATTCCTGTCAAATATATACGGTAGTAACTTTTCTTTGTTTACAAAAACAACAATACTTGGTATTAGTGCTATCAACCAATAAACTGCTATCATGCTTATCATTCGTACCCTTAAAGGCAATGACATAAGTACATCATATTGATTAAAACAGATAACACCAAATAATCCTAATATAGACCCTAAATATCCGATTATAAGTGAGCCTAATTCTTTTTTCTTGTTCATAATATACTCCCATAGATGTTTGTTATTAATAATATTGGCATAAATAGTTTGAAATGCTATTCTACTAATTCGAGGGTTTTTGGTTTTTAATCGTGGGTATTTACGCACAGTTAAATATAACAGCAAAAACTATTCCAGAATTTTCAAAGTTCCTTGTTACCAGAGTGTAAATAGGGTATTCTCTAATCATAGAATTGTAACATTAATGATTATAGCAAGCGAGCGTCCGGTTATCAATGAGGAGGAATCATATAATGGATTTTTCAATAAAAGAATATGCCAAATATAATGAAAGTGAAATATTAAATCTTTATCAGAGTGCAGGTTGGATAAATTATACAAATAATCCTGATATGTTAAAAAATGCTTACGCAAATTCATTAAAGATACTTGCAGCATATGAGAATGAAAAATTACTTGGGATTATTAGAGTTGTCGGAGATGGTCATTCTATTGTTTTTATTCAAGATATTATAGTTTTACCAGCATATCAGAGATATGGAATTGGTAGAGCATTGATGAATAAAATTCTTGAAATATACCAAAATGTTTATCAGAAAGTCCTGCTTACTGATAATACGGATAAAACAATTCAATTCTATAAATCAGTAGGATTTGAAATGGATACAGATATTGCGTGTAGAGCTTTTATAAAAATATTCTGAACTTTACAAATAAGTTTATATAGACAAATCAATTTTGGAGAATTAAAAGATTGATAAAAAGTCTTGCAAAAGTATGTAACACGGAATATAATGCTTTAAAGTGCTAATGCGGGAAAGCAAACAAAAGTATAAAGCATAATAATATAAAAGGAGGTATTTTCAATGGAACTGAAGTATGAAAAGGTCGGGGATTAGCTGATTCCGAACATTTTGCCGAATGAGGAGCCGGAAGGAACGCTTACCAAATATGGACTTTTGAGGAAGAACTTTTTGAAAGAACACCGGGGCGGAACTTATCAGTATATGATTCTGAAAGGAAACTTAAAAGAGCATTGCTTGCAGATACAGAAGCAGGCTGAAGAGAGAATGGAGCTTTTGACTGAGCAGATGGCGAAAGAAGAAGGCATAAATGAAGAATTGAAGGCAACCGATCAGATGGGATGGGTTGCAAAGATGAACAGCATTAAAAGTCGGGCAGAGGAAATCGTCCTAAAAGAATTAATTTATGTTTAAGCCTTTCATTTTCTACCCATATACATCAAACGATAGTTTATGGGTAGAAAATCTCAAGATTCTAAAAGCAAAATCTATGTGCAATGCGGCGTCATGAACGAGGTATCTATGACAAAATCGCAGCGTTTCTGTACTTTCTGAGCAGTATGATAGCGCTGCTCCATCGGAATCCAGTCGTGGATAAAACGCTCAAATTTGGCTTCATCCGTACAGCGCTTGTGCAGGCGGCGGAGCTGTGTATCGTATGGGATAGTCAGAAAGACAGCATAATCATAGTATTTGCCGAATTTCTCATGAAGGCTGTAAGAGCCTTCTACAACAATCAGCTTTCTGGAAGTGATTGTTATTTGCCGGTTGTAAGAAGCGGTTTTACAGTCATAGGCAGTATAAGAAAACGGCCGGTTTTCTTTCAGAGCTGGAGTAATGATTTCAAGAAAACGCTCATAATGAATATTTCCCCCTGGTTCTAAGAGACGCTCTCTGGTTTTTTGTGAAAACGGCAAAAAGAAGTGATCCATGTGAATAACAGAAGCATTCATCTTTTCCTGAAGATAGTCTGCAAGGGTGGTTTTCCCGCTTCCGCAAGGACCATCAATGGCAAGAACCAAAGGACGGTCAGAGGGGATTTGCTCAGTTATCGTTTTTATCAGTGGTTCATAAATTGAAAAATTGCAGGTGCAGTTATCCATATGGGCTCCTTTTAAGTACGGTTATTATTAAAGAATATATTAACGCGTTTTGCGTAAAAAGTAAACTTCACATAGGATAAAAGCACCTGCATAAAATTGCATAAGATAGAGTTTCTATTATTCACTTACAGAAGGCAGGTTTCCCAGATTATTATTTTCGGTCTGGTCAGGCAATGCTTTTAAATATTCCAGGTCCTTCCGGTGCGCAATGCCGACGCCCTGAATATCACCGCTTTTTGCCAGAGAAACACCTTCCTCTTTGGAAACGGTGGAGCCATCTGAAAGCTGATAGCCCGTGATGCGTCCACCGGATTTTACCAGTCCTACGATTTCTTTTGCGTCTGATTTCGGCATTGGAATTTCATCAAGCGCAGCATAAGCAAGCTGTGCGCCTAAGTCTTTTTTGTCAGTATTCATAGTATCCCTCATTTCTGGTCTAAAGTTAGCAAGTTTCTATTCTAAAATTAAAAGTTAATAAGTTTCTATTATAGTATTTGAAGAAAAGCAGAAGATATGTAATAATAAAATGGAATGTAATAGAAAAATATGGAGTAAATTGCCAATGAAAAATGAAAATACGCTGCTCATTGTCGATGGTCATAATCTGTTGTTTCAAATGTTTTACGGGATGCCGTCGAGAATTGTCAATCGGGATGGAAAAGCAATACAGGGTATCATTGGCTTTGTAGGCGCATTGCTTAAAATTATCCGGCAAGTTAAGCCAAGCCATCTGGCAGTAGTGTTTGACGGAGAGCATGAGAACCCAAGAACGGAGCTTTTGCCCGAGTATAAAGATAACAGAATGGATTATTCGAAAGTGGAAGAAGAGGACAATCCATTTTCACAACTGGAGGATGTGTATCATGCGTTGGATTATATGGGATAAAGTACTGCGAAACAGTGGATGTGGAAGCGGATGATGTGATTGCAAGCTATGCCTTTGCATATGGAAAGGAAATGCAGGTTGTCATAGCCTCATGGGACAGCGACTTTTTTCAATTGTTTCAGAAAAGGTGTCGGTTCTTCGGTATTGCGGAAAATGCACGACCATCTGTGATACGACATATATTGGGAACAAATTTCAAATTGCGCCGCATCAATATGCAGATTTTAAGGCTCTTGTGGGAGATTTTGCAGATAATATTAAAGGCGCAGAAATGATTGGTCCTAAAACTGCCGCTACGCTGCTGAGGCAATATGACACACTGGAAGGAATACTTTCTCATGCGGAGGAAATTGAGCGTAAGGTGATTCGGGAATCGGTTATCAAAAATGCGGAGCGCTTACGCGTAAATTATGAAATCATAAAATTACAAGATTCTGCAAGAATCCCTTTTTCTGTTGCCAAACTGGAATATCCAAAGAATAGTTTTAAAACAAATGACGTATTGCAGGGGATAGGGATTCTGTAATCTGTAAAGAGACGGCATTGTTATTGAAAGAGAGACGAAAACAGATAAAATGAGAGATATGACGAAGGGCTCGGCCTTAGAGCATTTGTGGAAATATGCGCTCCCGTTGATGCTGGGGAACTGGTTTCAGATGGGATATAATGCGGTGGATTCGATTATTGTCGGAAGGTTTATCAGTACAGAAGCTTTAGCGGCTGTCGGTATTGCAGAGCCGGTTATGAATCTGGTTATTTTGGGAATTACCGGATTATGTCTTGGCGCAGGGGTATTTATGAGCGAATTTTTCGGCGCAAAAGACTGGAAAGCGCTTCGGAGACAGTTTTCGACCACCATTTTATCGGGAGCAGCGGTAAGCATTATAGTAGCAATATGTGGAATTATTCTTGTAGAACCGATTATGGCGGTGCTTTTAGTGCCGGAAGAAATCGAGGGGATTACAGCAGCTTATCTTAGAATTACATTTATCGGGGCTCCGTTTACCTTTTTCTATAATGCGTTATCGGTAGCATTAAAAAGTGTCGGGGACTCCAAAACACCATTGAAGTTTCTGATGTTTGCTTCTGTTCTGAACGGAGTGTTGGACGTTATCTTCATCGGAGGGCTGGGATTTGGAATTATATGCAGTGCTACTACTACGGTGATTGCAGAAGTAGTATCGGCATTGCTGGCGACGGTTTATCTGATTAAGAATATCCCTGATTTGTGTCCGCAGAAGGACGAATGGGTGATAGACAAGAGTCTTTTAAAGCGGACGTATAGTTTAGGAAGCGTGACGGCATTGCAGCAGGCAGTGCAGCCTATCGGAAAACTTCTTATTCAGGGACAGGTAAATGCATTGGGGGTAGATGTGATTGCTGCATTTAATGCAGTAACGCGCGTGGAGGCTTTTGCCTTAACACCGGAGCAGAGTATTGCACAGGCGATTGCAACATATATCGCGCAAAACCGGGGTGCAAAACGGGAAGAAAGAATCCGTAGAGGTTTTGCCATTGGAATGGGCATGGAAACAGCCTATTGGATTTTTATCGGGACGATAATTCTGTTGTTTAAAGAACCAATCATATCGTTATTTGTAACAGGAGAATCCGCATCTTCCATCATTGAAATCGGCACGCAGTACTTGACGTCTATGGCATTGTTTTATTTCCTGTCAGGAATGACGAATGGAGTGAGGGGATTTTTCCAAGGGTTTGGGAAATTTAAGATTACCTTGCTGGGAACCTCTATCCAGACAAGCTTAAGGGTAATTACTACATTTATTCTGGCGCCAAAGATGGGAATCCGGGGGATTGCTTATGCGTGTGCCATCGGGTGGAGTGCTATGTTACTGGTAGTGGTACCATTATGCGTTATGGAGCTGCGTAAACTTAAAAAGAATTAGAACCAGTTAATTATTTAAAAATGGAGAAAATTTATGAGTTACATTACAACATATACAGGGAAACATTTTGATCCGGCAAAGCCGGATGCGTCGCTTTTGGATATCCGTGACATTGCGCATGCATTATCTCTTACATGCAGGGGAAATGGTCATGTAAAGACCTTCTTCTCCGTAGGACAGCACTGTATCAACTGCGCGTTAGAAGCAGAGGCGAGAGGGTTCTCAGACAAAGTGATTCTGGCGTGTCTTTTGCATGATGCCGGTGAGGCATATATGTCAGACGTCCCGCGCCCCTTCAAACGTACGCTTCCGGAATATGTTAAGGCTGAGGAATATCTGCTGGATATGATATATGAACGGTTTCTTGGAGAGAAACTTAATACAAAAGAGCAGAAACAGGTAAAAATGATAGATGATGATATGTTATATTATGATTTGAAAGTGCTTTTAAACGAAACACCCGAAGGGGAGGCACCTAAACTACAGATTGCGTTGGATTATACGATACAACCGTTTGAACAGGTAGAAAAAAGGTATCTGGCGCTATATGAGAAATGGGTCTAGGTAATTTATCGTAATAAGGGAGATTTTTGTATGGGAAAGGTGAGAATCCGGCTAGAGGGAATCAGCAAGAGCTATTATGCGAAAACTGCCGTCACACAGGCGCTTCGTAAAATAAATCTTACATTTCAGATGGGCGAATTTGTCGCTATCACAGGGGAAAGCGGCAGTGGTAAATCAACGCTTCTTAATATCATTGGCGGAATGGATACCTTTGATGAAGGAGAAATGTATGTGGATGACCAGCCGACTTTCCAGTATGACGACAAGGACTGGGAGGAATACAGAAGATATAAGATTGGCTATGTGTTTCAGGATTATAGCCTGATTGGGCACTATTCGGTTCTTGACAATATCAAAAGCGGTCTGCTTGTTATGGGCGAGAATGAAGAAAATGCAGAACGTATTTCTGCGCACTATCTGAAGCTGGTTGGATTAGAAGGGTATGAACTGCATAAGGCGACAGAATTATCAAGCGGACAGAAGCAAAGACTTTCGATTGCCAGGGCATTGGCAAAGAATACGGGAATTATTGTAGCAGACGAGCCAACAGGAAACTTAGACAGCGAGACAGGCGAACAGATTATTGCGCTATTAAAGGAACTGTCCAAAGAACGTCTGGTAATCATGGTTACGCATAACTATGAGCAGGCGGCAGCTTACGTTACCAGAAAAATCAGAATCCATGATGGAGAAGTTGTTGTAGACGTGCCGGTAAATGAAGGAGAAGAGACGCAAGGTAAGCTGGCAGAGGATAGCCCTGCGCACAAATCCATAACCCCTGACGGGGCTATAGAAGCCGCTGGGGCGGAAACGACGGGAAGGTCTTTAAAACCGTTAAAGACAGCGTGGTTTTTTGCAAAGAAAAATGCTTTCACCCAGTTGGGGAGAGCTTCGTTGTTTATTATCTTTTTGACGATAATTGCGGTGGCGTCCTTCCTGCTTCTTGGAGAGTTGTTTTTATATGAGGATGATATTGTTACGAAGCTGTATTCAAACAAAGCCTTTTATCAGGAATGCGATACGCGTCTTGTGGTAAAGAAGGCAGATGGTACATCCCTGACAGAAGAGGATTATGAGAAACTACGGGATGTGTCCAATGTCCTTGTGGTGGATTCCTGCGATTATGCCAACGATATCAATTATTATATTGAAGAAGATGTGGATTTTGAATATCTGTATAGCTTTAACTGGCATGACAGGGAAGAAAAGAAAACCATAAAGTTTCTTAGTGATACCAAGTTTATGAGGTCTGCGGATTGTATCACGGAGGAAGATCTGGCATATGGACGGCTGCCGGAGGCAGGAAATGAAGTCGTGCTTTATGCAGAGGATGACTCCTTATTAGGCCGTACCAGACAGTGCTATTTTAAGGCAAATAATATATGGGATGATGGCGAATATTATGATGCAGATTTAAAAATCGTAGGTATACTAAAGGAAGAAACGGAGCAGATTTATTTTACAACCGAGTTTTGTGAGATGCTGTCCATGCATATCGATTCCGGCGTATACCGTATTTGTTATGATTATAATTATGAAAAAATGGATTATAACCAAATGCCGGAGCTTGTGCCGGTGATTGCAGATGACCTGACAGGTAATCAGGTACGTGTGTCTTCTTCCATAGAAAGTGCAGTATCCGGAGAGGTCCTTTTCCGTTTTCAGGGTTATGATGAGAATGGAGAGCTCATAGAAGAGTACATAGAGGAAACGGTAGAAGTTCAAAAAAACACGACTTCCCACAGCAAGGATTTTCTGGAAGTAAGTCGGGAATTTTATGAAAAATATTACAGCGCGGGGCACGAACAGGCATCTGTCTACATTACAAGCTATGCGAAAACAGATGAGGTCATGGGTGCATTAAAGAGGATGGGATATGATGCATTAAGTACCATCCGCGTCAGCTCAGCCGATTATGATGAGAAGCTGGTCTATGACAGGCTAAAAGTAATGGCAATCTGCTTTGGCGGATTACTGGCATTAATCATGGCGGAAGTTCTGATTCTCCGCTCTTTGATGAAAATTCGCATGAAGGACTATTTTGTGTTGAAGTTTATCGGCATGGAAATGAAGATGATCCGCAAAATCAGTTATCTGGAGATTGGTGTATATTGTCTTGTGGCACTCATACTTACCATCGCCCTGATGTGGGGGCTTAGGTTAGCAGGAATACCAATCATTGCAGAAATGATGTGGTATTACGAAGCAAGAGGATATTTGATTTTTGTGGTATACAATCTCAGTTTGAGTGCGGTTACCGTTGCCGCCTTTAACAGACTGCTGAAAGGACGGTTAAACGCATGATTCGGATAGAACATTTACATAAAACCTACAATGAGGGAAAAAAGAATAAGGAAACGGTATTAAAGGACGTATCCTTGGAATTTGGACGGACGGGACTCGTATGCCTTCTTGGAGAAAGCGGTTCCGGGAAGACAACACTTTTGAATATCCTTGGCGGATTGGACACCTTTTCGGGAGGCACCATTACCATCGATGACACGACGATTAAGAAATATAATCCTAAGGTAATAGAACCCATTCGAAATGACAGGTTCGACTTTATTTTCCAGAACTATTATCTTCTGGGAGACCATACGGTGGGATACAACGTCAGACTCGCATTGAATCGTTTTGATATCAGCGAGGAAGAAAAAGAAGAGCGTGTAGACTATGTTCTTAACATGCTTGGTATGGGAAAATACAAAAAGAAACAGGTGTCCCAGTTATCCGGAGGGCAGCAGCAGAGAGTATCGATTGCAAGAGCACTGGTAAAATCACCGGACATTATTCTTGCAGATGAACCGACGGGAAATTTAGACGAAGAAAACACCCTCCGTACTATGAGTATTCTAAAGAGTATTTCCAAGGAGTGTCTGGTAATTCTCGTAACACATGAAAGACGGATTGCCAATTTCTTTGCAGACAGGATTATAGAGATACGCGATGGTCAGGTAATCAGTGATGTTGAGAATCGCACCGCAGGAAGTTATGAACGCGGGGATGATGCGAATATTTACTTAAAGGAAATGGAATGCGAGAACTTATCGGGGGATTTGGCAGATTTCCGTATCTATGTGGATGACGCAGAAAAAGAAGAACCTGACAGAAAGAACATCAAACTAAGCATTGCACTTCGCGATGGAAAAATATATATCAAAAACCACAGAAACTGTGATGTGATTCTGGAAGGCGATGAAAGCGGAATTCATATGTTGGACGAATTTCGTCCGAAATTTGATATGGATGAAATAAAAAAAATATCCTATAACCTTCCGAAGTTGAAAAGTAAGGGAAGCGCCACGCTATCCTTTCGAGAAATTCTTCGCATGGCATTGGAAAACATCCGTCTGATGGGAAAGAAGCAGGCATTTGTCATCGGTGTATTGATTGTTACGGCAATTCTTTTGTCTGTGACGGCTGCGGACTTTATTAATACCGTATCTGTGGATGAAGAATCTATCGTAACAACCGATTCAAATTATATATATCTGGATTTTGCCAAGGTGTCTTCCATAAGGGATGAGGAAGCCCAGAAGGCAATTTTAGAGTTCGCATGGGAGCATCTGGATGAAAATGAATACGGAGAAGTATTTGCGGTTCCGGAGGTAAATATTTTCCTTCAGGGAGAGGGATATGCCCAGATGAGCAGTCTGGTAGAGCGTCTGACAAACTTCTGTTATGTGTCGAAGGAGCATCTGGATGAGGAGATGCTGGTATATGGCTCTATGCCGGTAAAGCGAAATGATGTGGTTGTTGACATCCGGGTCATCAATCAGATGTTAAAGTCCGGCGGAGTGGTCTCTTCCATGTTGGAAAGGCCTGAAAACTTTGTGGGGAAAAAATTACTGGTTGCCACGACAAATGTAGAAGTAGAAATCGTAGGTATTTGCGATTCCGGAGAATCTAATGTATATTGTGGGCAGAATGTGCTTTTGTCTTTCCCAACGCGTGGGGAAAAGATTGCAGATACCACAGAACTTCAGGCAGAGTATCCGGGAGAATATGAAGCATTAGAACTCAAAGAAGATGAAATTCTAATCCGTGAAGGACTTTTTACTGCACAGAGGATGGAAGAAGGCGATACGCTTACAATTGGTGATGATGATGCTCATGTATATACAATTGTGGGAACGTTTCCGGATTCAATGGGAGTCAATTATGTTTTGTCGGACCGGGGTTGTGAAAATGTTCGGGACTTAATTATTTATGAATTAAAGGACTGCATGTTTTATGCATATGACCAGCAGGCGGCAGTCGAATACTTTGAAAACGTAAAGTCCGATTACAGAAGAGCTTTTCAATTACAGATAGAGATTCCGCATAAATTGCAGGTACAGGAATATAAAGAAGCCAATCAGGTAGATTTAGATGCAAAATATTTAATCACAATGATTTCCGTTATTTTATCGTTGGTAATGGTTTATTTTACCATGAAATCAAATGCTGTTTCCCGCAGTGAGGAATTAACGGTATATCGGTTGATTGGAATATCCAAGGGAAGCATTGTACAGGCGCATTTATTGGAAATGTTTTTTATGACATGCTATACTTCTCTGCCGACAGTAATTTTTTGCAGCGTGGTGATTAAACTAATTGGCGCGATTCCATCGCTGCAGATAAATCTTCTGTTTCCCTGGTGGGCGGCAGCCCTGCTTCTTGGGGCGATTTATCTGGTACATGGCATAATAAGCATATTACCGGTGTATGGGATTTTGTCCCGGCCACCGGCAGCACTTGCGGTAAAAGAATAAGTATAGTTAATCTTTTGGCTTCAGATAAAAAAGTCCCTGCACGCGTTCTGTCTTAATTGCATTGATAAAGGCTTTTTCATCCACCGCTTTAATGGCGGAAATAACCTTGGGTGCTTCATAGCTTGAAACAACAGAATATACCACACTGCGTTCGTGACCTTCAAAAGAGCCTTCTCCTTTGAGAATAGTGGCGCCGTGATGCGAAATATCAGAGATTGCTTCACATACGGCAGCAGCTTTATTTGTTACGATAAATAAAGTCTGCTGCTGATAATTTTTGTAAAGAATATGAAGAATCTGCGTAGAAGCATACTGGAAAATAATGGAGTACAAAGCAATGTCCCATCCAAAGATAATGCCGCCTAAGGCAATGATTACAACATTGATACAAAGGATCAGGTTAAAGGAATCTTTACCTGTTTTCTGGGAAAAATAGATGGAGATAAAGTCCGTACCGCCAGAGGTGGCATCTACTTTCAGACATAGACTGATTGCAAATCCGTTGATGATACCGCCGAAAATACTAATCAGCAGGATGTCATAAGTAAGCGGATACCCCGGAATCAGGTCGGTAAAGATACCCGTAAGTAAAATCATAAGACAGGAATACAGGGTAAATTTCTTTCCGATATAACGAAACCCGATATAGACGGGAACGGCGTTTAACGCAATGTTTAACAGGGTGTATGGAATGTGATATGAAAAGAAGACCTCAAAGGTTCTCTGGATTAAGATGGTAAGTCCTGTTGCGCCGCCGGGAATCATTCCTCCGGTCTGAACAAAGGTGTTAATATTGACTGCCATGATAATAGAAGCGAGGCATATGGTAAATATGCGGACAAGTTCGTTTTTTATCTTCTGCTTCATACGGTTATCCCCTGTATTTTTAAGATATTTGAGCAAAACCTCTCTCAGTCCGATTATAGTATGTTTTGAGGCAGGAAACAATATTTTTTAAGGCTCATGTTTACAAAAAAGTAAGAAAAAAGTAATAGTTTTTTTCGTGGGACAATCTTGACCGTAGGAAAAGGGGTTTTTATAATAAAAATATAAATTGGAAACAATTTTTTAATAATAGAGGTATAAAAGTATGAGATATGATTGTATTATTATCGGCAGCGGTCCGGCAGGATTATCCGCCGCTATAAATTTGAAAACATATAATAAAAACTTTCTGTGGTTTGGAAATGCAAACCTGAGTGATAAGGTAGAAAAGGCGGAGAAGGTCAACAATTATCCGGGACTATACGGAGTCAGCGGAAAAGAACTGCAAGAGGCTTTCCGCAGACACAAGGATGCAATGGAGCTGGAAATCACAGATAAGATAGTAAGCGCTGTCTATAACATGGGCGGTTATTATAATGTCATGGCGGAGAATCAGTTTTTTGAAACAGAATCCATTATTCTTGCTATGGGAGTAGTGACAGCGAATCAGTATAAGGGCGAAGCCGAATTTGTAGGAAGAGGCGTAAGCTATTGTGCGACCTGTGACGGAGCCTTGTATAGAGGAAAGAAGATTGCGGTAATCAGCACATCGAAACGCTTTGAGCATGAAGTAAAGTTCCTTGCAGAGCTGGCAGAGCAGGTGTATTTGTTTCCGTTTTATAAAGAGTGTGAAATGGAAGGCGATAATATTACATTGATAAAAACGGCGCCAAAGGAAATCACGGGAGGTTTTCGCGTAGAACGTCTGGAATTGGTAAACGGAGAAACATTAGAACCGGACGGCATATTCATCATGCGAAGTTCCATTGCACCGACAACGCTTTTGGCGGATTTGCAGATGGAAGACGGTCACATTGCGGTAAACCGTAAGCAGGAAACCAATCTGCAAGGGGTATATGCAATCGGGGATTGTACCGGAAAGCCTTACCAGTATGCGAAGGCGGTTGGAGAAGGCAATGTGGCGGCACACAGTGTAATCGAGTACTTAGGAGAAAAATAATGGCATATATCGAATTTAATCACATTTCAAAAGAATATATTACAGGGGAAACGACCATTAAAGCGCTAGATGATGCGTCTTTTTTCGTGGAAAAAGGTGAACTTGCGGTTATACTGGGTTCATCCGGTGCGGGCAAGACAACGGCGTTAAATATTCTTGGCGGAATGGATGTGGCTACCAGAGGACAGGTTCTTGTGGATGGCAGTGATGTAACCAAATACAATAAGCAGCAGTTGGTGGGCTATCGGAGAACAGATATTGGATTTGTATTCCAGTTCTATAATCTGGTTCCAAACTTAACAGCGCTTGAAAATGTGGAACTGGCAGTGCAGGTATGTAAGGATGCACTGGATGCTTCGGAAACATTGGATAAGGTTGGACTATCCCATAGAAAAAACAACTTTCCGGCACAACTGTCGGGCGGAGAGCAGCAGCGTGTATCCATTGCCAGAGCGCTTGCAAAAAATCCGAAGCTGTTATTATGCGATGAACCTACCGGAGCATTAGACTATAATACGGGAAAGCAGATTTTACAGTTATTGCAGGATACCTGCCGAAAGGAAAATATTACAGTGATTATCATCACGCATAATACTGCGATTGCGCCAATGGCAGACCGTTTGATTCGTTTTAAGAGTGGGAAAGTAATTGAAGTGAGCAGGAATCCAAATCCGGTATCCATAGCAGAGATTGAGTGGTAATGAGAGGATATAAATGAAGGCATATACAAAGGATGTCGTAAAAACGATTATTAAGGGAAAAAAGCGATTTTTCGCCATAATGCTGATAGCAGCTCTGGGGGTGTGCATGCTATCCTGCTTAAAGGCCGCATGTGATGATCTGCGTTATTCTGCGGATAAATTTTTTGATGAACAGAATCTTATGGACATCATGATTGTATCCACGATGGGTCTGACAGATACGGATGTGTCCGTTTTGAGCAATGTCGGCGGGATAGAAGCAGTGGAAGGAGCCTATAGTGAAACTGTTTTTACGGAGCATGATGGGCTTACAAAGCAGGCAACGGTGAATGTGTTAAGCCAGAAGGGTATCAATGTTCCCTATATAGTAGAGGGTGAGATGCCGCTTCGTGCGGATGAGATTTTAGTGACGAGGGATTACATATCAGAGACAGGCAAACAAGTAGGGGACACTGTTGTTATCATAGAGGATATGGATTCCGAAGGGGAAACAGACAGCGTGCCGGAAACGGATGAAGATGCCGGGACTGAAACGGAGAGTGAAATAGAAACAGATTCCTCCGCCGCAGGGGAGGAGGAAGACCTTGAAATAGAAATCGAGGAAGAAGAGGAAAAACCGAACTTCTTGATTACAGAATATAAGATAGCGGGTGTGGTCATTGATGCAACCGATATTAACAGTAATGAAGGTGCTGTCGCTTTCCGCGCAAACTCTACGACCGACTATACCTTTTTCGTATTGCCGGAGGCTGTGGAAAGCGATTTGTATACGGCAATTTATATGACCATTACGGGAACAGATGAATTGTTGTGTTATTCGGATGCATACGAGGAAAGAGTAGACTTGTTCGTACACATTCTGGAAGAGAAAATCAAGGATGACAGAGAGCAGAGCCGCTATGATGAAGTGACAGGAGAAGCCACAGATAAAATTGATGACGCTGAGACAGAGATGAACGATAAGTTCAGCGAAGCAGAAGATAAAATCAATGATGCAATCAAGGAGATTGAGGACGCAAGACAGGAACTTATCGATGGAGAAGCCGAGCTGACGGCGAGCGAGAAGGACATTGAAAAAGTAGAACGTGAACTGGCTAAGGCACAGCGGGAATTGGAGCGTGCGGAGCGTCAGTTAGAGGAAGCCAAGGAAGAGCTGGAAGCCGGATGGGAGGAATTAGAAGCCGGAGAACAGGCAATTGAAGAAGGGGAAGCAGCATTAGAGGAAGCGGAAACTGCTTTAAATCAATCAGAAGAAACACTCAATGAAACCGAAAAACAGCTTCCAGAGCAATTTGAGAATATGCGCGTGATTCTAAATGGACAGCTTACCTCGGTAAAGTCCAATATCCGTCAGAGTGAGGCAGAGGTTGAAGCGTTGCAGACAGAGGTGGATGACTTAAAGACACAAAAGGCTGAACTGGAAGCAAAGCAGGAGGCTGGAACGATTACTGCCGTCGAACAGATTCTTCTTATGCAGTTAGAAAGCACACTGGCACAGAAAGAGGCAGAATTAGCATTAAGGCAGGAAGAACTGACAAGTCTAAGAGAACAGCAGAGCGTATATGAAGAATCTCTGGCGGAACTAAAAACGCAGGAAGAGGAAGCGTATAAAGAAATTGAGAATGGCAGGGCAGAGATTGCAGCCGGACGTCAGGAGATTGCGGATAGTCGTGCAGAACTTGAAAAGAACAAGGCAGATTTAGCAGAGGGACGCATAGAATTAGAGAAAGCACAGGCTGATTATGACGCGGGTAAACAAGAAATTGAAGACGGCTGGGTAAAATTAGAAGACGGCTGGGATGAATTAGAAAAAGCCCGTGAAGAAATCGAAGATGCCCGTGCAGAAATTGAAGATGGTAAGGTAGAACTTGAAGAAGGCGAGAGTGAACTTCAGGTCAATGTTTCCGAATATGAAGATAAAAAGAGCGAAGCACAAGAGCTTATTGATGACGCCAGAAAGGAAATCGAGGAACTTAAGATGACCGAATGGTATATTTCCACGCGTACATCTTTAAGCGGCTATAACAATATCAAAACTGACGCACAGTGTATTGAAGCAATCGGTAATGCCTTCCCGATTCTGTTTCTTACGATTGCAATTCTTGTGAGTTTAACAACGATTTCGCGAATGGTAGAAGAAGACCGCAGTCTAATCGGAACCTATAAAGCGCTTGGCTTTACGGATAGGGAGATTCAGAAAAAATATATTGTATATGCTCTGATGGCATGTGTTCTGGGTGGAATTTTAGGTCTTTTTCTGGGATTTATCATATTACCGAATATCATTTTTATTATTTTTGCTGTGATGTATCAGATAGAAGAGTATGTATTGAGATTCAACTTCTTATATGGTATTGGCGGAATTCTCTTATTTGTGATTGGTATTCTGGGTGCAACAGTGGTATCCTGCAAGAGCGAACTTTCCCGTATGCCGGCAACGCTCATGAGGCCGAAGGCGCCGAAGAATGGTTCGCGTGTATTCTTAGAAAGAATTACACCGGTTTGGAGCCGTTTATCGTTTTTGAATAAGGTTACCGTGCGCAACCTATTCCGTTATAAGAAACGTCTGTTTATGACGCTATTTGGGATTGCCGGCTGTACCTCTTTACTAATCGCAGGATTTACCATTAAAGATACCGTGACAGAGCTTATGAATCAGCAGTATGGCACCACATACCTTTATGATGCTATGGTAATAGCCGAAGACAATGAAGCATTGTTAGAAAACTTAGAGGGCGAGGGAGAAATCCGTTCTTACATAGGTATGCATATCAGCAATGTTAAGGTCATCAATGAAGAAGGTGCAGAGGAAACCGTTCAGATTATGGTGCTTCCGGAAGAGGGGAATCTTCGGGGTTATATCCGCTTGTTTGATGAAAAGGATGAAACCTTAAGGCTTGAGGATGGAGATGTGTTTATAACGATTAACGCAGCAAATCTTCTGGAGGTTTCCGAGGGCGATATGGTTTCGATTCAGACTTTGCAGCTTGATATGGCAGAGACGGAAATCACCGGTATAGCCATGAATTACTTAGGAAACTGCCTTTATATGACACAGGCAACTTATGAAGAAATGTTTGGCGAGTTCGAAGCGAATGCCGCACTGATTCGTATGAGCAGTGATGATGCAGAGCATGAAGCCTGGGCAGAGAATATGGCACAGCAGGACGGTATTCTTTCTGCATCTGCATCAGCGGGATTTGAATCTGCTGCGGATAGTGTATTCCGGATACTTAATCTGGTGGTATATATTGTTATTACTTTAGCGGCGGCGCTTGCGTTTGTCGTATTGTTTACACTGGCAACCACAAACATCTCTGAGCGGGAGCGGGAGCTGGCAACGATTAAAGTACTAGGCTTCTTTGATAAAGAAGTGCATTTGTATGTGAATAAGGAAACGTTAATTCTGACCGGTATTGGAATTACAATGGGACTTCCGATTGGAAAAGTGTTTGGAGAGTGGCTTATGTCCGTATTGAATATGCCATCCATTTATTTCGACCCGCATATTTATCCAATCAGCTTTGTGTATTCAGCGGTGTTGGCAATCCTGTTTGCATTCATTGTAAACTTTATTACAGACAGGTCTTTGGATAAAATTGACCCTGTAGAAGCATTAAAATCAATTGAATAGCAAAATGGGGCTGTCGGGAAATAGACAGCCCCATTGTTTCTATAAGATACAGCTATCAAAAATGAACAAATCAAACTCGTCTTTTGCGCGCTCATATTCTTTGCGGCTCTTAATGGTGTAGGCAACAGATAATCCGCCTAAAGCCTTGCAGATGCGGCGGGAAATATTATGCGCGTGCTTGTGGTTATAGGCAATAAAATCGGGTCTGGTAAGAAAGTTAAAAGGCATAAACGGAAGAATCATATAGAGTATTTTTCCTTTATAGGCGCTGTTCCTGTAGAATTCTTCACATAACTGCCCTCTTAATACATCCGGTCTGTTTTTGCGGTACCATAACAGTGCCAGCGGATGAAAACTTTCGATGCAATAGGCGCCTTTGTAGTTTTTTAAAACTTCATTTGCGAGTTCACAGACATGAGTCTGCGCACGGTCTAATTTATATTCCAAAATGAATGGAACTTTTCCTTTTACTACTTCCAGATACTCTTCAAAGGTTGGAATCTGTTCCTTAGAATGAAGCAGACGAAAGCGTTTTAGTTCTTCTAAGGTGTAGTCCCAGACATTCCCATCAACTCCGCACATTCTTTTTAATGTAGCATCATGGAACACCACCAGTTTATTATCTTTACTTAACTGAACGTCAAGCTCGATGCCATATCCTGCCTCAACCGCCTTTTTGAAGGCTGCCAATGAGTTTTCCGGGGCATCAGAATTATTATCAAATAATCCTCTGTGCGCATAGTGCTTTCCAAGGAACAAAGTTCGGTCGGCGCGGTTTAGCATTCGCGGTGCTACCATGCATACAAAGAGAATGGAAAAAATCACTAATATGATAAGCAGATTACATAAAAAGTCCATAACAATCTCCCTATTTTCCTTTAATCATCAATATCAAAATTCTCTAACGTACTATTTTTCTTAACAGGCTTGGAATCCCCGTGTTTTACCTGTGACATCGTGATAAATGCAAGGATACAGAATACCACAGAGTATGGGAACAAGGTCCGGTAATGCACATGCTCTAGCAGATATCCGGACAGGATAGGCGTTACAACCTGAGCTGCCATAGAGAAGGTATAGTAGTAGCCTGTGTATTTTCCAACGTCTCCGGCAGTTGCGATTTCCACAACCATTGGATAAGAGTTGACGCCGATTGCTGCCCATGCAAAACCTATGACGCAGAAGAATACGACCATTACCGGATGATACCGGTCGAAAAGTCCCGCTGCACCAAAGCAGAGACCTAGCAGGATAATACCAATCATAATGGTCTTTTTACGGCCAATCCTGCTGGCGATGCCACCGATTGGAATATAACTGATGATTGCCGCAATGGTCGCAACTAAAAGACAATCTGCGTATCCGCCGCCCTCAAGTCCCCATACATGTGTTGCGTAGCGGGAGAATGCGGTAGTAACGGCATTGTATGCAATGAACCAAAAGGCCACGGACAACAGCATAAAAATTAAGCTGCGTTTTACATCTTCCGGCAATTTCCCGGATGCAGCCGCCGGTTCTTTTGCTTCTTTGTCCGGTGCGTCACCGCTTTTAAGTTCTGCATGGAGTTTCTTTTCTTTAATGGTGAAGAATAAAACAACGATACAAACCACCATGAGAATCCCTACGGAAAGGAATAATGGTAAGTAGTCCGGGCGGTCACCTTTGCCAACAAGTACTTTGATCATAATCAGAGTATAAACACCGCCTACAGCTCCCATGAGGTTGATGATGGCATTGGCTTTGCTGCGAAGCGGCTTTGGCGTTAAATCCGGCATTAAGGCTACTGCAGGGGAACGGTAAGTTCCCATACTGATTAACAGAAGGAACAGTGCGCCTATGAATAGAGGCATATTTACAGTTGCGTCTGCAATAGGAAGCACAATCAGGAAGATACATGCCAGAGCAGTTCCGATTAGGATAAAAGGCATCCTTTTTCCAATAGGCGTATTTACTTTATCAGAAATCGAACCAAATATCGGTAATAAGAATAATGCCAATATGTTGTCACCTGCCATAATGGCTCCCGTGATTGTTTCACCGAGACCAAAAGTGTTCTTTAAGATTAAGGGTACAACATTGTCGTACATCTGCCAGAAAGCACTAATGGATAAGAAAGCGAGACCAATCAGTATGGTTCTTTTATAGTTTAGTTTCATGTCTTACTTCTCCTTCAACAAAATTCATGCTACAGGAAGTATTATACTCTATCTGTGGGGAAAAAGAAATGCAAAAACAGGCTTGATTTTATTGAATTGTAATGGTAACATATCATTTGTTGGTGCATATGATACTGTATGACACAAAATCTATATAATATGCGGGTGTGGCGGAATTGGCAGACGCGCCAGATTTAGGTAAGTCGGATACTTCGTATCCTCCTCAAAACCGCATAAAACTTAATAATTTTAAAGGTTGAAGCGTTCCTTGACGCGCAAGATTATTTTGGAAAATAATCTAGTGCGAAAGGAACTTTTTTTATGCAACGAGGAAGAAAAATTATCAAAACAATCGAGATTGAAGAATGTACTATCAGAATAGGAGCAGAAGAGTTTTTTGAACACAATCGTGTCAAAGGATTATCTAAGGCTACACAAAGAGGTTACAAGGATTATGTAAATGCATTTATTAAATGGCTTGGAGAAGAAACTTTACTTGCGGACGTCACACCAAGAACAATGGATAAGTATATTCTTTACAATGAATCAAAAGGAAACAAAGCGGTATCTATTGCAACCACTATGACACACTTGCGCAGATTCTTTAAGTTCTGTAACAGTAGAGGTTATATGGAGAAAATTGAGATTACAATTCCAAAGTATGAAACAGAATTAAAAGAGCCATACACAGACGAAGAAATGAAGTTGTTGCTTGAAAAACCAACTAGCACTAATTGGGTTGAGTTGCGAAATTGGTGTATGATTAACTACTTTTTCGCAACAGGACAACGATTGAGTTCTGTACTTAATATCAAAGTTAAGGATTTGGATTTGCTTTCTGGAAAAGTAAAGTTGACGTGGAACAAAGACAAGATACAAAAGTACATGCCATTATCTTCTGCTATTGTGAGTATCTTGCGCGAGTATATATACATATCTGCTTTGGAAAGTGAGGATTATCTTTTCCCAGAGTATGAGGGAAAACAATTAAAAGCCAGAAGTGCAGAAGATTCTATCGCAGATTACAACAGAAAGAGAGGCGTTGAAAAAACTTCTATTCATTTATTTAGACATACCTTTGCAAAGAACTATATAATAGCAGGCGGAAACCCTGTCAAACTACAACATTTACTGAATCACAAAACCATAGAAATGACTATGAAATATGTAAATCTATATGGAACAGATATTGCAACTGATTTAGATTTGTTTAATCCGCTTGATAACTTCAAGAGAAACAATTATACACCAACAAAAAGAATAAAAGTGATAGGAGCATAACAAGGTATGATAAATAGAATGTATGATATTATGTCTGACTTGAACGATATAGTAAAAGATATCAATTCCATTATAGAAGTGCTTGAAATCGAATCTAAGGGCGTTAGGGAAAGTAATAGTCCAGAAATACCACAAAGCCTTTTAAACGTCCATAAACGCCTTTTAAAAGGTATTCAAGAAGATACGAGCAAATTATATACTAAAATAGATGAAACGATTTTAGACATAAAATACGAGCGCATATAGACATAAAATACGAGCGCATATAGACATAACAAAAGCGGTAAAGGTTAATAACAAATCCTTTACCGCTTTATTTCTTTGGAAACTCTTTTCGTACATCACTAACGCCTGTGATGTAGTTCATATCCACATCATAGAACTTTGCTAAATCAATCACACATTCCAAAGGTATTCTAACCTTGCCCTTTTCATAATCAGAATAGGTTGTTTGCGCAACGTGGATTGCTTTTGCAACTTCTGTCTGGTTGTAATCATTATCTTCCCTTAATGCTCTGATACGTTCTAAATGCTTCATAAAACCACCTCTGCAAATATTTTACTGTATAAGATAATAATTATTGATTTTTAACGGAATATCCGTTAAAATAATATTTATACAAAAGAGAAAGGGGGATAAGAGGTATGGAGTATATGGGAACGAAAGAAGCCTCTGAAAAATGGGGGTATTCGCAAAGTACCATTTCTAATTGGTGTAGGAATGGGGATATCAAGGACGTCGAACAAGATAAAAAAGGAAGCCCTTGGAGAATACCTATAAACGCGGAATGTCCTAGACCAATCAAAAAATAATTAAACAAGAGGAGAAAGAAAAATGAAAAAAATTGTACTATTTTTATTGATGTCTACAATAATGTGTTCTTTAGTTGGTTGTTCGTCAAACTGCAAAGTGGCAGGATGTGATGAAAAAGTATCAAGTGACGGATTGTGTCCAAGGCA
Organism: uncultured Agathobacter sp.; assembly: GCA_944381555.1. GTDB lineage: Bacteria > Bacillota > Clostridia > Lachnospirales > Lachnospiraceae > Roseburia. The sequence continues at coordinate 3,201 of CALWLL010000038.1, read as the reverse complement.
CGCGCTCGAAGAAGCACTGTATAATTACAATAAAACTAAAAATGAATTAGACGCCTTGCAACAACAGTATGATGAAAACAAAAAAAAGATTGATGCTTATTATGGAAACGATTAAGGGGAGAAAAAGATATGAACCTTGAATTTGACTTTGTAAAAGTATGTAGATACTTAGCAGTAATCATTTTGTTTTTAGGTACTATCGGCTCTGTGATGTTAGCAAGTAATTTAGGATTGTCCTATGATACTAGTGGTTACTATCTAATAGAGGAAAGAAATTGGGGAACGACAATAGGTGTATTTTGTGGTGGAGTATTGTGTAGTGCCTTTATGTCAAGTATTCTTTGGTTTTTCGCAGAGGTGCTAACAAAATTATCTCGTATTCTCACAAATATATTAAATAAAGGAGAAAAGTAATATAATGAAAAAGCATTTACTAGTATTGATATGTATACTTCTTGTATTGGTGGGTTGTGGGAAACAAGAGCCATCTATTATTTTTCCATATCCTAATCTCCAATGGGGAATGTCACAAGATAAGGTAATTAAAACATTAGGTGGCAATGCAAAAAAACTCGATACTTCGTCTCTTGAGGAAATACTTGGAGAAGTTCCGGATGTATTTAAATATTCTGTAGAATATTCTGAAACAAATCCTAATGGCGAAAAAGGATTAACAATGAGCGTAAACTGTACTTGCCCCGAAAACCAATTATCATTCGTTATTATACATTACGAATTTGAAAAAGATAATGTTCAGTCGTACATAAACAAATTTAATGAATTATATGATTATCTTTGTGATACTTATGGAGCGCCAACAAATACCACGGGTAAATTGGAGGCCGGAAAACTATATGTCGTGACGTGGGAACTTGAAACTGATGAAATAGAACTTACATTTAACGATATGTTGAGCTCTCTACCTACTTCTCCAACTAAGGTATCTTTACAATTTAATCATTTGACAACGGAATAAGATATATACAAAAAGCAACAGGACACGCCTGTTGCTTTTTTACTGTGTAATAACTTGATGTGTAGTGTATTGCAAAACGTTTGGTTTGTTTTTCATTCCTATATATCGTCTAATTGTACTAGCGCTTTTCCCTGTTCGTCTTGCCACTTCCGCATAGTTGTGACACTCTGCGAATATCTTATGAAATTGTATAATGTCTTCTGGTGTAATTCGCTTTGCCATATTAGAGTTTCTTCTTTGCTAAATCAGACTTACGAATCCAAGGTCCTTCCATTGCTTTCTCGAAGTTCTCTCTTACATATTCTTGGTAGTCAATTTTTTTGTCTGTAACGCCTGCCTTTTTCAATACATCATTCTTTTTGTCGATTGTCTGATAAAAAGTATCTGGAACAATAATCTGTTCTCTGTCGGTATCAATAATAATTCTCATTGATTACTCTCCCCCTTTTCTTTTGTTGATATCTAAATTATACAAGTTGCACACAAAACTATCAATATTTTGCGAAAATTCAACACAATTTCGTAAAGTTTTCACAAAAGTCTTTGTGAGTTTTGCTAAGTCCTATCAAATCCAATAGGGATTTGTTAGGATTTATGAAAATCAAAGCAGAATTTCAAAGGTTTTCAATAGATTTTTTTATGATTCTTGCGGATTTGTTTACTCCTTTTGTGGATTTATGAGGACACAAGAGGACAGTTCATAAAAGTATACATTTGCGGACGCCCCTAAACATATCCTTTTAAAGTTCGTAAAAGTTTCAAAAAGATTTAACGAACGTTCGCATAATTCTGTTGACATTTACGAACGCTTTTGGTATAATTAGACTATCAAAAGAGAGGAGATATAACAATGATTTACGGATACCATAGAACATCAACCACCGACCAACACTTAGACAGAGGTATTACAGAAATAGAAACATTCTGCAAGAACAATAACTTGCCACTTGAAAAGATTTACACCGACCAACAGACAGGAAAGAACTTCAACCGCCCTCGCTACCAAGTATTAAAAGAGGACATATTGAGAAGTGGAGATATTCTAATCGTAACGGAACTTGATAGACTAGGAAGAAACAAACAAGACACCTTAAAAGAATTAAGATACTTCCAAGATAAAGAAGTCCGTGTAATGATTTTAGAAATCCCTACCACTACACAAGACCTATCTTCCCTTGATAACTCAATGGCTAAAATGATTATGGAAACTATCAATAATATGCTGATTGAATTATATGCAACAATGGCACAGGCTGAAATTGAGAAGAAAGAGAAAAGACAACAAGAGGGAATCGAAGCAAAGAAAGCACGTGGCGAATGGGCTGATTATGGCAGACCAAAAGCACAGAAACCTAGTAATTGGGACGAAGTAATTGCGAAGTGGGAAAAGGGCGAAATAAGTGCAGTAACGGCTATGGAACTTACAGGCACAAAGAAAACAACCTTTTACAAATTACTAAAAGAATAATGACAGGGCGGACGCCCTGTCCTAAGGGGGAATGGAAGCGCGCTTCCATTCCTCCTCTTTTTGAGAAGTTAAAAAAATTTTGTTATAATATTTATATAAAATAGATTTAGTTCTGCAATGTTGATGTGGTTTCACTATATGGTTTACGTTCGTCTTCTGGATTTGGTTTAGCATTTGGAGAGGGAGTAAACCGCCCACATCACACTATCTAAAAAGCGTTTGTATTTTTCCCGAAATATACGCCCTCTTAACCAAGTTAAAACAATCTTTCTATAAAGATTTTTATATATAATAAGGTATTTAGCAGAGATAGAGAGCCATTGCATTTATTACTTGTCGCAATGGCTTTTTATTTTTGCTTTGATACGTGACAAATTCACGTGAAAGGAGTTTTTTTATGACACAAGAAGAAATCATTAGAAAATTGAAAATCATTAAAATTACGTGTGATATAGACAATCAGTACATAGCAGATTATTTAGGTATGAAGAACGCGCGAAGCGTTGCTAACTTTCTGCACAATGATTATAGATTATCAGACGAGAAAAGGAGAAAGGCGGAAGAACTGATATCGGATTTATGGATTGAGGTTTAAGGAAGAATTTACGCAGACTTTTAACATTGTATAACGTAAGCGCCTAATTTCAGGGTGGATTCCATGCCACTCAAACATCTGTCATAATAGTTAGCGAGGATGCAAGCATTTCACTCTACTGCTGGCGCTAGCTAAAGTAAGATGCGAGCATTTTACTACATT
>CALWLL010000037.1 GCA_944381555.1 uncultured Agathobacter sp. | reverse complement strand
TCTATATCGTTGATTTGAAAAAAGCGCCCACCAGGGAGCCCTATTAAGGTTACCCATTTTTACCACGAAAAGATTATTTTAATTTCCAGCTAATTTAAGCTTGACTTTTCATAGCTGGTCTCCTTATCTGCTGACAATTTTATAGTATGTCTTTGCAGTCAACAGATAAATAAGCAGGTACATAACCGCAAACACCAGAAAACAAACAATTGTACATGTCAGATATAGCTGCACATTCAAGAGGTTAAGCAATGCAAGTATTTTTTTAATCATGGGGAAAGCCGCCGCAATATGAATGCCTGCAACGATCAGAGGCAGGAAGAATACCGTCAGCACCTGTGAATGGATCGAGGCTTTGACTTCCTGATGGCTCATACCAACCTTCTGCATAATTTCAAAGCGTTCCTTGTCATCATAGCCTTCTGAAATCTGCTTGTAGTAGATAATCAGAACCGTAGCCATAATGAATAAGAGTCCGAGGAAAATACCAATAAAGAAGAAGCCTCCATACAGACCAGTAAAACTTGTTCTTGCTTCTGCGCTGGATTCGATTGTCGCCTGATATCCGTTTTCGGCATAAAGTTCTGTCATTGCATGATAGAATGCTATCTGCTCTTCTTCACCGGCATTGGCATCAAAGCCGTAAAAATATCGGATTTCTCTTGCAATATTGGTAAGCGCTTCTTTCTGCTTTTCATATAAATCCTGAATTTCTGCATCATCAGGTACAACGATGAAGTGGCTATTTGCCACATTTGATGCAATAATGCCGTTTCCTAAAAATTCATCCAGCATTTCCTTCACCCGGTATTCTTTATCGAAAATTTTTAATACCGGGTAATCGAATGACAGACGGTTAGAATAAATCAATATTTCGTTGTCTGCCAATGTTTTATCTGTGCCCATAACAGTATTATAATCATCCAGAGTAACAAAAATCAGATTGGCAATATCGTTCATCACAGCGATGGCTCCGGTGCGGCTGACAATGAAGGTATCCTCTTCATTGTCAGAAGAAAACGACAGATAGGAATACTGTGTTTCCTGCGTGACCTCTAAATTCATCTGTTCCTGAAGGTCACGAATTTTATCAAATCCTTCAAAACTTTTCTCTTTCGTTTCTTCATCTGCATAAACGACAAAGTTGTTTGGATAGCGCGTTTGGATGACATCCTCCATACCCAGCATAAGCGAAGAAGTAGATGATACCATGACCAAAACAGCAGTAGACAGAATGCAGATATTCGCAAGGCCCACAGCGTTTTGCTTCATACGGTAAATCATACCCGAAATACTTATAAAGTGCTTTGTTTTATAATAATACGCTTTGTTTTTACGAAGAGCCTTAAGCAACGCGATGCTGCCTGCGGTAAAAAGCATATATGTTCCGGCAATCACCAGCAAAACCGCTACAAAAAACATGGTAAGAGAAGCGACCGGGTTTTCTGTTGTTAAAGCAATATAATAGCCTATCCCCACACAAGCAACGCCCGCTATTGCGGTCAAAAGCTTTGTCTTCGGTTCTTTTTCACCGACATTTCCCGCTTTCAGCAGCTCAATCGGATTTGACATTTGAATCTGGTGCACAGCGTTTAGGAATATCAGCAAAAAGATGCCGAGAAAAAGTAACACTGTTTCCCAAATGGCTTTGTCAGAAATGAAGAATCCAAGCTGGATATCAGCCCCAATCGCCTGCAAAATCAACAAGTACATTGCTTTATCCAAAGCGATTCCAATGGCAAGTCCTCCTGCAAGACTAATCAAAGCCACATAGAGATTTTCCCACGCTATCGTCTTTGCCAAATGAGCTTTTTCCATTCCGAGGATATTAAAAACACCGAACTCCTTTTTCCTTCGCTTTATTAAAAAGCTGTTGGTGTAGAATAAAAAAATGACTGCAAACAAACCTACGATAATGCTGCCGAGAAACATTGTGTATGTCAGCGTGCTGCCGCCAATCATTTTTTCAAGGCTGGGATTCATAGACAGTGACTTTACAATGTAAAACATTGCCACTGTCATTACACAAGTCAGGATATAAGGAATATAGGTCTTGCTGTTCTTTTTCATGTTGCTTGCGGCCAGCTTTAAGAAAAAACGATTATTCATACTGTTCACCACCCGTTGCCAGCAGTGTCAAGGTATCCGATATGTTTTGATACATCTGCTCGTTTGTATGATTACCGCGATAAATTTGATGGAATACTTCACCATCCTTAATAAACAGCACGCGGCTCGCGTGGCTGGCCGCTTTTGTGGAGTGCGTTACCATCAGAATTGTCTGACCGTCGCGGTTAATGTCGTTGATGACTCTCAGAAGTCCGTCTGTGGAACGAGAGTCCAGCGCACCTGTCGGTTCATCAGTAAACTGTAGTTAATTTCCAAAAACCCAGTAATTTCAATAATTCTGACACAAAACACATTTTCCTGTTTTTTCCTAGCAATTTAATATTTTCCGATCGTTTTTCTTCTGAGTTTTTCATTTTCTTTTTTTAACCTCTCATTCTCAGAAATAATTTCTTTCAATTGTTTTTCGTAGTATGCAACCTGTTTTTCTAAGCTCATCTTTTTTACCCGTTCACGAATATCAACGACCCTCTTTTCATTTTGTTTTTCCAATGCTTGTTCCAAGGCATTCCTTACATGCTCATTTTTATAGAAAAATCCTCTTGACAACCCAGTCTCTTTCGTCAGGAGGGTAACCGAAAGTTTCTTTCCTTCTGCTTCACTTTTTCGTATGGCTGAAATTGCCATTTGCACTTTTTGTTGATTTTCTTGTTGATTTATCTCAATCATCTTATCATATTTATTCATTAACAATTCTCCCCCTATACGATACCCTTCCTGTGCAAAATACTTTCTGGATGCCTCCAGGACCTTGTCCTCCATAATACCCAAATTCTTTTTCAAAATTTCATCATTTGAATATCCCATGTACTCACGAATCGCCTGTACAGAAGCCCCTTGTCTATATAAATACTGGCAAAAAGCAATTTGGTATAACCATAGAGAATGCGAATAGTACCTATTTTTAGTGTAGTCACTGTGATCATGTATTTCACATACCGTTGCAAAATGTTTCTGTTTTCTATGTTCATAATCTCCAAAAAAGAAAAACTTTGGAGCGTGCCGCCTTGACTGTAACGATATGGTTCAATTTGTAATCGTTCAACAAACCAAACATTTGCATCCCACTCAATTTCATCACTCTGTAAAAATAAAACCTCTCTGCAAAACCGAATAAACATTGTAGGATTATAAAAGTGATTAGCGAAATTGCTTTGCTGAATTTCCCTAACTCAAAATATGTCGCAAGCAATACATTTAAAATATTTGTTTCTTGTTCGGTTAGTAAGATATTTCTAAAATTTTCTAAATCTATCTCCTTTTTAGTTTTATAAAGACCTTTTAAAAGTTTCTCTGCTGCCATTTCCGGATTTCTATGATATTGAAGCTCTATAATCCCCTCTATCATTAAATACATTTGAGCAATTTTAGCATTATCAAATGTAATAATATCTATTTCAGCAAGTTTTTCTTTTGCCTCCTCAAAATCCCCTCTTTGTATAAGTAATTCAATCTGCTTAAACTTATCTTCGAAAGCTAGCTGGACGTCTGTTTTGTAATAAATATCACATAACTGATAAGTACTGCTTCCAAGTTTTTCAAGTATTGAATCAAGAGTATTACTAGACGGCATCTGTGTGCCATTTTCTATTCTCGATATAGATACCGCAGAACAAATTCCATCTGCTAACTCTTCCTGCGTCATATTGGCACGCTTTCTTAATTGTCTTATAGTATCACCTAAAGTATTTCTTTCCATTGGAACTACCTCATTTACTTTCTCAATATGTATACATTCACATAACTTATATTAGTATAGCACTTCAGAATAAGGTTTCTGCTATTAAAATAAATTGATTTACTTGTTGTGGAAATTCCTTCTTATTCATTGTAATTCCTAAAACTGTTTACAAGTTCGGCTCGATAAAATGCACAACGGAGGTATCCCAGTATTTTTTGTAGACCCTGCTTTCGTTCCCATCAAGGTTTAGCTGGTACAACCGAAATGTCACCAAAATGTTTTTGGGCTGCCATTGTTCCTCGTAAGAATATTGGTATTTCATTCCCACATTCCGCATGATTCCGCCGCTTCTGGGGTTGTTTCTGTCATGGGTTGCCGTGATAAAGGCCAGACCGTCCTTTTTCACTTGCCCGATAACTGCTTTGCCCGCTTCCGTCACGATTCCTTTATACCAAAACTCTTTGCGAAGTCCATAGCCAAAATCATGGTGTTCCTCCATATCCACATTTATATAGCCGATGGGATAATTGGCTTCTTTCAGACAGATTGCATAGGCGTAAGCCTGCGGCTGGGCGTATTTTGCGGCGTATCGCTCCTCGTAAAACCGTTTCGTTTCTTCCATGCTTTTCACAGGATACCATGGCAAAAACCTGTTGACTTCCTCATCTTGAAGAATAAGTAATAATGCTTCCATATCCTGCTCCGTAAATTTCCTTAAAATCAAACGCTCTGTTTTTATAGTAGGCGTATTCATCTGTTTTCCTCCGTAACTTGTAAATACATTTTCACTATTTTCGTCTCGGTTGAGAGTTTGGATTTTTCAGCAAGTCAGATTTCTGTGCTATCCTTTACAGCCACTTTTATCTTTCCACTCGCACGCGCCCCAATACGTACCACAAAAGGCTATCAATTTTATATCCATCGTAAATATCTCCATTTCCTTAAATCCCGTTTGCCACTGCCTTTTTTTATTTTACCACAATTCCGAAAGCATAGAAATAGCCTGCTTTTTAAACTGATTTCCTACCTTTCGGAATTGTGGTAAAATAGAAAAAGAAAACTAAGCAAAGGGATTAGAGATAATATGATTGTTTTGATTACGGGAGCGTCGCATACTGGCAAAACTGTACTTGCTCAAAAACTGCTTGAACAATACAAATACCCCTATTTGTCAATAGACCACTTGAAAATGGGGTTAATTCGTAGTGGATATACGAAACTTACCCCTGAAGATGATGATGAATTGGAAAATTATTTATGGCCGATTATCCGTGAAATGATAAAAACCGCCATAGAGAACCATCAAAATCTTATCGTTGAGGGATGTTATATTCCCTTTGACTGGGCTAAGGATTTTGAAAAAAACTATCTCGAACAAATTAAGTACTACTGTCTTGTGATGAGCGAAGATTACATAAAAAAGCACTTTTCCGACATTAAAAAATATGCAAGTGCAGTAGAAAAACGGTTAAGTGATGAATGGTGTACTCTGGAAAGTGTTTTAGAAGATAATGCACAGTTTTTGAGACTTGCCATAAAGTACAAGGTAAATTATGTGCTTATTGATGATGAGTATAAAATTCATATTCAATTATAAGTATTTGTCGGGTAAATAAAGGAGGGATAGCATGGAGCTATCCATACAAGAGCGCCTAAAAGACCTGCGGACAGCGACCCTAAACAGGCGGCTATGGTCTTTATCTGTAAACGGCTCAAAGCCAACTATGGGAAGCTGTCCGAGGAAAAGAGAAAGTGGCTGAAAAGGATTGCACAGTCCAATTGAGGAGAATAGTTTATGACAAACGAAGAAATAGGGAAAGGGGCTATCGGGAAATAGATAGTCCGAAACAGGGGCAGGGGTGACTCGCATGAGCCACCCCTGCCCCTGAAGTTTATCCTCTAAAAAAGAGAAAGATGACTGACAACCAGGCATCTTTCTTTCCGTTCTATGTTATAATAGAACTATGCTAACCAAGGAATATTATAACGACTTTTTTGATTTTGGGCAACAAAAAATTAACTTCAGTTTCTTCTAATTGAATTTACCCGACGACGATCCAGTCTATACCCTAAAAAACGTGTTGGAGGAATTAGATTTTTCAGGCCTGCTGGCCTGCTATTCGGATAAGGGAAGAACCGGGTATAACCCAATTATGCTGTATGCTGTTGTTACCTACGCAAACATGCGTGGGGTCAGGGCTGTTGACCGTATTGTAGACTTATGCCGGAGAGATCTTGCGTTTATCTGGCTCACCAAAGGAGAAACGCCTCAGAGAGACGCTTTTTATGACTTTAAAGGGAAAAAACTGACAGGCGAAGTTTTGGACGAACTGAATTACCAGTTTATGCGCCGTCTGGAAAAGGAAGGGCTGATCGCCCTGAAAGAACTGTATATCGATGGAACCAAGATCGAAGCGAATGCAAACCGGTACACGTTTGTCTGGCGGGGCAGCCTGAATTATCACCTTGCAGGCCTTCTGGACACCATTGATGCCCTTTACACAAAATACAATGCTTTTCTGCTTGAGAACGGCTATGGCCCCAAGTATGACCTCGGCAATGCCCATATGTTTGTAATCGAAGGAATGGATAAAGTCCGGAAGATCATCGCGGAAAACCGGAAACGGAAGCAGACAAAACATAAGAAGATTTCGAATAACACTATCATCGAGATCGATCACTGTTCCCCTCTGGAAATCCTGAAACTGCAAAAGAATCTGATACGGATTGCGGAAGGAGAAGGGATTGGATTTGTTTACGGGAAAGGAAAACATAAACCGGAAATCCAGAAGCTTTACGAAGAACTGGAAGAATGCGGGACTCGCCTGATGGAATATAAGGAGTGTTTTGAGATCATGGGGAAAGAGCGCAACAGCTATTCCAAGACCGATCTGGAAGCAACCTTTATGCAGATGAAGGAAGATCATATGCTGAACGGGCAGTTAAAACCGGCTTATAACGTCCAGATAGCGGTAGAGAATTACTTCATTGTCCACGGATATGTAAGTAATGACCGGACAGACTATAATACGCTGATCCCTATCCTTGAAAAGCATCGAAAAGCGTTTGGGGATACACTGGATGCAGTAACTGCCGACAGCGGCTATTGCAGCGAAAAGAACCTGCTGTATCTGAAAGAGAACGGAATTCGGAGTTTTATCAAGCTGCAGGACCATGAGAAGCGGAAGACACGGGCGTATAAAGAAGACATCGGGAAATATTACAACATGACATACGCTGTCTTTGAGGATGAACATCATTACATCTGTCATGATGGGAGGGAGTTGCGCCACATCCGGACAGAAAGCAAAGAGATGGACGGATATACCCAGACGGTGGAGGTCTATGGCTGTGCAGACTGCAGCGGCTGTGAGCATAAATCCAAATGTCTTTATAAATACAATAGTGAAAAAAATCCGGACCGGAATAAAGTCATGAAGAACAACGAACGCTGGGAAGGACTGAAAGAAGAATCCAATGCGAATATCCAGAGTGAAGAAGGAATCCTGAAACGCCAGACACGGTCGATCCAGACAGAGGGACACTTCGGGGATATCAAGGAGAATGAAGACTTCCGTCGTTTTAACTACCGGTCAGAGAAGAAAGTATATAAAGAATTCATGCTGTATGCGATTGGCAGGAATATTATGAAATACCACCGGTTTTTATATCATGAAATCGAAAAATTTGAAGGGAAAAAGGAGCAGAAAACAGCTTAGCTGATGGAGGGCTTCAAAAAATCCAAA
>CALWLL010000036.1 GCA_944381555.1 uncultured Agathobacter sp. | reverse complement strand
AGTAGAAAAGAAGGTGAGGTAGCAATCATGTTAATACAATTTAATTTTAAAAATTTCAAATCATTTAGAGAAGAGGCTACTTTGGATTTATCTGCTGCAAAGATGACAGAGTTCTCAGACAGAGTAGTGACGATTGGTAGTGAGAAGATTTTGCCGGTTGCTGCCATTTATGGTGCAAACGCAAGTGGAAAGTCTAATATATACAACGCTTTCGAATATATGTCTGATTATGTTGCTGATTCTTTCAAGTATGGTGATGAAGAAGATAAGTTTGAACACTTCAGACCGACTCCGTTTTTGTTTGATGCTGAATCAGCGAATGCTGAATCCAGTTTTGAAGTATATTTTACGTTGCCGGGAGATAAGGCTGAAAAGACTTATAATTATGGATTCTGCATTGATAAGGAAGGTGTAACTGAGGAATGGTTAAACTCTAAGGCCAAGACAGCAAGAAAGTATAGTACAGTTTTTTATAGAAGTGCAGATGAATTAGATTTGTCAGGCTTTCCGAAGAATAGCAGAGATAATATTCAAGTGGCTTTGGAAAAGCAGGTACTTATTGTATCTTTGGGTGCAAAGCTGAAGATTGGCAAGTGTAAGGCAATTAGAGATTGGTTTTTGGCAAACGAGTTTGCAGATTTCGGAGATTCTTTTACAAACTTCTTTATGTCCCGCAGATTACCCAAGGGGTTCGTGGAGGATAAGAATGTTCAGCAGAAGGTTGTAGAGTATTTTGCTTCCTTTGATGAGCATATCAGAGATTTTCGAATCGAAAAGGTTCCGCGGGAAGGAGATTCTAAAGAAGAAAAGTATAAGATTAATGCACTGCATAAGATGATTGGTTCGGATGAAATGGCGGAGATTCCGTTGGAGTTAGAATCAGCAGGTACATTGAAGATGTTTGCTTTATATCCAGAATTGCAGGAAGTACTGGAGAAGGGCAGTGTATTCTTTATTGATGAATTAAATGCCCGTCTGCATCCGTTACTTGTAAGAAACTTCTTGCTTACCTTCTTAAATCCGGAGATAAATACTAACCATGCTCAGCTTGTGTTTACAACTCACGATACATGGCAGCTGTCTAACCAACTTTTGCGTCGTGATGAAATTTGGTTTGTAGAGAAGGATGAAGAGGGTGTTTCTACACTGTACTCATTGGCAGATTTCGTAGACGAGGATGGTACTCGTATCCGTAAGGACGAAAGCTATGAGAAAAATTACCTGATAGGAAAGTATGGTGCAATTCCTACCTTAAGAAGTATTGATATTTTTAAGGAGGATTAGGATGGCGAAAAAGGATAGAACAGGTAACAGAAAAGCTCGAGAGCAGAGAAAGCAATTCAAGGTGCCGGAATTAGGTTACTATTTGATTGTTACGGATACAGAAGCTACAGAGCGATGTTTCTTCACAGGACTCCATCAGGCTTTGCCAGAGGATGTGAGAAACAAGCTCGTAATAAAGGTGGTAGAGACAAAAACTCGTGCCATGATTGATAAATGTCTAGAACTAACTGCTTATGATGCACAATATCGTATCCCTTGGACTGTATTTGACAGAGATCAAGTGCAGGGATTTGACGAGATTATTGCAGAGGTAGTGAGTAAAGGAATACATGTGGGTTGGTCCAATCCATGTTTTGAAATATGGATGTACGCTTATTTCGGTTCCATGCCGGCAATCCAAGATTCCTGGGTGTGCTGCTCGGATTTTGGACGGGTATATGAAAGCAAGACTGGACAGAAGTATTCCAAAGCTGATGAGCAGATGTATGGAAAGCTCTGTAATGCCGGTGACGAGGAAAAGGCAATTCAGATAGCACAGCAGAAGTTGGAACAGTGTAAAAGAGAAGGTAAAATAAAACCATCGGAGATGTGTCCGTGTACGACGGTACATGAGCTGGTGGGAGAGATTAAGGGAAAGGTGCTATATGTGTAGGAAATACAGAGTAGAGGAGGAAATAGAAGGTACTTTAAATCGCTAAAAATGGTTAATTTTCGTAAGTTTAGGACAACAGAAAATATAATCGAATTTTCAGATGCTGAATCATATGAAAAACAGAAATGCGATAATGAGGTAGATGTCAATGTTGCATCTACAGTTACATTAGTTGTAGGAAAGAATAATGCAGGAAAGACAACTATAATTCAAGCATTGGATAAATTGGTAAACCATAACGATAGATTTGGCGTAAAAGATTATAATATGGATTACCTTAAAGAAATGGCAATGAAATACAAAGAGGGCAATTTTGAAGAAATACCGTCTATTAATTTTGAAATAACAATAGGTCTAGATAAGGGTAAAGACGATTATGTAACCAATATTGTTCCCTTTTTGACAATAGGTGGGGTTACAGCAACAGAAGTTACCATTTCTGTGAAATTCGAATTGACAGAAAAAGAAACCTTTATTAATGCTGTAAAAGTCGCTTTTAGTAAGGAAAAGAAAAAACTTAATGCATTATATGAATTGAGTAATGTGATAGAAGACAAGATTTCATTATTCAAGATAAATTATTATACCGAAACTTGGAATATGGGAATACGAAAGCAAATTACACAGACAATAGCAAATATTTTAATGTTTTTGCCTTTAGGATTTATATTTCCTGTTGTGTTTAAGCAAGCTCGCACATTCTATAAAACTTCGGTTTGTATGTTACTAGTATCATTTTTTATAGAATTTATTCAGTATTTTATAGGAAGGTCAGCAGATATTGATGACCTTATACTTAATACATTAGGGGGAATGCTTGGTTATCTGATATTTTCTAAAATTTCAAAGCTATTTAAAAACAGAACCATATGGAAAAAGTTCATCGGAACAGCTTCGTAGGAATTTCGTAAGAGTTTTCGAAGGAAATTATTATAATACCTTTTGATGAAACAAATAAATGACACTCTTGTTACTGGTACAATTGTAGTACCAGAGCAAGAGTGTTTTATTTTGGGAAGAAGATATAAAAGAAAGCGAATGAAATGTGACGGCAACAGATACGCAAAAAAAAGCATCTGAGAAATTATTGCCAAACATGGTATTTGAAACATCATCACTTATGTTGAATGAAAATAGTGGATTTGATAGGAAGTGCCAAATCAACAAGGTACACAATCTAAAATTTGCCGCTAAAGCAATCAATAAGGTGATTATCGAGCCGCAAGAAACAGTTTCATTCTGGCAGCTTGTACTAGGATACAAACTTCCAGATAATGCAAAAATTAAAGGAAGAGGTGTATAAAATGGACAAGAAGAAAATAGCGGTCATTTTTGGAGGTAATTCTACAGAATATGAGGTGTCTTTACAATTGGCATTTTCTGTTTTTGAAAATATAGACAGAGACAAATTTGAGATAGTTCCAATCGGAATTGCAAGAAATTGAGAATGGTATCACTACACGGGAAAAATAGAAAAGATTGCAAATAATACTTGATTGAAGATAGCAAAAATCTATATTCTGTTGCGGTATCACAAAACCGTTCCGTAAAAGGCTTTTTAGAACTTAAGGCAGACAAATACCGAATTATCAAAGTTGATTTAGTATTTCCTGTGCTACACGGAAAGAACGGTGAGGATGGCACTTTACAAGGATTGTTTGAGTTGGCGGGCATTCCCATTGTCGGATGTAATACACTCTCGTCTGCTCTTTGTATGGATAAAGATAAAGCGCACAAGCTTGTTAGCCTTGCGGGTATTTCTGTGCCAAAATCGGTAACTTTCAAATTCGCAGACAGGGAAGCAGCCTTAAAGAAAATTAGAACAGAGTTAAGTTTTCCCTTATTTGTAAAGCCAGTCAGGGCAGGCTCGTCTTTCGGGATAACAAAGATAACCGAAAATCAAGAACTTGAAGCAGCTATGCAGTTAGCTTTTGAACACGATACAGAAGTTATTGTTGAAGAAAACATTGATGGCTTTGAGGTTGGTTGCGCAATACTTGGTATAGATGAACTGATTGTCGGCAGAGTTGATGAAATTGAGTTATCAAGTGGATTTTTTGATTATGCAGAAAAATATACGCTGAAATCTTCAAAAATATATATGCCCGCAAGAATTGACGCCGAAACGGAAAAAGAAATACAGAAAACGGCTGTAACCATATATAAAACTTTGGGATGTTCAGGCTTTGCCAGAGTGGATATGTTCTATACCCCATCAGGAAGAATTGTGTTTAATGAAGTAAATACAATCCCCGGCTTTACCTCTCACAGCCGCTATCCAAATATGATGAAAGGTATTGGGCTATCATTCGCTGATATGTTGGACAAATTGATAGGTCTTTATATGGAATGATGAAAACGATTGAATTACAAGAACAAAAAATATATTGTGAAAATTTACTGCTTGTTAATGCACAGTATTCGCTTAAAACAGGCGATGCATTGAATTTAATTCCTGCTGACATACGCTTTCCAGATATTCTTATGGAACGTGATGCGGCAAATATATTGCAGCTTATTATTGAAAAATTATCAGCAGAAAAATCCATTATTCCCATAAGTGGTTATCGCTCATTAAGGGAGCAAACAGATATATATTTCACCTCTCTCAAAGAAAATGGAGAAGATTTTACGAAGAAATATGTTGCCTTGCCAGACCATAGCGAACACCAAACGGGACTTGCTATTGATTTAGGATTGAATCAAAAAGAGATAGACTTTATTCGTCCCGATTTTCCCTATGATGGTATCTGCAATGAATTTAGGAAAGCAGCTCCAAACTATGGTTTTATTAAACGCTACGAAAAGGGCAAAGAAGAAATAACGGGGATATCACACGAGCCTTGGCATTTTCGATATGTAGGATACCCTCATTCAAAGATTATGACAGAAAGAGGGCTTTCGCTTGAAGAATATGCAGAATTTATAAAAGCCTATCGTGATGATTGCAGATTCGTTTATAGGCAAAGCCCGGACGCAAGAGTGGAAATATATTATGTTCCTGCTGATGAAGAAATTACTTTTATTTCTATGCCGGATAATTGTGTATATCAAATTTCTGGCAATAACATAGACGGTTTCATCATAACTGTTTGGAGGAGAAATGATGACTGAAAAAAAGAACTATGCAGGTATTGATTATTTTAGATTGATTGCTGCTCTGTTAATTGTTGCCATTCACACTTCGCCGCTGGCTTCTTTTAGTGAAATGGGTGATTTTATGTTTACACGCATTATTGCCCGTGTAGCTGTCCCTTTCTTTTTTATGGCTTCTGTTTTTTTTCTGATTTCCAGATATACATATAATGCTGAAAGATTATACGCTTTTATAAAAAAGACTGCCACAATCTATGGGGCAGCAATATTGATATACATACCTATCAATATTTATAATGACTATTTTAAAACAGACAATCTATTGCCCAATATGATAAAGGACATTGTGTTTGATGGCACTTTTTATCACTTGTGGTATCTTCCTGCATCAATTATGGGTGCTGTAATCGCTTGGTATCTGGTAAAGAAAGCTAACTACCACATAGCATTTTTGATAACTTTCGCACTCTACATCATAGGTTTGGTTGGTGACAGTTATTATGGAATTGCAGAACGCGTTTCCTGCTTAAATGGTTTTTACAATCTGATTTTTCAAGTGTCAGATTACACAAGAAATGGGATATTTTTTGCACCGGTATTTTTTGTGTTTGGCGGGTACATTTCCGACAATCCAAACAGACCCGCGTTAAAGAAAAGCATCACAGGGTTCATACTTTGTTTTACTCTTATGTTTGGAGAAGCACTTGTTTTACATCACTTAAATCTTTGGCGGCACGATAGTATGTATGTATTTTTGCTTCCGAGTGTTTATTTCTTATTTGACATTCTGCTGCATATCAAGGGAAAAAGCCACAAAGAATTACGAAGAATATCTTTAATCATATATATCATTCATCCATTTATGATAGTTGTAGTGCGCTTATTTGCCAAATTACTACATTTGGAAAATCTGTTTATTGAAAATAATCTTATTCATTATATTTTAGTCTGCTTTGTATCGGTAGTATCCGGAATGATTATAACAGCATTATGGCGCAGACTAAAACCCGAACAAGCGAAGCATATGATTGCTGCTGAACGGGCATATTTAGAAATCAATTTGAGCAATTTAAAACACAATGTAAGTGTTCTTAAAAAAGCAATGCCGAAAGATTGCGAATTGATGGCTGTTGTAAAAGCTGAAGCATACGGACACGGTACATATGAGATTGCTACACATATAAACAGGATAGGGGTTAAAGCATTTGCCGTTGCTACTATTGATGAAGGTATTAGGCTGCGCAAGTATGGTATTGCAGGTGAAATACTTATTTTGGGATATACTGCACCTGAAAGGGCAAAAGAACTTTGTAAGTATGGCCTTATGCAAACATTGATTGATTATGACTATTCTATACTCTTAGATAATCAAGGTTATAATGTTAAGGCTCATATTAAAATTGATACGGGGATGCACCGACTTGGATTTGATAAAGAAGATGTGGAGAACATAGCTGCTGTTTTTTCGTTAAAGAATCTTAAAGTGTGTGGAATGTTTACACATTTATGTGCATCAGACAGCATGGATGAAAAAGATATTTGTTTTACAAATATGCAAATTGAGAGTTTTTATAAGTTGTTAGAGGCTATAAAGGAAAAAGGGATAGCAATTCCTAAAATACATATTCAAAGTAGTTATGGTTTTCTAAATTATCCAGAGCTTAATTGTAATTATGTAAGAGCTGGCGTAGCACTATACGGCGTATTAAGCTCCCCGGATGACAAAACCAAATTACAGCTTGATTTAAGGCCTGTGCTTTCATTGAAATCAAGAGTAATCCTGCTTAGACAAATCAAAAAGGGCGATTGCGTTGGTTATAGCAGGTCGTTTGTTGCTGACCGGGACAGTCGGATTGCTATATTGTCTATCGGTTATGCTGACGGTTATCCGAGGATTTTATCTTGCGGAAAGAGTTATGTGCTTATCAATGGATACCGGGCGCCCGTTGTTGGAAAAATATGTATGGATTTACTTGCAGTTGATGTTACAGACTGTCCGAATGTTACGGTTGGCAGTATTGCTACTTTGATTGGAAAAGACGGAAAGGAAGAAATCTCTGCACCTATGGTAGCTGAGATTTCTGAAAGCATAACCAATGAATTATTAAGTCGTATGGGTCGGAGGCTAAAGGTTATCAATAGTGAGTAAGCGTGCAAAAGAAAAACAGAGGCTCTGGCGCCTTCACCCTATATTCCATTCACATAGCCCCTTATACTATATCTTGTGTTGGTAGTGGCTCTGAAGCATTAGAATATTCCATACGGGAGGTTTCATTTGTTTTCAAAGTACATTTTGCGGAACCTCAAGGCCATGAAAGATTTTAAAAACATAAAAATAGATTGACATTCCATGCGGACTATGCAATAATCTATTTAATTTAATACATCAAACCGTTGAAGCGGAGATAACGGCAATAATGCCTTTACAGAGAGCCTGTGATGCTGAGAGTCAGGTAAGAAACAAGTTGTCAAATGGACCGCAGAGGGCGCAGTCAAATGTGATTTTCACAAAGTATTCTGCGACGTTGCAGGCAGACGTTATTTGCCGGGGATATGTTGGTATCCTGCTAAGTGCACGGGTTATGCCGTGAATCAAGGTGGCACCGCGAATAGTTATATTCGTCCTTGACAGAGAGTATATTTCTGTCAAGGACGTTTTTTTTTGGAGGAGGTACGGGATATGAAATTTTTACCGGGTTTTAGTGATGTCAATAAGATTGCAGCTACAGGGAAGTATAATGTGCTGCCGGTAAGTTGTGAAATTTTATCGGATTTCACAACGCCGATTGAAAGTATGAAAATACTCAAAAACATATCTACGCATTGCTATATGCTTGAATCTGCACAGGCAAGCGAGAATTGGGGGAGATACACTTTCCTTGGGTTTGAGCCTAAGCTGGAGATTACCTGTATAGACGGAGAGATGAGAATCGGAGATTTAAAGGTAAAAGTGGATAATCCGTCTACGTATCTTCGACAGATACTAGACAATTATAAGAGTCCCCGCTTTGATTATCTCCCTTCCTTTACAGGAGGGCTCGTAGGTTACTTCTCCTATGATTATCTTGGATACAGCGAACCAACGGTGAAATGCAATGTTGAAGATACTGAAAACTTCAAGGATATTGACCTGATGCTTTTTGATAAGGTTATTGCTTTTGACCATCTTAGGCAAAAGATTATCCTGATTGTGAATATGTCTCTTGAGGATATGGAAGTCGGATATAACAAAGCACTTATAGAACTAAACAGGCTTGTCAGACTTCTTCAAAATGGTGACAAGAAGAATGAACCAAGCGGAAAACTGCTTGGTGAAGTTACACCGCTGTTTGACAAAGAGCAATTCTGTAACATGGTAGAAAAGGCAAAGAACTATATTCGTGAAGGAGACGTCTTTCAGATTGTGCTATCCAATCGCCTGAGTGCTCCCTATGAAGGAAGTTTGTTCAACACCTACCGCGTACTGCGTACCACTAACCCTTCGCCGTATATGTTCTATTTCTCGGGAACGGATGTAGAGGTTGCAGGCGCTTCTCCGGAAACTCTTGTTAAGCTGGAAAACGGAAAACTGCATACGTTTCCGCTTGCGGGAACAAGACCGAGAGGAAAAACGGATGAAGAAGACAAAGCCCTTGAAGCAGAGCTGCTTGCTGATGAAAAGGAACTCGCCGAACATAACATGCTGGTGGATTTAGGGAGAAATGATTTGGGTAAGATTAGCCGGTTCGGTACAGTCCGGGTCGAAACACTACATTCTATCGAACGATTCTCCCATGTAATGCACATCGGTTCTACGGTAAGCGGTGAGATTAGCGATAGTCACGATGCGCTAGATGCCATTGAAGCAGTACTGCCCGCAGGAACACTTTCCGGTGCGCCGAAGATTAGAGCTTGTCAGTTGATTGGAGAACTTGAAAACAATAAGCGCGGGATTTATGGAGGAACTGTCGGATATATCGACTTCACCGGCAACATGGACACTTGTATTGCCATCCGAATCGTTTATAAGAAAAATGGCAGGGTGTTTGTAAGAAGCGGAGCGGGGATTGTGGCAGACTCTATACCCGAAAAGGAATTTGAGGAGTGCCTGAACAAAGCAAAATCTTCACTCAAAGCATTGAAACTTGCACAGGAGGTAGAAATATGATTTTACTGATTGATAACTACGATAGTTTTTCATTCAACCTCTATCAGATTATCGGAGAAATAGAGCCGGATATCAAGGTTATTCGAAATGATGAACTTACGGTAGAAGAAATCAAAAGCTTAAATCCGGACCGTATCATTCTTTCGCCTGGTCCGGGAAGACCCGAAGATGCGGGGGTCATCATTGATGCTGTAAAAACACTTGGCAGAGATATTCCGTTTTTAGGGGTTTGCCTTGGGCATCAGGCAATTTGTGCGGCATTTGGTTCAATTATAACCTATGCGAAGGAGCTGATGCACGGTAAGCAGTCAATTGTAGAATTTGATACAGAGTGTCCGCTTTTTGCAGGTTGTTCCCAAACAGCGCCTGTTGCGCGGTATCATTCCCTTGTGGCAGACGCTGAAACCATTCCTGAATGCCTGAAGGTCACTGCTGTTACTATGAATGGAGAGGTAATGGCAGTACAGCATAAGGAGTATCCCATATATGGCGTGCAGTTTCATCCGGAATCCATTATGACGCCGGATGGAAGGCAGATGCTTATAAATTTTATAAAGGAGATATAAACCATGATTAAAGAAGCCATTGTAAAGATTGTAAATAAAGAAGACCTTACCTATGAAGAGGCATACACCGTTATGAATGAGATTATGAGCGGTGAGACTACACCTACGCAGAATGCGGCTTTTCTTGCAGCTTTATCCACTAAGAGTGCCAGAGCAGAGACTACAGATGAGATTGCAGGCTGCGCGGCTGCCATGAGAGCCCATGCAATAAAGGTTGAAACTGGAATGGAACTTTTTGAAATCGTTGGTACAGGTGGAGATAACGCCCATAGTTTTAATATTTCAACGACCTCCGCACTTGTTGCGGCGGCAGGCGGTATGAAAGTCGCAAAACACGGTAACAGGGCAGCGTCCTCCCAGTGTGGAACGGCAGATTGTCTGGAAGCGCTCGGTGTAAACATTCAGCAAAGTCCTGCAAGATGTATAGAGCTTTTGAACGAGGCGGGCATGTGCTTTTTCTTTGCGCAGAAATACCATACTTCTATGAAATATGTGGGTACTATCCGCAAGGAACTTGGATTCCGTACTGTGTTCAATATCCTCGGACCGCTTACGAATCCCGGTACACCTTCCATGCAGCTTTTGGGAGTATATGATGCATATCTGGTAGAGCCATTGGCGCAGGTGTTAATAAATCTCGGAGTTAAGCGTGGAATGGTGGTATATGGCCAGGATAAACTGGATGAAATATCAATGAGCGCACCGACTGCAATCTGCGAGATTCGTGACGGTTGGTTCAAATCCTCTGTTATTACGCCAGAGGAGTTTGGGTTTGAACGCTGTACAAAAGAAGACCTAAAGGGCGGCACTCCTAAAGAAAATGCAAAAATTACCCTTGATATCTTAAACGGTGAAAGAGGTCATAAGAGAAATGCTGTGCTTATGAATGCAGGGGCGGCGCTCTATATCGGTGGGAAAGCGGATAATATGAAAGACGGGATTGCGCTTGCGGCAGAGATGATTGATTCCGGCAAGGCTCTTGAAACGCTCAAAAAGCTGATTGAAATCAGCAACCGCCCAGAGATGACAGTGTAAAAACTGATTTTTCACACAGGAATTTGAGCCTGTGCGCTGTCTGGCTCAAAGCTGCGGATGCACAATAAACAGCGCAGAAATGGAGATTAGTATGACAATTCTTGAACAGCTTGCAGATTATGCCCGTGAACGCACACAAAAGGCGAAGGAGATAGTACCCCTTGCAGATATAAAGAGGCAGGCGTTATCTCTTCCCAAAGGTGTTTTTTCATTCGAGAATGCACTGAAAAAAGCGGGGATTTCCTTTATCTGTGAGTGCAAAAAGGCGTCTCCCTCAAAGGGATTGCTTGCAAACGATTTTCCGTATCTAAAAATTGCAAGGGAATATGAAGAGGCAGGAGCAGACTGCATTTCCGTATTGACTGAACCAAAATGGTTTTTAGGCAGCGATAAGTATCTGAAAGAAATTGCAGAAGCTGTCTCCATCCCTTGTCTGCGTAAGGACTTTGTGGTAGATGAGTATATGATTTATGAGGCAAAAGTACTGGGTGCATCAGCGGTATTGCTTATCTGCTCTATATTAAGTGAAGATAAAATCAGGGAATATATAAGTATTTGTGATGAACTTGGAATTTCTGCTTTGGTAGAGGCACATGATGAGATGGAAGTAAAAATGGCGTTAAATGCAGGTGCGCGTATCATTGGTGTCAATAACCGCAACCTCAAAGATTTCACTGTAGATACAGAAAACAGCCGGAGGCTTCGCGAGTGCATACCTCATGATGTGTTGTTTGTTTCAGAAAGTGGGATACGTTGTACAGAGGATGTAGCCAGACTTTGTGAGATTGGTGCAGACGCAGTGCTGATTGGTGAAATACTGATGAGGGCGCCGGATAAAAAGGCAATGATTGCCAGATTAAGAGGTGCATTATGACAAAGATTAAGTTTTGCGGTCTTTCACGGTTTTGCGATATAGAGGCTGTTAATGAGATAAAGCCCGCGTATGTCGGATTTGTTTTTGAACCGAAAAGCAAGCGGTATGTGGAACCTGAACAGGCGGCGGATTTAAAGCGAATGCTCGCTTTAGACATTAAAGCGGCAGGGGTATTTGTAAATGAGAATCCCCAAACAATTGCCTGCCTTCTGAATCAGCACATTATTGACATGGTCCAGCTTCATGGCAATGAAGACGAAGATTATATAAAACATCTGCGGCAGCTTGTGAATAAACCCATCATAAAAGCATTTCGTATTGAAACGGCAGAAGATGTTGCACAGGCTAAAGCCAGCAGTGCAGATTATATTCTGCTTGATTCCGGTGCAGGTACGGGAAAAACCTTTAATTGGAAACTGATACAAGACATTGAAAGACCGTATTTCCTTGCAGGAGGACTAACCCCTGGCAATGTGCGTGAAGCCATCCGCACGCTGTGCCCGTTTGCAGTCGATGTCAGTTCAGGGGTTGAAACCGATGGAGGAAAGGATAAAACAAAAATGGCAGCGTTTTTTGACGAGGTCAGAAAGGACGATAGATTATGACAAATTCAGATGGACGCTTCGGCATTCACGGGGGACAGTTTATTCCTGAAACACTGATGAATGCTGTTATTGAATTGGAGGAAGCATATAAATACTATAAAAAAAATCCGGAATTTAACAGGGAGCTTACCGGACTTTTTAACGAATACGCCGGCAGACCGTCAAGATTGTATTTTGCCAAAAAAATGACAAAAGATCTGGGCGGTGCTAAAATTTATCTCAAGCGTGAGGATTTGAATCATACAGGTGCACATAAGATTAACAATGTACTTGGGCAGGCACTACTCGCAAAGAAGATGGGGAAAACCCGCCTGATTGCTGAGACAGGTGCCGGTCAGCATGGTGTTGCGACGGCAACTGCCGCTGCTCTTATGGGTATGGACTGCGTTGTATTTATGGGAGAGAAGGATACTGTTCGCCAGGCGCTTAATGTTTACCGTATGCGTTTGCTTGGGGCAGAAGTGATTCCTGTGAAAACCGGAACGGCGACACTTAAGGACGCAGTTTCCGAAGCAATGCGCGAATGGACCTCCCGTATCAGTGATACCCATTACTGTCTTGGTTCGGTTATGGGACCGCATCCGTTCCCAACGATTGTTCGTGATTTTCAGGCGGTTATTTCCAAGGAAATCAAGGAACAGATACTTGCGAAAGAAGGAAGACTTCCGGATGCTGTTATTGCCTGTGTAGGCGGCGGCTCTAATGCTATAGGCAGCTTTTATCATTTTATTGAAGATAAGGGCGTTCGTTTAATCGGTTGTGAAGCGGCAGGCAGAGGCATTGATACCTTTGAGACGGCAGCTACCGTGAATGTCGGAAGAGTAGGAATTTTTCATGGAATGAAGTCCTATTTCTGTCAGGATGAATACGGTCAGATTGCTCCTGTTTACTCTATTTCCGCAGGGCTTGATTATCCGGGTGTAGGTCCCGAACACGCGCATCTGCATGATTTGGGCAGAGCAGAATATGTACCCGTTACGGATGATGAAGCGGTAAATGCTTTTGAATATCTGGCAAGGACAGAGGGCATTATTCCTGCAATCGAATCAGCTCACGCTGTAGCCCATGCCTTAAAAATCGCGCCTAAAATGGGAAAAGACGATATTATTGTTATTACCATCTCCGGCAGAGGAGATAAAGATTGTGCCGCCATTGCACGCTACAGAGGGGAGGAAATATATGAGTAATATTCAGAAAGCCTTTGAAGACGGAAAAGCATTCATTGCCTTTATCACTTGCGGTGATCCTGACTTAAAAACTACCAGTGCAGCTATACGCGCGGCAGTAGAAAATGGTGCGGACCTAATTGAACTTGGAATTCCGTTTTCGGATCCTACTGCTGAAGGGCCGGTCATTCAGGGTGCAAACCTAAGGGCGCTTAGCGGCGGAATTACCACAGATATAATTTTTGAATTTGTACGGGAACTGAGGAAGGACGTTGGCGTACCCATTGTATTTATGACCTATGCCAATGTGGTATTTTCTTATGGGGCGGAAAAATTTATTGCGGCTTGCAGGGATATTGGAATAGATGGGCTGATCCTGCCTGATTTGCCTTTTGAGGAGAAAGAAGAATTTCTTCCAGTCTGTCAAAGATACGGTGTGGATTTAATTTCCCTTATTGCCCCAACGTCCAATGACCGTATTGCAATGATTGCAAAAGAAGCAGAAGGCTTTATATATGTTGTTTCCAGTCTCGGTGTGACGGGTATGAGAAGTGAAATCAAAACAGATTTGGAGTCTATCGTCAAAGTAGTAAAAGAAAATACCAATATACCCTGTGCAATTGGGTTTGGCATCTCTACACCGGAACAAGCAAAAAAAATGTCAGATATTTCAGATGGTGTTATCGTTGGTTCCGCAATTATTAAGCTGCTTGAACAGTACGGTAATCATGCACCGGAATTTATAGGAAAATATGTAAAATCCATGAAGGATGCCATAAGATAGCATATTTTTTCTATTGACATTAACCTATGGGTATATTACAATCCCTTTGTTTGGTATCATGCGAAGATAGGAAGTAAGTAGAAATGCGTTTTATTCATTGCCCACATTGTGGGATGAAGCTGATTCAAAGAGAAATTGGCGATGAAGGTAAAGTACCATATTGCCTGCAGTGCGAAATGCCCCTTTGGGATATGTTTACAACAAGTGTTATATGCGCAGTTGTAAATGAGTACCATGAAATCGCATTGTTAAGACAAGACTATGTTTCTAAGGAAAACTATGTCTGTGTAGCAGGAATTATGAAAATCGGAGAATCGGCGGAAGAAACTGCCCAAAGAGAGATAAAAGAAGAAATCGGGCTGAACGTAGAGAAACTCGAGTATATAAAAAGTTATCCTTATGCAAAAAAGGAAATGCTCATGTTAGGATACAAGGCCACAGTCAGAAAAAAAGAATTTGTTCTTTCGGATGAAGTTGATGATGTAGAGTGGGTTCCGCTTCATAAGGCACTTGAGAAGCTTCGTGAGGGAAGCATAGCATGGCAGTTGGTACAAACAGTAAATGAAATGATATAATCAAATATTGCGTCATCGGAGGACTGAGCATCGCAATGCCCGGCTTGTCGGAATGATAAGCCATAGTCGAAAAGAAGATGTCGGGTGCGCCCGGTTATTGTAAAAGATAGCCGGGCGCAATTTTTATGTCATTAGAAAGACTAGGATGCATTAACATGCGAAAAGTAGCAGATTTTTGCAAACAGAAAGAGATTTGACAGTATTTTCGTGGGAAGTTTTCTTGGAGAAAATGCATTTGCTGCAATGAATCTGGCGATTCCGTTCGTGCTTATCAACCTTTCTTTTGCAGACTTAATCGGCGTTGGTTCAGCCGTTCCAATCTCACTTGCGCTTGGAAAAAATCAGAAAGAGGAAGCAAACAACTATTTTACCTGTGCCTGTCTTGCGATTGTTCTGTTAGGTGCGGCTACGGGAGCCATTCTCTATGCAGCTTCTCCGGTTATTCTTTGGGCGATGGGCGCAGAGGGAGAGCTTGCAGAGCTTGGAACAGCATATTTACGGACATATGCAGTTTTTTCCCCATTTACGTCTATCGTGTTTGCAACGGATAATTTTCTGCGTATCTGCGGAAAAATCAAAAGCAGTATGGCGTTAAACATTCTGATGTCCGCACTCATACTTGTTATGGAATATTTGTGCATATGTGTGCTTAAAATGGGAATTATCGGTTCGCCAATTGCAGTTTCTACAGGAATGTTGATTTGTGTTTTCATTGCACTGATTCCGTTTGTAAGAAAAAAGCTGGCGCTTCGTTTTTGCAGACCGCGTTTTAGCGTTGCAATTATTAAGCAGTTTGTATCCAGCGGAAGTCCGAACTTCCTTAGTAATAGCGCATCCAGAATTACCTCTATATTGATGAACATGGTATTGCTTCATGTAGGAGGAACGGCAGCGGTAACGGTTTATGGGATTCTTATGAATGTGGGAGATCTGGTTCAGCAGCTTTTATACGGAACATGTGATTCCCTGCAGCCTGCAATCGGTTATAACTGGGGAGCCGGAAAGAAGGGCAGGGTAACAAGTATTGTCAAATGCTGTCTTACGGCAAGTGCTGCAATCTCAATTGGAGGCATGATAATAATGCAGATGTTTCCTGAGGCGTTGGTTTCCCTGTTTTTAGAAGAAGGCAGTTTTGAACTTTTAGCTATGTCTGTCTGGGCATTGCGTTTGTACTGTCTGGTAAATTTACTAAGATGGTTCCCATTTGCAATACAGGGATTTTTAATTGCGATTGATAAGCCGTTCCCTGCATCCGTTTTATCTGTTGCAAATACATTTGTCATACCTGTTATTTTGCTGATTGTATTATATCCGATGGGATTAAACGGAATATGGTTGAATGCTGCTGTTACATCCGTATTTGTTTCCATTCTTGCAATTGTATTTTTAAAGAGATTGCACAATCAATCGCTCATTTAAAAATTTTTACTGTTTTCAAAACTTTTGCATATGTTATATAATATAAAAAATATATAAATGCAGGCATAGCGGAGGTTTTTGGGAATTGGAAGTGTTTATGGATTTTTTGGAAGGCCTCAACGATAATATCATATGGGGTGTTCCAATGATGATATTAATGATTGGGACAGGTCTGTATCTGACTTTTGTAACCAAAGGCGTGATTTTCCGGCGTTTTGGAACGGTTTTACGCCATACAGCAGTAACTTTGTTTCAAAAGCGTGAAAAAGAGGACAAAGAAAGCGGTGGAATTTCATCCTTTCAGGCGGTGTGTACAGCACTGGCGGCTACGGTAGGCACCGGAAACATCGTAGGAGTGGCGCTTGCTGTTGCAGTCGGAGGTCCGGGAGCGATGTTCTGGCTTTGGGTATCCGCATTGGTCGGAATGGTAATAAAATATTGCGAGGTAACGCTTTCTGTGGCATACCGTACCAAAAACAGTAAGGGAGAGATTGTCGGAGGTCCGATGTATTATATATCCAGAGGTCTTGGAACCAAATGGATGGCAGTGCTTTTTGCACTTCTTGGATTTTTAGCTTCTTTTGGAATTGGTGCAAGTGTTCAGGCCAATTCACTTGCCGGAAGTATCCATGAAACCTTTGAAATTCCGACATGGATTGTGGGACTGGTTGTCGCAGTCATTGCAGCATTGGTATTGATAGGCGGAATTTCCCGGATTGCACAGGTAACGGAGATTCTGGTTCCGTTTATGGCTGTCTTCTATATTGCAGGAGCATTGTTGGTGCTTATCATTCAGGCGGAGGCTATTCCGGCCGCCCTTGTTTCTATTTTTAAAGGTGCATTTACCGGTACCTCTGCTACGGGAGGCTTTCTTGGAGCAAGTGCAATGTATGCCTGCCGAATCGGGATGGCGAGAGGAATTTTTACGCACGAAGCGGGGATGGGTTCTGCGCCGATTGCGCATGCATCTGCCAACATAGACCACCCGGCACGTCAGGGACTTTGGGGTGCGTTTGAAGTCTTTCTTGACAGTATCGTAATGTGTACGATTACAGGACTTGTGATTATCACATCCGGACTCTGGTATGCGGATGAGGGTATGGATAAAGGTGCCATGAGTGCAGCGGCCTTTGAGAATGCTTTTTCGGGCGGTAAATACATAGTTACTATCGGATTGGTATTGTTTGCTTTTGCCACAATTATTGCATGGTATTATTATGGGGAAAAATGTGTGGAATATTTGTTTAAAGAGAATCGGACAGCAATCCGGCTCTATCAGGTGGCGTATACGGTCTTTGTTTTTATCGGATGTGTTTCTAGTCTCGATAGCGTATGGGAATTTGCGGATTTGTTCAATGGACTTATGGCGGTTCCAAACTTAATTGCGCTGATTGCGTTAGCACCTGTTATAAAGCGGTTATCTGCCGATTTTTTCAAAGACCCTGATGTGGTTCATCCGGCAGATAAGGATTATTCGAAGTCTTTGCGTTAGGAAAATAAGTTTAGTTTAGGAATAGTTGGAGAAAACATATGAGTTTGTATGATGCGGTAATATATTTTTTTATTTATAGTTTTCTTGGATGGTGCATGGAAGTAGCATATGTTGCCATAATGCAGAAAAAATTTGTAAACAGAGGCTTTTTAAACGGTCCGGTATGTCCTATTTATGGGATAGGCGTAATCACGGTAGTAGAATTGTTAGGCAGATATGCAGATAATATTCTATTGCTTTATGTAATGTCTGTGCTGCTTACAACTATTTTAGAGGGAATGACGGGATTTCTAATGGAAAAGCTATTTCATCGTAAATGGTGGGATTATTCGAATATGCCGTTTAATCTTAGAGGGTATGTCTGTCTACAGATTTCCCTGCTTTGGGGAGTGGGCTGTGTTGTTGTCATTTGCGGAATGCATCCCATTATAGAAAAAGCAGTTGCCATTCTGCCGGTCATAGCAGGGATTATTATATCCGTAATTTTGTTTATACTCATGGGAATTGATTTTTATGCAACGGTAACAAGTATTCTGAAGATGAACAGAAGGTTGTCAGAGATGGACAAGATTGCGAAGGAAATGCATCGGCTTTCCGACCTTCTAGGGAGCAGCATCAGCAGGAGTACGCTTGCAAATGTTGAAAAGTACGGGCAGAAAGCAAACCTTTTGAAACAGCATTATCAGGAATTGTTAAAGAACCAGTCTGCCATAGACAGAAGAATCTTTAACGCGTTCCCGAAAATGAAGCATCAAAATTATGAGAAGCAGTTTCAGGAGTTAAGGGAAGCAGTTCGGATTCCGTTTAAAAAGAAGAAAAAATAGATGGCATTTATTTTTGTCCATTAGCCATCAGTAACTGTAGCTCCTCTGGCGTTTCTTTCATATCGCGGCGAATCCATTCCTCGATCCATCCGAATAATCCGCTGGCAAACCAGGCTTTTCCATATGCAGCAACATTGGATTCTTCTTTATCTACACCAACCGTTTCGCGTATGGTGGCAAGCATATAATGGGATAAGCCGGAACGATAGAGAAGTGTATAAAAATGCTTGTGTTCATAATAATGGCGTAATAAGCTGCCGGCCCAATCGGGATTTCCGGCAGCTTCGAATTTTTTCCCCCAGTTTTTAATCAGAATAGTCATATAATAACGAAGGACATCTTCATTACTTTTATAGCTGCGGTAAAAAGAAGCCCTGCCAACTTCTGCCTGCTGTACGACTTGTGTGACCGTTATTTCATGAAATGGATATTGTTCCATTAATTGTAATAATGCCTGCGTAATCTGCTCCTGCACATAAGTAAGTCTGAATTCATTTTCCATGATACAAAACCTCGTGTTTGTCTCGTTTTTCTTAACTCTATTGTAATTTTTTCTTCCTGATGATACATTTGTTCCGTCATTGATGATACAAGTGTATCAGATAAAAGTCAAGAGGAGACCAGCTATGAAAAGTCAAGCTTAAATTAGCTGGAAATTAAAATAATCTTTTCGTGGTAAAAATGGGTAACCTTAATAGGGCTCCCTGGTGGGCGCTTTTTTCAAATCAACGATATAGAGTAT
>CALWLL010000035.1 GCA_944381555.1 uncultured Agathobacter sp. | reverse complement strand
CTCCTTCGAGTAGTCAGAGCTACAGGAAATAAATCAAAAGTCCACAGTATCTGAATGTATTGAACCACGATATTAAAAGAAAGGAAATATATGATTATTAGCTTCTAAATAATCATACAAGGAAATGTAATGAATAAATTTTTAAAAATTCTTTTAATTGTACTTGGTGTTATCGTATCTTTAATTATATTAACCGTATTGTTTCTTTTCTGGCTGTCCAAACAGCCGGCAGTAGCGGAAAGGTACTGGGAGAAGGTTACATCGGACAAAATATTGGAACAGAAATATACAAATCCCGGCGATTATGAAACTGCGTCTTTTGTTAAGCTTTCAGATGATGAGAAAATCGGTCAGTTTAAGATATGGTATCCGGCAGGTATAGAGGAAACAGATAATACCTGTCCGGCAGTGGTTATGGTAAACGGAACCGGAGTTCCAGCATCAAAATACGAGGCAGTATTTGAACATTTGGCATCATGGGGGTTTATCGTAATCGGAAATGAAGATGGAAGTTCATGGGATGGGGTATCCTCCGCAAAAAGTCTGGAATTGTTATTAGAACTCAATAAAGAGGAGGACAGTATGCTCTATGGAAAAGTGGATGTGGAAAACATCGGTGTTGCGGGACATTCACAGGGTGGAGTTGGAGCAATCAATGCGGTTGCCAATCAGGAAAACGGACATATGTATAAAGCAATATATACAGCAAGTACGACGCATATTGACCTTGCCAATGCACTTAGCTGGCCATATGATGTAAGTAAAATAAACATACCTTATTTTATGACGGCAGGAACGTTACAGGCAGATGCAGGAAATGAGAAGGATGCGGGAATTGCTCCGTTATCATCGCTTCAGGCAAATTATAATGCGATTTCAGAAGAAACAGAAAAAATATATGCACGTCGTGTGAATGCAGATCATGGAGACATGCTGGCACAGGCAGACGGATATATGACGGCATGGTTTATGTACTATCTGAAAGGGGATGAAGAAGCGGGAAAAGTATTTATTGGAGAGGATGCCGAAATACTGAGCAATCAAAACTGGACAGATGTAGAAAAGAATAATTAAAAAAGGCAGATATGGAAAGTATCTGAAAAACAGTTAAGCCTCCGTAAGATTGTAATATACGGAGGCTTATTACTATTATTATATTATTTATTCAGATGCTTATCGATAAAGTTATCCAATACCGGAACGTGTACATTTACTTTCATAATTGCAAGAAATGCCAATCCGATAAATACGATTTTCTCAAGAAAATCTAACAGGGTTGATAACCATGATGCGAGCTTTGAAAAAATGTCAATAGAGAAATATACACTAAATAATCCAAGCGTACTGTTGATACAGCTTATGATATTCGGAATAAAATAGATGATAGAGGATGTCAGCAGGAAAAGGAATACAAGAACACCTGCTCTTACACATGTTTTCTTTAACCATTCATCGCTTTCAAGAATAAGGACGGCGCCAACGACTAAAAGAGTTGCTGTGATTCCGCCATAGTAGCATGCAAGGCATGCAATTGCACCTAATAATGCTGTTGAAATTCCTAACTT
This sequence comes from uncultured Agathobacter sp., assembly GCA_944381555.1. Classification (GTDB taxonomy): domain Bacteria; phylum Bacillota; class Clostridia; order Lachnospirales; family Lachnospiraceae; genus Roseburia. The sequence continues at coordinate 6,987 of CALWLL010000035.1, read as the reverse complement.
TGTTTTTTCCATAAAAAATCTCCTTTAAAAATATTGTATAAAAAATATACAAATAAATTGTACTATTTCATTTTATGTTTGTCAATTTTAGGACAGTACTGTTATAATTATTCAGATAGAATTTACAGGAATGGAGAAAGTATAGGTATGAAGTTTTATAAAGGGGTAGATATCTCTTCGTTATTGGAACTAGAAGACAATGGTTTGAAACTGTATGGAGAAGATGGACAGGAATGTGAAGCGTTGGAATTATGCAAACAAAACGGGGTAAATTCTGTCCGGCTCCGTATCTGGAATGACCCATCTAATGTGCCGGAGGCAAGAGGCTATTGCGATTTGGAGCATACTATTACATTTGCAAAAAGAATTAAGGCATACGGAATGCATTTCATGCTGGATTTCCATTACTCTGATTTTTGGGCAGACCCGGGAAAACAGAGAAAACCAAAAGCGTGGAAAGACTTATCGCCGGAAGCATTAGTACAGGCGGTGTATGCATATACGAGGGAAGTATTAACGCGTTTAACGGAAGAGAGCTGTCAGCCGGATATGGTACAGGTGGGAAATGAGATTCGAAGCGGAATGCTTTTTCCGGATGGAGAAGTGCCGCACTTTAAACAGCTTGCAAGGCTTGTAAATGCCGGTATTCAGGCAGTACGGGACATAAACCCGGATATACAGGTTATGATACACTTAGATCAGGGCGGAAAATATGTATTTTTAAAAGAGTGGTTTGATTCGATGATAGAAGCGGGATTACAGACATTCGATGTCATTGGCGTATCCTATTATCCGTTCTGGCATGGAACCTTTATGGATTTGAAAAATTCCTTGGACGCGCTGGCAGAGAATTATAATTTGCCGGTTATTGTAGTCGAAACTGCACATCCCTGGCGCCGCAGCGCAGACGGCTTTGTGACAGAAGAACAGGAGAAAATAGCAGGCTTTTGTGCAGGGATAAAGGAACAGGGCGAAGTCATGAAACTGATTATGAACATTGTGGCATCTGTTCCAAACGAGATGGGCTGCGGGGTGTATTACTGGGAGCCGCTTGTTGTTCCGATGGAAGGGCAGGGAAGCTGGGCTAATAATATGGGCGTGTTAGACCTTAACGGACAGGTATTGCCGGGATTTAAGGAATTTTGTTTTGAAAGAAAAGATTATTCCAAAGAGTATATGCAGCAGGTATTTGCCGATTTGAAGAAAAAAGCAGAGGCGCAGGCAGAGGAAATGAGTCGTATGCCGGAAGGAACGAATCTTGTGAAAAATCCTACGTTTGCGGATGGGGAAACGAACTGGATGTTTATTAAGAAACAGGAGAATATTCAGACAGAGATTCATAGAAAAGAGGGATATCTTCAGGTAAACTCAAATCAAAACTTTAATTTCTGTATTTGCCAGGATGTGTATATTCATAAAGCAGGGACATATGCTTTAAGCGTGCAGTATCGTGGAACGAATACGACAGATGTCAATGTGTTGTTCTACGGCGAGCAGGTATGTTACGATACCAAGGTTCACGCAGAAAAACAGATTTATCCGACGGATGACAGGTGGATGAGATATGATATAGAGCGTATGGAATTAAAAGAGGGAATACTCAACATCGGGGTGCAGATGAATACGCCGCCTGTTGTGGGTAAAATAAGGGAATTTAAAGTGTGGAGAATAGAGTAAATTTCTAAGTTTCACTCTTGACGGACTGCATTTTGTATAGTAGTTTAAATAATTGGATATAGATAATTTGTACGGAGGATTGATATGAAAGTAACTATTACAGATTCGGTAAAATATATTGGTGTAGATGATACTACATTGGATTTATTCGAGAGTCAGTACGTTATTCCGGAAGGAGTATCATACAACTCTTATGTGATTATAGATGAGAAAACTGCGGTAATGGATACAGTGGATAAGCGTGGAATGGAAGAATGGGAAGAAAAACTGTTAGAAGCCTTAAATGGCAGAAAAGCAGATTATCTGATACTCCATCATTTAGAGCCGGACCATGCAGGTGCAGTTGCCAGATTTTTGGAACTTTTCCCAGAGGCAGTTCTGGTAGGTAACGTAAAAACATTCCAGATGCTGCCACAGTTTTTGGAACTTAATCTCACAGACAAGACAATGGTAGTAAAAGAAGGAGATACGCTTTCCCTCGGCAAACATACCTTATCCTTTTATATGGCGCCAATGGTACACTGGCCGGAAGTAATGGTGTCTTATGAGAGCACAGATAAAGTTCTTTTCTCGGCAGATGGCTTTGGTAAATTCGGTGCATTGGAATCAACGAAGGATGAGGATTGGGCATGTGAAGCCAGAAGATACTACTTCAACATTGTAGGTAAATACGGCGGACCGGTACAGACGCTTCTAAAGAAAGCAGCGGGATTGGATATCCAATACATTTGTCCGCTGCACGGACCGGTTTTGAGTGAGAACCTTGCTTACTATATTGGTTTATATGATACATGGAGCAGTTATAAACCGGAAAGCGAAGGCGTATTGATTGCATATGCTTCTATACATGGCAATACAGCTCATGTGGCAGAGCGTCTTGCAGAAATGTTGAAGGAAAAGGGCGTATCGAAAGTAGTGCAAAGAGACTTGGCAAGAACGGATATTTCAGAGGTAATTGAGGATGCTTTCCGTTATGACAGAGTGATTCTGGCAGCAGCAAGTTATGATGGCGGAGTCTTCCCATGTATGCAGGATTTCTTATATCATCTTCAGAGTAAGGCTTACCAAAAACGCAGGGTTGGTATCATAGAGAATGGCTCATGGGCGCCATCCGCAGGAAGAACAATGCGCGCAATTTTAGACACTATGAAGGATTTGGAAATTGTAGAGCCGATGGTTACAATTCGCTCTTCTATGAAAGAAAGCGACATGGACGCGTTAAATCAGTTAGCAGAGGCAATGCTTTAATTTAAGATAGTAAACAAAGCAGAAGGAGCTATCGGAATTACTAAAATAGAAGACTTTTTCGATTTTTTACAGAAAAGCAAAAAAGAGGTATATAGGCTTTAAGAAAAAATGACTTATGTTCAGATTGGAAAGAATCTTGGTATATCTCGGAGTACTGCATATTCGTATTATCAGAAGGCGCTGCGTGGGTTCTGCGGTTACTGGCTTTTTTAGAGAGACGCTGAAATACTGCTTTCAGAGTCAGCCTTTCCCGTCCTCGGAAGAGGGTGTTTGTATACAGTGGCGACTTTGTTTGATATTGTATATGGGCATCATCTGTTTATCTACAGATGATGCCCGCTTTTTGGTGCTTTAGCGGCATCAAAATTTGCTTGGAAGGGCTTGATTGTTCAAAGCCACCGTGATGTAATATATTTTCTTTTTAGTTCTTCAATTTCCCAAAGCCATTTACTTGCTATTGACTGGCTTGGCTGGTTCTGCTATTCAGTATTAAATTTATAACCATATCCAACAATAGTTTTTATAAAGTCATATCCGTTAGAATATGGTTTGAGCCGTTTCCGTATTTGAAAAATTGTATTTTCTACGGCATGGAAATAATTATTTGTTGGTTCATGCCAGATTGCCTTATAAATTTGCTCCTTTGTAAAAGAAACCGTAGGATTGGAATAGAGCATATACAAAACTTCAAATTCTTTTGCCGATAGATATATATTCTGGCTATCTACTGACACATAGTGTGTTTCATAAGTGATAAGTAATGGAACCTTTGACTGTTTTACACCCCAAAATTCCCGTGCAGACTGGCAATCCTTTTTGATTTGTTCTAAGAGCTGGGAGAGGTTGTCAAACTTATGAATACCTCGGAACTTTTGGTACAATTTTACGGTCATTAAACATCCATATATATCCATGTCAAAATTCAAAATATGGGTTTCTATTGAAATATCGTTGTCATTATCAACCGTTGGACGCGTTCCAATGTGAGTAACACCATAGTAAATCTGATTGTTCAATACAATTTCTGCTGTATACACACCATTTTCGGGAAGCTCTTCCCTATTTTCATTTTTTAAGTTAGCAGTTGGCGTTCCCACGTGTTTACCGATACCACGTCCATGAATAATCGTACCAGTTATCGTATATATGGGTTTCAGATTGCGTTTTACCTTCATCGTTAATCCTCATATGATTCCATTCATGGATAAAATAAATAGTACACAAGTAATTACAATCATAATTGCCAACAGAAAAAGTCCTGTATGCCGATTGCTTTGCTCTTTTTCCATTGTCGAAACATAACCGCTTTTTCTCAATGCGGTAATTACTGGCTTATACAGCAAAAATGTAAATGCTGCATTTAGCCCGCCCTTGATCAAATTAAATGGCAAAAATGCCGGAAGCAGCAGTTTTACAACGGTTTCTCTCGGATACCCCATATAAAGAGGTGCAATTAAATAATTCCATAGCATCATTACAATCGTTGCTAAGATACATCCGGAAATCAAGCCAATGACTGCGCCAGATAAGGTGTGCTTTTTCTTATAAATGACAGCCGCAGTACAAGCAAACGAAAGAGATTGTACTATATTCATGACACACCCTAAAATACCAGTGTCACTAACCGTTATCATTTCAATAATTGCTACAACAACAGCCACAACACAAGAAGTCATAGGCCCCCAAATCAGCCCGCCTAACGTGACAACAACATCTGAAGGGTCATACTTTAAGAATAGGACAACGGGTATTCTGCCGACAGCCATTGCTACATAAGCAATGGCACATAGCATACCTATAATTGTGATTCTTTTTGTTTTGCTTTTCATGACTATTTACCTCCAAGGCCAAAAAATTAACACCCAAAAGAAAATGCCTTTCAGGTGTTAATATTATAATTAGACCACAGAGCAGGAAGTAAAACCTTATAATCTGCGGAAATCTAACCATATCTTCTTTCATCCAGACTATACTGTTGGTTTTGGAATTACACCAAATCGTGCGTTTTACGCTCGCGGACTTTACCGCCAATCGGGAATTTCACCCTGCCCTGAAGACATTTCTATTCAGTTGTTCGTTTCATATTATAACGGGGCCTGCTTTTTGAAGCAACAGGTTGCAGAAAATTCGGAAACATTTCGGAAACTTGCATTTTACGGAAGGGAATTAACTATTAATATTATATCCCTGTCCGAAACCAAAATCAGCAGTTAAGAATTATGGGACAATGCGGCCGAGACCGCTAATTTCATTTTCATCCCTTTTAGGGATAGAATTACCCCGTTAGGCGATATTTCAGCATACTGAAATCAAATGCAAAGGAGAAGCACAATCCAGATGGAACCTTAGGTCAAGTCAGGAAATATTTGTGAATTAGCAGGAATTTTGATATGATGGGGACAGAGTCCTGAAAACTGGAGAAAGGCAGGAGGATAAATGCACATAAGCTATAAGCCACTCTGGCATACGCTGGTTGAGCGCAACATGAGTAAGGGCAAAAATGACATGATTGTTCCGATGCAACCCGTTGTTGCGTAGTTGCAACCTTATTTTGGTGGTGTGCTGTCAGTAAAACTTGTATGCTGACAGCGAAAGGAGGACACGGAAATGACCTTTGGTGAAAAAATACAAAAGCTACGGAAAGAGGCTGGGCTGTCCCAAGAAGAACTGTCCTATCAGTTGGATGTGTCCAGACAGGCTATCAGCAAATGGGAATGTGACAATGGCTATCCAGAAACAGAAAAGATTGTTTGCATGAGCAAAATTTTCAATGTGACACTCGACTATTTGTTGAATGAGGAAGGTACACAGACTTTGGAAGCGGCTGCGGAACGGGGGATATATGTAAGCCGGGAAATGGCAGATGGTTTTCTTTTGTATCAAAAACGAAAATTCCTTAAAATCGCGGCTGCCGCAGGTATCATGGTTGGGAGCCTTGCAGTTTCATTCATGTTTTCAGATGTTTCAATGCTCTTGTTTATGCTGATATGGATTATAGGAATTGTTCTCTTATTTTCTGTGAAACTAACAGACAACCCATATAAAAAACTCTGGCAAGAACCGCTGTTGTTTGATAAGGCAGTAAAATCAGAATTAAATACAGCGTATGCCGGGAAAAAGAAATTCCTGCAACTATTCCTGCTTATAGGGATTGCTTTAATTGCATTAGGTTTCCTTTTCTTCCCGCTGATTGTTCCAGCAGAAATACTTTCGGCAGATACGATTGCTTTAGCTATCGGAATGATTGTTGCAGGAATTGGAACATTTTTATGTATTTATATGTCTGGTCTCGTTCGTGCCTACCGGCTGTTGGTTATGAATGAAACCTATCAGCAGAAAAGAAAGTGAGGATATTATGAAAAAATCATTGATTGCATTAGCAGCAATTTTGACATTGCTTTGCGGCTGTCAAGCCAACGAGAATACAAATGCCTCTGATTACGGTGACGATATTTCAAAAGCACAAGAAATAGCTGTTATCTCTCCCGATACATCAAAAGTTATTGATACAATTACTGATACCAAGGAAATTGAGGAATTCGTTTTGGCGCTGAAGTTAGACCAATGGGAATTAAAACCGTTGCCGGATGAAGCATCTGAAATTGGTTCTTTTGGATTAGCTCAAGAGGAAACGATTAAGCTGGGGCAGATGGATACCGCTGGAGTACTATATGATATTGCTACCATTACATTGTATGATGGGGCTTATATCAATTTTGAAATTGGCGGTTTGGATATGACTTTTGAAGTGAATGAAGATACGGCGGATTATTTGAACGGATATTTTGAATAGCATTTTAATACTACTGCTCGAAAGATATTATAAAAAAGCGCAAATCGGTTTAAATGAAAACAAGGGGCTATCGGATAATACCGATTTTTAACCCCTGATATGCGGGAAAGAGACACTCCCACAGAAGTCAGGCTTTTTCAGGTCTGAATTCACTGTGAGGGTGTCTCTTCCTTTTTTCATTGTTCTATTTTAGGGCGCAAACATCCCCTGTTTGGATTTTTTGAAGCCCTCCATCAGCTAAGCTGTTTTCTGCTCCTTTTTCCCTTCAA
>CALWLL010000034.1 GCA_944381555.1 uncultured Agathobacter sp. | reverse complement strand
CTGACGGGTGGTATAATTACCATTGGTTTGATTGGTTAGTTGCATAATTAATTATACCAAAAAATCGCTGAAGTCTCACGACCTCAGCGATTTTTCTTTTAGGGGAGTTTTTTTACAGCCCCGTTTTAGTGATTTGTTACCAATTCTACCGGACAATGGTCAGACCCAAGTATATCCGTATGAATTTTTGCGTCTGCTAATTTTTCATCCATAGAAGAGGAGGTGATAAAGTAATCAATTCTCCATCCCGCATTCTTTTCTCTTGCCTTGAAGCGATAGGACCACCAGGAGTATATCTGGGTTGCATCCGGATAGAAATAGCGGAAGGTATCGGTAAAACCGGAAGCTAAAAGCTGTGTCATTTTATCGCGTTCTTCATCTGTAAATCCGGCATTCGTGCGGTTGGTTTTCGGATTTTTGAGGTCAATCTCCTTGTGCGCAACATTTAAGTCCCCGCAGAGGATAACAGGTTTTTTAGCATCCAGTTCCAATAAATATAAGCGAAAGGCATCTTCCCAAGTCATACGATAAGGAAGCCTTGCTAATTCGTTTTGCGAATTTGGAGTGTAACAGGTGACCAGATAAAAGTTTTGATATTCCAAAGTAATCACACGTCCCTCTTGGTCATGTTCTTCAATACCGATTCCATAGCTTACGGAAAGCGGCTCATATTTCGTAAAGACCGCGGTGCCGGAGTAGCCTTTTTTCCTGGCATAGTTCCAATACTGGTAGTAGCCCGGAAGCTCCAGCGTAATCTGGCCTTCTTGTAATTTGGTTTCCTGAAGGCAGAAGAAGTCCGCGTCTGCTTCTTTGAAAAAATCCAAAAAACCTTTCTGTAGGCAGGCGCGAAGCCCGTTTACATTCCAAGAGATGAATTTCATAATGTGTAATCTCCAATTCTAAATTACTAGATTTCTTTTACAATAAAGTTTTCGCCAAACATATAGATGTATCCGTCAATAATGACTGCGCGTTTATAAGAGTTCTCGCCTGTAACCGGTTCTTTAACAAGCTCAATGAAATCGTAACCGTCAAATTGCAACAGAATATAGCAGTCCTGCATCGTATTATCCGGCAAAGAATAGTCATAAAGGTGAACTCCCAAACCAATCTGCATATGTTCGCGGTCAATGAGATAGGACTTATATTCGCGGGAGAATCCGCAGCCCTGTGCCTCATAAGTACATACCGATTCTACACCGGTTGGTGTTTCCTGATACAGTTCAATTTTTAAAGTATCCATTGTATCGCCATAACCAATACCAAGAAGATAATCACCAAAATTTACAAGAGAAATTGAGTAGCCGGTAATGGTTCCGGTATCTTTTACCGTGATGTTATTTAAGTCTGATAAATCAAAACTAAATACCGGATCGGTAAGCTGCACAGCGGTGCAGACATAGGCTTTGTCTTTGTCAAAGCGGACGGAGCGTACTGTTTCTCCAGCCGGAGCAAACTGCTCCACAGAGCCCACAACTTCCCAAGTGTTTATATCGATACAGTAAAGACTGGCATTGGTTTCAACTGATGCTATATCCGAAGTGACAATATCAGAAGAGAATGCAGTATAGTGATAGTTTCTTATGGTTTCTGTAGTTGTTACAACACGAAGAACGCCCTCATATTCATCCATGCTATATTGATTTTCTAAGTGCCCTTTGATGTGAACAGAGCCGGCAGGCTCTAATTTTTCGCCACCATAGGTCATGGCAGAAATTTCCGTCATGTATTCGGATAAGGAATATTCATCTGATTCTTTGGAATCCGCCGTTTCTTGCAAATAGGAACGGCTGGCATAAATTTTATCTTCGGATACATACACTTCGTCTGCATAAGATAGGAAAGCGCCTGTAGACTTAGCCTCTAAAGTGGCAGCATCAATTTTACAGACTACCGTATAGCTGGTATTTGTAAGTTCATCTGGAGCTATGATGTTAGAACTGTCAATGTAAGCCATGTTTTCTATAGTTCCATACATAGGGATAAAAGTGTCTGCATTATCAAAATCAATATCGGACCAGCGAACATTATAGTGTGCCATCAGAAGAATATCTTCGCCTGCCATACGGGCGGACAAATAACTTCCGGTAAGGTAGGTTCTGTGTGTTTCTTTTATCTGTGCGGGATTGCTGACGTCAATGTTTACTAATGCAACATATTTCTGACCGGAGTCTGAGTGATACGCAGAAGATACCAATGTGAGGGTCCTGCAGTCAGAGGACAGGAAAATTTCCCATTCATCCTGATAGGCCGATAATTTATAACCGTTCCCATCCGTAATGGTATAAGCCCCGATTTCTTTTGAGTCTGCGCCTTCAATAGAATAAACAGCGAGCTTGTCACCTTTAATATAATAGATATATTTGTCGCTGCGTTTGAACCTGTCGCCTTCAATAATGCCCGCCACCTGATTATCAGTAGTTTCTTCATACTTCTGGCTGTCATCTCCATCGGAAAGACTGGCATTATAGTCTGCTTCGGGAACGGAATCTAATATACCCTTGGCTTGGGAGTTTAAAAGAAAACTGGAAAAAAAGTTCTCAGCATTTGATAGAATATATTTTTCAAATGGATTTTTATATTCAGGTTTTGCATATGTGAGTGCATTCATTTTTTGAATGATAGAATAATATTCGCTGGCTGCGTACTGCTCTACGCTAGGCGGGGCGGTATCATATGGCGTAAACAGGACAACACTTAAGAATACAACAGCCATGCAAAGGGTAATACCTATGCTGCTGCGAATAATCGTATTTTTTTTGCGCTGTGCCTTCGCTTTCTCTAAAATGCTTGCAGTACGTTCTTTATATGTTTTCATACGTTATTCCCTCCTTTACAAAAATTTCCTTCAGGGCAGCTTTTGCGCGTGAAAGAAGATTATATACCTGCTTTGTGTTTTTTCTCATGATCCGGCATACTTCTTCTGTGGAAAAATCTTCCATATAACTTAGATAGAGAGCTTCACGATACTGGGCCGGCAGCTTTTGCATACAGATATAAAGGGTTCGGTTTCGTTCATTTCTCATGACGGATTCTTCGGGATTATCATCTGCGAGGAGTTCTTCGACGTCTTCAAGAGAAATCTGTTTCTGGCGCCGGCGCAGATAGTCAATAGACTTATTGCGGGCAACTTTGTACAGATAGGCATGAAAATGTGCCCCGTCATGAAAATGCCTTCGTTTGACAATCAATGTCGCAATTGTTTCTTCCATTACATCCTCCGCGGCGGCTGAATCACTCAGATAACAATATGCATATCGAGTCAAAGCATCACTGTATGTACGAACCAGATCTTCTAAGGCTGACTGGTCGCCGGACAAGTAACTCTGGTAGTTGTGGAACCCTGTATCAGACATCGTGTTTACCTCTCTTTCTATCCTTATAACGTATAAGAACGCTGTTTTACTCACTGGAATTGTAAAATAATGGGAATATGGATTTCTTTACTTGATATGTCTAAACCGGAAAAGTATAATATAAGTATATCATGGGAAGGAGACAAAAACTATGAAAAGTATAAAACCTGGCAGAGGTCCGTCTATGATGAGTGGAGTCATGGGGATTTTTATGATACTGTTTGGAGTGTTCTGGACAGTTCTGGCAGCAGGCATGGGCGCGGGTATTATGGTGCCGTTTGGACTTATTTTTATTGGAGTTGCAGTTGCTCAGGTAATATATAATTTTAAGAATGCGACTGGGAAAAACCGTTATTCTGCATTTGATATTACAGAGGAAAATGAGGAACCGGATCCGTTTAATCAGAGATTTGGACAGCAATACAATTACGATTCGCAATATGATGCATATAATGCTCCTGAGGGGGACAGAGACAGTGAATTTTGTCCGTATTGCGGGAATGCCGTAGATAATGATTTTGAATACTGTAATAAGTGTGGCAGGAAGCTTCCGTAGGGAGGCTTCTTTTTTTAATTAATAGGAAATTCCGATTTTTTATGAAGTAAAAGAGAACAAGAGTTTATCGAACATACGTTAGATAAACCCTTGCATAGGAATGACGAAAAGACGACACAGTTTAGAAGATATAAAAA
>CALWLL010000033.1 GCA_944381555.1 uncultured Agathobacter sp. | reverse complement strand
CTGACGGGTGGTATAATTACCATTGGTTTGATTGGTTAGTTGCATAATTAATTATACCAAAAAATCGCTGAAGTCTCACGACCTCAGCGATTTTTCTTTTAGGGGAGTTTTTTTACAGCCCCGTTTTTGTGTTTATCGTTATGTAAGACTCTTTACATGGTCCAGAGCTTTTTTTACAGGCGGCAATGAGATGATTACCAAAGTAAGCAGTGCTTCTGCTCCGATATACGCTCCGTTGTAGCAGATAGAATAAATAATTGCACTGTTAAAGTATTCAGGCATAAAAGTTGGGAAGAAGATGTAGCCGGAAAGCGTTGCAAATGCAAATCTTCCCAAAACACCAAGCAAATAGCCTTTAATCAGGCCATGCTTTGACTTCCAAAAGACGCCTGACAAACCCAGAGCGCCAAATGCGAACACATAATCAATCAACATCTGTGGAAGGCTGATGATGTATGGATCAATTACTAACTGCAAAATACCGTAGGCGAGTGCGGAAGTAAGGCCTACACCTAAACCATACCAGTTACCGATTAGGGTAATAAACAACATGCTAAAGAGGGTAACGGAACCGCCCATAGGCATATCCCAGAGCTTTAATATAGATGTCACCATAGCAAGCGCAATTGCCATAGCAGAAAATGTGAGCTGCTTTGCGCTAAATTTCTTTTTTCTGCCAAAGATGGCGCATCCAACGAGTAGCAGGGCAATCATAGCAATTACAAGTACCGTGTAACCGGCAGTAGTCAGTTGATAAGTGGTTCCCCATTCATCAACGACCGGTGTTGCAAAAATAGACAACATAAAAAATCTCCTCCTTGTCTGCAGCCAGGGAGAAGTCTTCTAACCTATATTTCGCTTCCTTACGCCGGTACTAACCGAATCAAGTAGTGAGGGTCATATCTTACGATAATCTCAGCCAAAGGCACCCCTAGCAATGCTAAATAGTTATTATAAAATTGTCACAAAATGTAAGATACAATATTTTTCTTTATTCGTCAAGGAGATTTTGGGAAAGAAGATAGTTTGAGTGTAAAGTTATAATAAAGAAATAAAAACATAACCAAAGAGAATGATTTATATAAGAAAATGGAATTTGCAATGTGCCTTTTTCCGTATTAAAATAAGCAGGAAATAAAATTAAGCAAAATGCGGCATTGTATTAAAATGTGCCGCACATAATAAAATGACATATAAAAGGAGGACATTACCATGTCATACGTAGATGAGATTATCGCAAAGGTATCTGAGAAGAACCCAGCGGAACCGGAATTTTTACAGACGGTAGAGGAAGTATTAACTTCCTTAAAACCTGCAATTGAGAAAAACGAAGAGGTTTACAGAAGAGAAGCAATCTTAGAAAGATTGGTAGAACCGGACAGACAGATTAAATTCCGTGTGCCTTGGGTAGATGATAAGGGTCAGGTGCAGGTAAACATCGGTTATCGTGTGCAGTTCAATAATTCTATTGGACCATACAAAGGCGGTCTTCGTCTTCATCCGTCTGTAAATACCGGCATTATCAAGTTCCTGGGATTTGAACAGATTTTCAAAAATGCATTGACAGGTCTTCCAATCGGCGGCGGCAAGGGTGGTTCTGACTTCGACCCTAAGGGAAAATCAGATAGAGAGATTATGGCATTCTGTCAGAGCTTTATGAGCGAGCTTTATAAGCATATTGGTGCAGATGTAGACGTTCCTGCCGGCGACATCGGAACCGGTGCAAGAGAAATCGGCTATATGTACGGACAGTACAAGAAACTTACCGGCCGTTACGAGGGTGTATTAACCGGAAAAGGATTATCCTATGGCGGCTCCCTTGCAAGAACAGAAGCAACCGGCTATGGACTTCTCTATATTACACAGGAGTTGTTGAAGTGTCACGGACAGTCTATGGAAGGCAAAGTATGCGTAGTATCAGGCGCAGGTAATGTGGCAATATATGCAATCCAGAAGGCACATCAGATGGGAGCTAAGGTTGTAACCTGTTCTGATTCTACAGGCTGGATTTATGATCCGGAAGGAATTGATGTAGAACTTCTTAAGGAAGTAAAGGAAGTAAAACGTGCGCGTCTTACGGAATATGCAGCAGCACGTCCAAGCGCAGAATACCATGAAGGAAGAGGCGTATGGTCTGTAAAATGTGATATTGCATTACCATGTGCTACACAGAATGAGTTGATGCTGGATGATGCAAAGGCATTAGTTGCAAACGGCGTAATGGCTGTATGTGAGGGCGCAAATATGCCGACCACCTTAGATGCAACCAAATACTTACAGGAAAAAGGTGTATGGTTTATTGGTGGAAAAGCAGCAAACGCTGGCGGTGTTGCAACATCAGCGCTTGAAATGACACAGAACTCAGAAAGACTGAGCTGGACGTTTGAAGAAGTAGACAGTAAATTACAGCAGATTATGATTAACATTTATCATAACATTGATGATACGGCAAAACGCTATGGAGTAGAGGGCGATTATGTAGCAGGTGCAAATATTGCAGGCTTTGAAAAGGTTGCAGAAGCAATGCTTGCCCAGGGTGTTTGCTAAACCAGTTTTTTAAATTTATATTTTCCAATTGCAAAAAGGCCTCGCGGGCGGAGAAGCTTCGTTCGCGGGACTTTTTTTGTTTTATGGAAACTGGGTTTTCGCAAAGTAAAAATTACGCTATGCAGAGTCTGCATCAGGTTGATTTAACAATTCCTTAACTTATGTTAAATGCTTGAGTAGGAATGACATAAAACCTTGGAAATCTTAGGATTTTCAAGGTTTTTCGCTATGTGTGGGATTATGAAGAAATATCGTAATGTGGTGTGGATTGGTGTATCATGTAGGAAAATTGGTGTCAAATATGGTGTAGAAAAAAGAGTGTATACATGGAAAATGTTCTACCTGAATGAATTATCTGATGCAGAAGGCGGTTCCCTGTGCCACGGAAACTGGATTGAAATTCAAAGACTATACAAAAGAATTGATATCATAGAAGCCTTGCTCAGAGAAGCTGGAATCAATGTCCATGAAGCTGAATATTGACATGATTTTTCTAATTTTAATAGGGCTGGCATTTTCAAAACGCCAACCCATCAAATTTACCCATCAAAAACTTTGATTACTACAAAATTTATTCATTATTTAATAATTGATTCGAAATGAAACGGCGTGGTAACCGTTTTCTATTGTTTTTGTACATTCCTATAAGAATTAAGAAATCTATAAAACATATCCCTACCTTATATCAGCGAACAGAACACACAAATAACAAACAGCCTCGATACATTACACTATTATGAAGCTTTTACTACAAGCAATATAGCTTTACCACCAACAACGAGATACCAAGGACTATCGCAAGTTTCAACTTCTTCAAGAAGCTCCAAATCTCTTTCGAACTCTTCCATTAAACTCTTATCCATTTCTTTTGTGTCCATTACCGAAACCTCCATTCTTTATAGCACCAACAATCATTGCCACATCATTTACAACACCATAAATCGGTATAACATTGAATAGGCTAACTACCATAATAAGTGTAACATACGGTGTTAAATTAATCAAGACTGAAATTACCATTGTCAATGTGTTAATCAAAATACCAATCCCATAAACCAACAGTCTCCGATACCATGGAAATAATATAGCAGCACCAGTTTCTGTGTAAAACTTTATTCCATGTCCTAAATATTGTATTTTAGGACCATCAATATTAATATTGTGGATTATCATCGTAATCCAGTGTCCAAATTCATGTAACAATACATTGATTACTAGGAATACTATATTTAAAACTATTGTGTTCCAAGTAATTGTATATGCTGCCCAATTGAAAGAGATAAGTTTATACAGCACAAACAATTCACCTACTGGCGATAGTAAAAGCGCACATAAATAAATTGCGTCGAGAAAATTAAACTTTATATGACAAACAATCTCTGCTTGTGCTAAGATATTATGACTCTTTTTAATCTTAAAACACTTACCGGCATCATATACATAAACTAAATAAAAATCACTCTCTTCAACTACATATAAGTTATTTAAGCGAAATATTGTGGAACTTTTCATTAATAAAATCCTTAACCTTTGGAATCATGAATCTAAAATCATTTTCAAACAGATTGGAACAAATTTCACAGGGGCTGACAAATTCGCTTTTACCCTTACAAGCTATATCAGGGAACCATTGAACAAAAGGCTCTAACCCATAGTTTCTCAAAATATACAGTATGCAGTTGTTTCTGATTTTTTTTATAGCATCTGGATAAAGCAAGTGCTCGTAATCTCCAATTTCTAAGCATGTTGTAAACACCTCATGACCACAACAAGGATAGATCTTCCCAGTCGGGTGGATTGTAATTATGCCTTCGTAAGGACATTTTAAATTATTAGCCAATGGAGAGAGAACGAAGTGTTCTCTTTCGATGGTTTTCTTTGCTCTGCCAGCAGGCAAACAAGAATTGATAAGTATGTTTAGTGAAGGATAGTCAGCATCTAACTCATCAATCAAATTACCCAATCTTTCATTTTTGAGTTTGCACATTGCAACGACAACAGGTAAGTCATAAACTTTGCACGCCTTTATTGCATTAAAAACCGCTTGTTTATTTATGTATTCCATATGGAAATTGTCAATGCTAAAGTTTATGCTACTCAAGCCTATAGCTTTTAACTCAGAAATAATATTGGCTGCTTGATTTTCATCATACGCCCAAAAAGCGTTTGTAACGACATTGCAATAGAATCCTTGAGATACCGTAAACCTAATCAATTCTTTGAGTTCTTCATAGCGCAGAAAAGGTTCTCCTCCAGTAAATGAAACTTGTACAATCGACGTGTTTTTACAGCTCATAATAAAATCTTTTAATCTACTTATGTTTAAACTATTTTTTGATTTTGGGCTACAAGAAAGCGAGCAAATCTTACATTCTGCGTTACATGTATCGTGCATTATCACCCCAAGAGTTTTATATTTCATTTTAGTTTCCTTTCTCAAATGATTCATTAAACGGAATAACGTAATCGGCAATCTTAATCAAATCAGTATCATGAGTCACAACAATACAGATATGCCCACTATTTTTTAAATATTGAACAAATTCCGTTAAGACTATTTTTGTGCCACTGTCCAAATTAGCTGATGGTTCGTCAAGCAAAACTATTTTTTTTGCATTTATTGCTACTCTAGCAAGCGATATTTTTTTCATCTCTCCGCTAGAAACAGTAGACGTCGTCTTATCCACATATCGCTCTAATGTCAGTGGTTCATCACCAGATACTAGTAATTTTTGCACCCATTTGTTTCTTCGTGCTTCATTTTCGAATTCCTTATCAAATAAAGTGATGTTTTCCAAAACTGTACCGCGAAATGGAGTTTCAGAAGCAAGCATTATTGTGCTCTCATTAACGTAACAGTCCTTATTCAAACCTTCTTTATAATTATATATTATTCTACCCTCATAATTGTCTAAAATACCCGCAATAATCTTCAATAATGTAGTTTTACCGCTACCATTTTTCCCTGTAATAGCGTATGTTTTGCCGGGCCAAAAGATATAACTGAAGTTACTAATAATAATATCATCTGAGTACTTGTAACATATATCTTCTGCGACTAAAGCCGATAGTTCTGATGCTTTAGGATGTGAATCCGAGTTTTCGTGATACCCTTGACTTTGCGTGATTATCGGATCGATTCTTTTTATTGACGTATCTAATTGCACAGTTTTTGACAACTGCTGGGATATGTTTCCAATAGGAGAGACGATGTAATTCAATAACTGTACTATTGCAATCAATGTACCCAACGTTGCTTTCCCTTTAGTAACTAAATAAGCTCCAAATCCAAGAACGATTATTACCATTGCTGTTGACAATAGATTGTTTATGAAAAATGCAAAACCTTCCCAACCACCGAAAATATTCTTTCTTTTAACCAATAAACTAAATATTTCAGAGCATCTTTTAAGAATAATTGGTTGCGTTTTGTTTCCTTTGATGACATCTGCATTGGACAACGCATCTTCAATAATTCCACGATTATCATCATCAGCTTCTTTTCTTTTTTTATCCGCACTTTCCATCGGAAAATTAAATAGACTTAGAACTAGTATCAATACAGGTAACGATATTAATAACACAAACGAAATTGTTGCATTTAATCTAAACATAAAAAAAATCGTCAACGCCAAAAGTATAAAATTACCAGCCACCTCCGTAATGAAATTCGGGATAAAAAGCGATATATTTTCGATGTCACTGGTTAATCTTGTCTGTAATTCTCCTTTATTTAATTTTATTTTATCGCTAGGTGTTGATAAAACAAAATTAATAATCCTGCTTTTTAATATTTTTTCGGAATTACTTGAAATACACGTTGCCAAATAATGACTTACAACGTTCGCTAAAGCTCCGGCTGCAATAACAGCGACAGAAAATGCAATGGCGTTTGCCCATGATAAGTTAGTGCTATTACTAGCAATATCAACGAAAAATTTCAATACATAAGCTGTAGCTATACTAGAAAATGACGCGATAATTATACATCCTAAAAGTAAAAACAATAGCCATACTGAAGGGCGAAGAATTCTGAATACCCATCCAATATTGACTTTTACATTAATCTGGTTTTCTCTTTCATTCATTTCATTATGCCCCCACTACTTATTTTTCATTATCAATTTTTGTGTTCTCCAAAGATATAATGCACCCCTCTTCTAGCAGAGCATAAAGCAATTAATTATACCAATGTGTTTCTGATGAAACGCTATTTCGTTTCTTTCCCGCAAACATAATTGGTCTAGGCAACTAATTTACGCTCTACTAAGATTCCTTTAGATTTTATATTCCATAGTACTGCTTGAGTTCATTATTG
The DNA here is from genome assembly GCA_944381555.1 of uncultured Agathobacter sp. Classification (GTDB taxonomy): domain Bacteria; phylum Bacillota; class Clostridia; order Lachnospirales; family Lachnospiraceae; genus Roseburia. The sequence goes on along the minus strand of CALWLL010000033.1, from coordinate 12,127 downwards.
CAACGACAAACACCATATATTTCAATCGTAGATATCAATGTCTTCATTAACTCTAAACTAACGTTTTTTTCAACAATAAGTAGCCCCATGCCGCGAATTGTTTTTACACAACCACGTTGTTTCATGGCTTGTAATTCATCCACAGTTAAAACATAAACACCAATAAACCAATCTTTCCTATTTTCCGCTGAAAGAATTATATTAATCTCATCACCATGTTTATCAATTTGCCTCTTTATAGCACTCTTGATAAAATCTGTACGATTTGAATAGTAACCTTCGTGAATTAATAAATCTATCTTCCCTAAGTCAGCTGTATTCACATTAATAGTTATTTTTTCAGTAGAATTAATATTCATAGCCAATCTCCTTCTCTATTGAATGCAATATACACCATCCACCTGGATGGTGTCAAGATATACTGCTATGAAATTTTTGTCAAGTAATCGTTGACACAATTCTCATCAATAAATATATCTTACTACAAGCCACCCAACATTTCTTATTCTTAATGCCTTCATGTATTGCTTTGTTTCTAGGGCACAGATTTGGTTGGAATACTATCTCGGTCTCGCACATGTTTTTTTGTCTACTCAGCTTCATCTGCATTCATAATCCAAAGTTCTATTTCATCCATGTTGCATTTCTCGGCTGTCGTGCCTCTTTGTACTGTTTGAATGCCCTAGCTTCTGAAAAACTGACAACTGTTGAATATCGAAGCTGTTAAAAACGACATTCGATATCAATACAGTAACGTCTGGCATAAGTAGGAAGTGTAAATACAATTAAAACGGTTAAGCGAATCATGTATGGGAGGAATAATTTTATTTGCTGAAAGCAAAAATACTTTTGGGAGAATACAATTATCAAATCAACTAAGCTGAAAAAATATTTGATGGTTACTGCCATTGGTGTATTATTGGGTTTTAGGGGATACCCTAATGTGAATGTCTTGGGCAGTCAGCGGTCTTGAGCCGTAAAGTTATGCAACTTTAGGCGTATCCTGCTCCTTATTCTATTGAATTGTCGAAGGTGTCGGAAAGACTGTTCGGTGTGACAGAACCCTTGATTTTACTGGATTTCCGGTGTCGGAGTGGTCGAAAACGATAACTGCATAGAAAGAAGGATAAAAATGTCGTTGTCGGAGACTTCGGCATTATTTTTTTGTAATAATTCCTGACTTTTTTGCAATCAGGATTTTTTGACCCTAAGTACTATATGTAAAGAAATTTAATTGTTTTTTTCAATCAGCTTTTTTTGACTCCATGTAAATAATGTGGAACAGGAAAAAAGCAAAATCCACAGGCTAATTAGGAAGGTCAGAAAGGAGAGAAAAGAATGAACAGAGAATTATTAGCAAATTTAGGAACGTACAGTGAGGTGTATGAGTATGTAGCTAAGGGAGAAAGGACGAAGGACGAACTCTTCCGCTACTTACAGGAGGAAAGGGGGAAACCACGTACTACTGCGGACGGGCAGGTGAAAAAAGCATTTGAAGGACAGTTGCATATGATTATCCCTAGTGGTGAAATTGTGACGATTGATAAGTCTGCTGCATATCAAATGGTTTCAGAACTTTGCGATTGGTTTGATTTGGATGTTGTTACGAAAACATCTATGAGAAATCCGAAAGAAACCATTGCAGAGTTATGGCAGGAAATTGAAGTGCTTAAGGACGAATTAAAGCGAGCAAATCAGAAGTCTGTTGCAAAAGCAATTATTACCCAGATGGACAAAACGACGATAATACCGGAAAGCACGAAAGTCTATATAGATGGGAAATATGTAGCGGATGCGGAAAAGCCGGTGAGCAAAATGCAGCTGGATGTAAAAGAAATGCTTAGCCTCTACGGTGGAGAAAGAGATACCCTTTACCGGATTATTGAGGGTGATGAAAATGATTTAACCGTGGAAAACTACACCCACAAAATCAGAGGAGAAGTATTGGGCAGTAAGTTTTTGAAGTTATATTTAGAGCAGGTGAACCGTATAAAGCAAATCGGGAAGAGAAAAATCTATGAGGGTAAGACAGTTACGCAGCTTGAATTGCATGAAAAGCGGTTGGAAGCGATAAACAGGCTTCTGAAGGATAATACGATTACAAATCATCAGAAATTATCAATGTATGCAGTGTTTTATCATCCACATAAAGAGGATATGGAGTACTTATTAGAACTCGCCGGAGATTATGGAATCGAAGCTGAGCATATTATTTGGCTTCTGGAAAATAAAAATCTGGACTGGACATATGATACCATTAAATTATTTCTTACTGTTGTGGGCAAGACCAGTGAAATCCGTCTTAAAAGACAGGCAGCGGTGGAACTGATTGCAGGCGATTGGTATGTGACGGCAAAATACAACGGAAAAGACTGTCATTTTCAGATGGTGCCAATGGAGGAATTGGAGAATTTCCGTAAATGCCTACTGGATGCCAAATATGATGAAGCAACGGAGACATTGTGCCATATGCTAGACATCAAAAGAAAGGCTTATTGTGAGAAAGATGATTTTGGCAAGGATATTATTGTGAGCGACATTACTGATGATACAAAAGATTAAATTATAGTAAGGGAACATTGATAACTGAATAATGGATTACACCACATATGCCGGTTCTGATTCTTTGGATTATGGATGATAGAGAAAATATACGGAAAGGAGATGGATGGGATTGATAGATAAAACCGCATTAGAGGACAAAGCATTATTAAGCGTAAAAGAGATGTGTGAATATTTAAGTATCGGTCAGACTAAGTGCAGGGAGCTTCTTAGCAACCCTGCCAATGGTTTTACTGTCCGCATTGGCAACCGTCTGTATGCACATAAGAAACACTTGGATAAATGGTTAGAAAATCAAATTTATTAAAATCGTGATTGAAGGCAATGGACTGATTTGGTAAAATACCAGTATCAGATAATTCTTTTCGGGAGAACTTTGCTTTCCATGTGAGAAAGGAAGTGGAACATGGGAAAATCGTTAACAGGAAAAGAATTAGGACAAGGCATATCGCAGAGAAAAGATGGTCGTTATCAGGCGAGGTTTACAAACCGCTTCGGTAAGCGTCAGACTATCTACGGAAAGACTTTAAATGAAATCCGCCAGAAGCTTCGTACAGAGCAGTACGAGGATGAAAAGCAGATAAACGTAATCAGTTCCGATATGACGTTAGATGAGTGGTTTGAAATTTGGATGGATACCTGCAAAAATAACTGCCGTGATAGTAGTAGGCAGAATTACAGGGTTTCCTATAATCGCATCAGAAACAGTCTGGGATGGCGCAAACTTAACGGACTTAATCTAATCGTATTACAACAGGCATTTAATGAATTGAAATCAGATGCTTTACGAAGGGACACAAAGAAAACCTTAGTGGATATGTTGAACAAGGCGATAGATTCTGATTTGTTACATAAGAATGCTGCCAAGCAGATTAATACGATTGTGACGAAGGATAGTAAGCCGGAGGAGCCGAGGGTGCTGAAGCTTGAGGAAACAGATTTGTTTTTAGAGGCGGCTTCGCACTACCGCTATTTCAATGAGTTTAGCCTTGCCTTAGAAACCGGTATGCGTATCGGAGAAATCATTGGACTTAAATGGTCGGATATTGATTTCGCAAATCGGACGATTTATGTGAAACGTACTTTGGTCTATATTATCTGTGAGGATAAGGACGATCCGAAATATGGCAAGTGGAGATTTGATTTTCATGAGCCAAAGACGGATAAAGGAAGACGTAAAATACCGATGACTCTGAAAGCATATCAGATTTTAAAGAAACAGTTACTCTGGAAGCGTGGCATTGAGGCAAAAGGTCACAAGGCACCGGAGGGCTTTGAGGACTTGGTGTTTACGACTACAAAGAATACGCCAATCAGTCCGAGAGACACGACAGTAGTTATGAAGTATATCTCTAAGAGGATTGCTTCAAAAGAACCGCAATTTGAACCATTAACACCGCATACACTGCGACACACATTTGCTACAAGGTGCATAGAGCGGGGCATGAACCCGAAAACATTGCAGATTATTCTGGGACATTCTACAGTCCACATCACACTGAATCTCTATTGCCATGTAACAGACGATACACTGATATCTGAAATGTGTAAGTTTGAAGCAGGAAGTAAGCATGAGCCACAGACCTCATGTGCTAGCGCACATTCGGTCACGGGCGTCGCCCTATAAGCTCAGCCAACATCAGCCTTATGTGTGCGAGCACCCATCGGCTAATGTTGTCCGACATTACACGTCTCATGCCTAACGTGGATGGTGTCAAAGTGGTGTAATCCATCAATCTAATATCGAAAAATCCTTTATTTTCAAGGAAAATTTCCCGCATTTAACAAAACCTTAACATTTTATGAACACATAAATAACAAGTTCAGTCTATAATACGAATAGAAACATTCAAATTATTGCAAATATAGTAGAGGAAAATGATTTTTTGTGGTAGAATTATATTGGAATGTTTTAGTATAAAATAAAAAATAAGAGGAAAAGTGAGATGAGAGAAAATAAGAAGAGAAAAGTATATATACTTTTAACCAGATTTCCAGACAATGGGGCAAAGGTAATACATGCAATGACGGGCTCATTTTACAGCCATGCGTCAATTGGCCTTGAAGAAGACATGAATATATTTTACAGCTTTGTTGTGAAAGGCTTTATTGTGGAAGAGATTACCCGCTATATCAAACCCGACAGAGAGCCGTTTCCATGTCAGCTCTATGAACTGGAAGTATCTGAGAATGTGTATAATGCAGTAAAACGGATTATTCAGTTTTATGAAAGACGTAAGAAGAAGCTGTCTTATACAAAGCTTGGGGTTGTGATGAGCCTGCTGCGAATCCCGTTAAAGCAGAAGAACAAATATATTTGTTCACAGTTTGTTGCGGAAGTATTAAAACGCGCGGAGGCAGCAAAACTGAAAAAATCTACTGCGTTGTATCTGCCGGGTGATTTTAAAAAGCTTTCCGAAATGAAACTGGTTTTTGAGGGAAACCTGGAAAGCTTTATAGCTCATTTTAGAATACAGCAAAAGCCGTGTATGGCATAATTTTGAGGGAAATGTTATGAAAATATTAATTACAACAGATTTATACACAGTAAAAACGAATGGAGTTGTAACTTCACTTTGTAATCTGAGGGAAGAGCTGAAAAAGAAAGGGCATGAGGTTCGTGTCCTTACTTTTTCGGAGGGACTAAAAAATCATAAAGAAGATGGTGTATATTATATCAAATCCGTACCGATTGGATTTATTTACCCTGATGTGCGTATGCCGATTTCTTATCGTAATGCTTTGGTAAAAGAGTTAATTGAATGGAAACCGGACATTATCCACAGCCAGTGTGAGTTTTTCAGTTATCAATTCGCAAAGCGTATCGCAAAGATTACCGGCGCGCCGTTGATTCATACCTATCACACGATGTATGAGGAGTATTTCACTTATTTGCTTCCATCTAAACGGCTTGGCAAATACGTCATTAAAAATTTCTCACGTATCCGGTTGAAGAATGCGGACCGCGTTATCGCGCCAACGACAAAGGTAGAAAAGGCTTTGCGCAGATACGGATTAAAAAATAAAATAAATGTTGTGCCAAGCGGGGTGTCTATAAAACAATATGAGCATCATATGTCAGAGGAAGAGCGTCTTGAGAAAAGACGTGCGCTTGGGATTCCGGATGATTACCATGTCGTTTTAAATTTAGGACGTCTTGGAACAGAGAAAAACCTGAATGAATTAGTGGAATACTTTGCCGCTGTGCTGAAAATTCATTCCAAGCTTACATTTTTGATTGTAGGAGATGGTCCTGCAAAGAAAGGATTGGAAGAACAGGCGGAGCATCTGGGAATAAGAGAGCATGTGATTTTTACAGGTATGGTTGCCCCGACACAGGTACAGGAATATTATCAGTTGGCAGATGTTTTTGTCAGTGCATCCACGAGTGAGACACAGGGTCTTACATATATTGAAGCAGCAGCCAACGGATTACCGCTCCTTTGCCGTAAAGATGATTGCTTGTGTGATATCATAGTTGACGGGGAAAATGGGTATCAATATACATCAGTAGAAGAATTTCAAAATGAATTAGACAGTATAATAGGAGATTCCCATTGGCGTGAAAATGCGGGGAAACGCAGTAAGGAAATTGCGGAGAACTTTGATAAGAGCCATTTTGGGGATACGATGGAAATTATTTATCAATCTGCAAAGCAGGGGAGGTATAAAGGAGAAAAGATATGCACTCAATTTTAGTAGCAACAGATAGTCATAGCGGTCTTTCGCAGGAAGAAGGTAAGAAACTGGGAGTAAAAGTTCTTCCAATGCCATTCTATTTTGGAGAAGAATGTTATTATGAAGAAGTATCACTGACCAGACAGGCTTTTTTTGAAAGACTAAATTCGGGCGAGACAGTATCAACTTCCCAGCCGTCTCCGGAGGCGGTCATGGAGTTTTGGAGAGAGGGATTAAAGGAATACGAAAGTATTCTCTATATCCCGATGAGCAGTGGGTTAAGCGGCTCCTGTGAAACAGCAATGGCACTGGCAACGGATGAAGAATTTCTTGGCAGGGTATATGTTGTAGACAACGGACGTGTTTCTACACCGCTTGTACGTTCCATTTTGGATGCGCTTGAGATGGTGGAAGAAGGGTTTTCCGCAGAACAGATAAGAGAGATTTTAGAAGCAGAAAAAGAGAAAATGTCTATCTATATTGCAGTAGAAACTCTGGAGTTTTTAAAGAGAGGAGGACGTATTACCGCTGCAACGGCAGCGCTTGGTACGATGCTCAATATTAAGCCAATCTTAAAACTCGGCGTAGGTGTATTAGAGACGTATAAGAAGAGCCGAGGAATGAAAAGGGCAAAGAAGGAAATGCTCGAAGCCTTAAAATGCGACATGGAAACAGAATTTAAGGAATACTATGATAGAGGAGAAGTGTATTTGCTTGCTGCAACAAGTGCAGATGAGGAAACTACGCGGGAATGGGTAGAAGAAATTAAAGCATATTTTCCGGGAATGGAAGTTTTAGCAGGTAATTTATCGCTTGGAATTTGTTGTCATACTGGCGAAGGCGGATTAGGGGTAGGCGTATCCTGCCGGCCAAAACGGTAGCAGCCAGCTTATAAATATATTTACAGACGCGGATTGGGGTATTTTATCCAAAACGTGGGAGGGAAATGAGAAGATGAACAGAATCGTGCTGGTTGCACTTAAAAATTTCTGGAAACTGCCATCTGCATGGTTTAAGCTGCGTCATTACGCAAAGCATACAGATGATTATAGTTTTGAAGAAAAATATAAACATATCCGTTATATTATAAAGCATGTGATTCCGTATGGGAACATTGATTTAAAAGTAACAGGTCTTAGTAATATACCGAAGGAAGATGGTTTTTTGTTATGTGGAAATCATCAGGGAATTTTTGATATTATTGCAATTGTGGACACTATTGAACGGCCGCTGGCAGCAGTGTTGAAGAAAGAATTAGATGAAATTCCATTTCTTCATGAAATCGTGCAATGCACAAAGTCGCACCCAATGGACAGAGAGGATGTACGACAGTCCATGAAGGTCATTATGGAGGTAAGCAAAGAAATTGAGCAGGGACGCAATTACCTGATTTTTCCGGAGGGAACAAGAAGCAGAAAAGGAAACGAAATGCTGGATTTTCATGGAGGGACATTTAAGTGTGCGACTAAATCAAAATGTCCGATTGTACCGTTTGCCTTAATTGACAGTTTTAAGGTGTTAGATGAAAAGGGGAGTAAACCCGTTACAGTACAGATTCATTATTTAGAACCGATTTATTATGATGAGTATAAGGACTTAAGTACCAATGAGATTGCGGCTATGGTTCGTGGCAGAATTGAAAAAGTAATTAAAGCAAATTCAGTAGAATAAAAGAAATTAAAAGGTTTGACGCAGATAGAATGAATAACAATAGTAAGAAATTTTCGGAAGAAGATAACATCATAAACGATATGGAAGTCATAAATCTTGAAGAAGAGCTTGAAGATAAAGAGCCTGACGGCAGCGGGTTGGTACCGGATGAAGACAGCGGGATTTTATGTGATACGAAAGAGCAGGAAGATAGAATAAAAGAAAGCCGCAGCACTGCCAGCCGCAGGGAAGAAGAACAATTTGACATTAAAAAAGAAATCCGAAGCTGGATATTTACACTGGCGCTTACATTTGCTCTTATTTTTGTGCTAAAGAACTATGTTATCATCAATGCTATGGTTCCAACAGGATCTATGGAAAATACCATTATGCCGGAAGACCAGCTATTTGGAAATCGTCTTGCGTATGTGTCTGATGAGCCCAAACGCGGTGATGTTATTTTCTTCTATTATCCAGATGATGAATCCCAGAAATTTGTAAAACGGATTATCGGGCTTCCGGGAGAGAAAGTTACAATCACGGATGCAAAAATCTATATTGATGACTCGGAAGTTCCGTTGGATGAACCATATCTCAAAGAGGAATGGATATATGGCACAGGCCCATATGAATTCCAGGTTCCGGAAGGTTGTTATTTTGTCCTTGGAGATAACCGCAATACTTCTCAGGATGCCCGTTACTGGGAAAACACTTATGTGAAAAAAGAGAAGATTATCGGGAAAGCGGTATTTATATATTATCCGTTTGACCGGATGGGAGTTGTGGAATAGTTATGGTTACGTTATTGGCAAAATTCTTCAAATATGAAGAACTACCGGCAGATAAAAAGAGAAGTGCTTACGGAAAGCTGTGCGGCATGGTGGGGATTTTTCTAAACATTATCCTGTTTGCGGGAAAGTTTTTTGCCGGAATGATAAGTAATTCCATTGCTGTTACAGCAGACGCGTTTAATAACCTGTCTGATGCAGGCTCCTCTGTAGTAACACTGGCGGGATTTAAGCTGGCTGAACAAAAACCGGATGCAGACCATCCATTCGGGCATGGGCGTATAGAATATCTGTCCGGGCTTGCGATTGCAGGCGTAATTGTCCTCATGGCATTTGAATTATTACAGGACTCTATCGATAAGATTATCCATCCGGCAGCGGTAGACTTCTCGTTGGTGACTTTTGGAATTCTGATTGTATCGATTGCGGTAAAATGCTATATGGCATTTTACAACTATAAGATTGGAAAGAAAATTGATTCCACAACACTTCGGGCAACAGGGACAGACAGTTTAAGCGACTGTGTGTCCACTTTTGTAATTTTAGTGGCAACAGTTGTACAATATTTTACAGATATTCAAATTGACGGTTTTTGCGGGGTTGCAGTCGGACTGTTGATTCTCTGGGCAGGAATCAGCGCTGCAAAGGATACCTTGGACCCATTGCTCGGTCAGGCGCCGGATCCTGAGTTTGTAGCAAAGATTGAAACGATGGTTATGGAATTTGATAAGGAAGCTATCGTAGGCGTTCATGATTTAATCGTTCATGATTATGGTCCGGGCAGACGCGTGATTTCTCTTCATGCGGAGGTTCCGGCAGAGGGAGATATGCTGCAGCTCCATGATGTAATTGATAATTTGGAGAGAAAACTTCGGATGGAATTGGGCTGTCTTGCAACGATACATATGGATCCGGTTGCTACTAAGGACGAGCGTGCGCTTGCGTTAAAGAAACAGTGCAAGATGATTCTTGCCGGAATTGGGGAGAGTTTATCACTCCATGATTTCCGTGTGGTGCCTGGTGACAGCCACACGAATCTGATTTTTGATGTGGTCATTCCATATGAATTTGCGCTATCGGATCAGGAGACAACCAGAATGATTCAGGAAAAAGTCTGGGAACAGATTGGAAATAATTATTTTACCATAATACAGGTAGATAAAAAAGGAGGATTATAAATGCCAGAAAATGCAAATTGCAGCAGTGCTTCAAGCTGCTCGAAAACAAGCTGCGAGGGATGCCCGAGCAAGGAGCCAAAGAGTATGTTAGAAGCAATGAATGCACATTCCAATATTAAACATGTAATTGGTGTTGTAAGTGGTAAGGGCGGCGTAGGTAAGTCTTTTGTTACCGCATCTCTTGCAGCGCTTATGGCAAAGGCAGGCTATAAAACAGGGATTCTGGATGCAGACATCACAGGACCATCCATCCCTAAAATGTTTGGAGTGAAGGGACAGGTTATAGGCGATGAAACCGGTATGATTCCATTAGAGTCAAAAGAAGGCATTAAGATTATGTCGATTAACTTATTGATGAAAGATGAAGAAGCGCCTGTTGTATGGAGAGGCCCTGTTATTGCGGGTGCCGTGAAACAGTTCTGGACCGATACCTGTTGGGGGGATATCGATTATCTTTTTGTAGATATGCCTCCGGGAACAGGCGATGTTCCGCTTACGGTATTCCAGTCGCTTCCGGTAAACGGTATTATTATCGTAACTTCACCGCAGGAACTGGTTCAGATGATCGTGAAGAAGGCATACAATATGGCAAATATGATGCACATTCCGGTGCTTGGCGTTGTAGAGAATTTCAGCTTCTTAACTTGTCCCGACTGCGGCAAAGAAATCAAAATCTTTGGCGAAAGCAAAATAGAGGAAGTATCTAAGACGCTGGGTGTAAAACTGCTTGGCAAGCTTCCGCTAAACCCGGCTTATGCCGAAGCGGCAGATAAGGGTGTGTTTTATGATATTGACAATACTTACCTTGATGCTGCAAGGGAAATACTTGAACGTATTTAAGAATAACCTGTTAGCTTCAAAAATTAACCTCTTGGTGTAAACCTGTTTACATCAGGAGGTTCTTTTTTTATAATGCAAGTATCAAAACACACAGGAGCAGATATGAAAATAAAAATCGAGATTGATGATGGGCTTGCGGAAGAGGAGATTATCATTCGCTGTAAGTCCCTAAATGAGGATGTGATATCCATACAAAAGCGTATCACAGATGCCGTAAACTCGCGGATGCAGTTAGAAGTTTCCAAAGGGGAGAAGGTGTATTATCTGACAATTGATGAAATTTTGTTTTTCGAGACAGATACAAATGGCGTCGTTGTGCATACTGCAACGCAGATATATGAAACCAGATACCGCCTCTATGAGTTAGAGGATTTGCTGCCGGGAAGTTTTATCCGGGTATCCAAGTCCTCCATACTGAATACTTCTAAGGTAAGGGCAATCCATAAGAATATTACGGCAGCGAGTGAAGTAGAGTTTATGGGGTCTAACAAAAAGGTTTTTGTATCACGAAATTATTTTAAAGTTTTAATGGCAAAATTAGAAGAAAAGAGGTTAATGAAATGAAAGAGAAAAATATTTTAGGTGGAATTGCTTTAATTATTGTTGCTGCTATTTTAGTAGCGAATGGAATGGGAGTTCTTCCCGATATTCCTTGGTTTGGGCTGATTTGCTCTGTTTTCTTAGGCGCCTATGCAATCAAAGGGCTTTGGAAAAGAGAATTCTTTGGAGCTATGATGGCATTAGCTTTTGTTGCATGGATTTGGGATGAATACTTATTAATTGAAAATATTACGCCATTTCCATTACTTTTGGCAGCAGCGTTGCTTGGAATTGGTCTGAACATGCTTGTTGGGAAAAAGAAATCATATGTTTCCTTTCACAAAGGAGTAGAAAGTGAATGGGAATATTATAACCCAAGTGATGATAAGGAGAATTGGACAGAAGGGCGTCATATTAGGATGGAAAATAGCTTTAACTCTGTGAGCAAATATGTAAATTCTGATGCGTTTAGCACGGCAAGCCTTGAAAACAATTTTGGCTCTGCAAATATTTATTTCAATAATGCGGTTATTGCAGATGGTCAGGCAAATATAGAGCTTGAAAATAACTTTGGTGAGATGAATATTTACCTGCCTAAAACATGGAGAATGAGACTTAGTCAGGAGTCCGCATTTGGGAATGTCCGCGTATACGGCTCACCCAATAATGATATGGATGCTCCGCTAGTAATTATTAAGGCGGAATCAAATTTCGGAAATCTTAAAATCTACTTTGAATAACAAAAAAGGAAGCGGAGCCGCTTCCTTTCAGACTGTAGACAAAGTCCCGCACTTTTGTGCGGGATTTTTCTGTATCAAGTGCCAGAATGTCCAGTATTTATGCGGACTTTTCGGCACTTTTCTGATATAATAGAAGTATCAAATTAAGGCA
>CALWLL010000032.1 GCA_944381555.1 uncultured Agathobacter sp. | reverse complement strand
CCTGGCGGTATGGGCAACCGGTACAATCCTCACACTCATATATTTCTTCTGTGCGACCATATTTATTTTTGTAAACAGGCTTGTTGTATTTGAAAACAATCTTTTTATTATTAGGGCAGAGCAGATTTCCCTTTTCATCCCTTCGGAAGTTATCCGCTGTTAGTTGCATAATTAATTATACCAAAAAATCGCTGAAGTCTCACGACCTCAGCGATTTTTCTTTTAGGGGAGTTTTTTTACAGCCCCTTCTGCACTGCATCACAGGCACAGCTTGTGATTGTCATTTACCGCCCTCCGAACACATGAATGTGTTCTTCCTGCTTACGCTCATTGCGTCATGTATTTATCTGTTTAACCCGGTATTCCGCTATTCCTCCAGAATATTATCTCCCCACAGCTCATATATATCTGAAAAAGGAATTTTGGTATTTACCACCTTAAGCACCCTTGCATCCTTATCCAGACGGGAAACCATTCCTTCAAGTTGTATATACTCGCCTTTGCAAAAATAGACAACCGTTATGATATCATTTCTATTTATCTGATGCAGCTTCCGGCTTAATTCTTCTTTCTTTTCCTCTGATAATTCCATCTTCGGAACCGTAATTTTCTCTTTTGCCCTAAGGGCTTCTTCATATCCTTTTAATGCCGCAAAAGGTACAAACTGCTTTGCTCTATTCTCCACTTTTATGTCCCCCAATCTGCCGGTTTCTCTCCATCGTGGTAGCTCCTTCCTCCAGATTCATGCCTTTCAAAATGGCGTTCTTTCCAAATTTCTTTTTGATATCCAGCATAGCCTTCTGCACACGTCTTTCCCTCTCCAGCTCTGCCGGGTCACAAAACAAATCATACTGCTGATATGCCTCATCCACCACATTGTTGCAGGAAATATTCACACGGCGGATGCCTCCGTTTCCGCGCGCGATTTTCTCATATAATTTCTCAATCTGCGGCAGCACGGTGCGTGCTGAGCTCGTAACAATTGGAAGTGTTGCCGTCCCATGAGAAGGCTGATGCTCCAAACGGTTTTCATATCCGATATAAAGGGAAACGGAATCTGTCGCAAGCCCCTTATCTACCATATCCAGACATAATAAATCTGCCATTTCTTTTACAATCAGGCGGCCTTCCTCAAAAGAAGCTGCACATCCTAACACCTGCCCGCTTGTGAGGCTTTGGTGTTTCGGCTTGTATTGTTTAATCTCTGCAATCGTAACAGGCTCGCGTCCCCATGCATGATCAATCAAAAGTTCTGCATCCACTCCGAGCAGATTGTATAAAGTCTCCTCTTTTGCCATAGCAATATCCTTCATGGTATACATTCCATAACGCGCCAAACGTTTTGCCGTACCTGAGCCAACCCTCCAGAAATCCGTAAGCGGCTTATAGCTCCAAAGAGTACCGCGATACATATCTTCATCCAAATAAGAAATATTCCCTTTTACATGCTTTGCCGTAATATCCAGTGCCACCTTAGCCAGATAGAGATTCGTTCCAATCCCGCAGGCAGCCGTGATTCCGGTAGTATCGTATACATTCTGCATAATCGTACCCGCAAGCTCTTTTGCATTCATCCGGTACATCCCCAGATAATCCGTCACATCCATAAATACTTCATCAATGGAATACACATGAATATCCTCTTTTGCAATATACTTTAAATAGATGCCGTAAATATCAGCCGACACGTCAATATACTTCTGCATACGCGGCTGCGCCATAATATAATCCACATTCTTCGGAATCTCAAAAACGCGGCATCTGTTCCTAATTCCCAATGCTTTCATTGCTGGAGAAACTGCAAGACAGATTGTCTTTTGCGTTCTCTGCGGATCTGCCACTACCAGTCTGGCCGCAAACGGGTCTAACCCGCGTTCTGCACATTCTACTGACGCATAAAAGGATTTTAAGTCAATACATAAATACGTCCGCTGCTTTCCCATCTTTCCTCCTAAAAACACTCTACCGTTTTCCCGAATCTTTCTTGAATTTCTGCACATTGCATTCCAAGAAATCTTACTCTTTACATATACAAGTTTTTCTGCTATACTTAATATATATTATCGAACAGATGTTCTCTTTGTCAATATCTGTTCTCCTTCCATTTTTTACCTGTCCGGTCTGATACAAATATTAAATATTAACATAAACCAGGGAGCATACATGGAATCCGTTATTTTTCATATTGATGTAAACAGCGCTTTCCTTTCATGGGAAGCCACATATCGAATGCGTGAACTGGGGGATACGAAGGACCTCCGCCTGATTCCTGCCGTCGTAGGCGGTTCTGAAGAATCAAGGCATGGCATTGTACTTGCCAAGTCAGAGGCCGCCAAGAAATACGGCATTGTTACCGGCGAACCGCTTGTAGATGCCCGCAGAAAGTGTCCGAACCTTGTAACGGTTGCGCCTAACTTTCCTGTTTATGTAAAGTATTCCAATCAGTTGCAGCAGCTTTTACAGGATTACTCACCGGATATTGAGCAATATTCCATTGACGAGTCCTTTGTAGACATGACAGGTACGCGCCAATTGTTTGGCCCGCCTATTGAGGCCGCTCACAAAATAAAGGACCGCGTGCAAAAAGAACTGGGTTTTACCGTTAATGTCGGTATCTCGAATAATAAGCTTCTTGCTAAAATGGCATCTGATTTTAAGAAGCCAAATCTTGTTCACACCCTGTTTCCTGAAGAGATTGCGTCGAAAATGTGGCCTCTGCCTGTTTCGGAATTATTTTTCGTAGGAAAGCAAACCGCAAAAAAACTCTATTCACTTGGTATTTTTACCATTGGAGATCTGGCTAATACAGATAAAAAAATTATTCATGACAATTTAAAATCACATGGTGATGTTATCTGGGAGTTTGCCAATGGCATTAGTGACAGCATGGATAAAGCTGCCAAAAAAGATGCTGCTCCTGCCAACCGGGGCTACAGTAATGAGACCACCATTGCCTTTGACGTAACAGATGCCCGCACAGCCAAGGCGATTCTTCTGTCTCTTACAGAAACGGTTGCATCCCGCATCCGTGCAGACCGTTCTTATATCTCGGTTATATCCGTATATATGGTGGATCACGAATTTAAGCAGAGCTCCCGTCAGGTCACGCTCCCCTCTTGTACAAACGTGACCAATGAGATTTATTCCTATGTTTGCAGCCTGTTTGACCAATTATGGAACGGCAATCCGATTCGTCTGCTGGGTGTTCATACCAGCAAGGCTACAAATGAACAGCTCCGGCAGTATTCACTTTTTGAGGGACAAAACGTAGAGAAGCTTTCCAGACTGGATTCTGCCATAGATGCAATCCGTTCTAAATATGGGGAAGATTCCGTAAAGAGAGCGTCGTTTATCCACGCAGATGAAGATGCGCGGGAAGGCATCCGCCATATGACAGGCGGACTTAATAAGGCAAAAAGAGAACAATAACTAACACGCGCGGTAATAAACCATCTCAATGATTTAACACCGCGCGCCTGTTCTTTGATTTATTCTTCTGTTTCCATATCCACATTCATTTCGTAATAAGCCTCAACAATGCGGTCATACTCTTCTTCCGTGTCAATACTTTCTACTGTAATTTCATTTTCTTCTACTACTGCACGGAACAGATACACTTCTTCATCGTTGATTTCATCACCATTTACTTCCCCACAAAGGATATAATGTTTTCCTTCATAATCAAATTCCTCTGTAATTGCAAACTCTGTTTCTTCTCCATTCCATTCAAGGACAAATGTGTCAAATTCCAATAATTGTTCGTTGCTCATTCTAACCTCCATTTTTCTCCAGCAAAATTAATGTATACATTTGTTCTATTAAGAGTATCATATTTCTATTTTCCCGTATAGATTTATTTTATAATATTTAATATTTATTTATATTTTTATTATACATTTCCTTGTATACAACTATTGACCGCCACTATTTTAGCTTATATAATAGTACTAAGGTCACAGTTTGTGACTCATCAGTTAGGTTCTTTTTAGGAAAAGGAATAAAGGAGGAATTTACAAACATGAGACAGATTTATAATCTAAACACAAAATGGGCATTTTCCAAAGAAGCCACTTCTGTACCGGCAACTATGCCGGAAAAATGGTACTGGGTTACGCTTCCGCATACCTGGAATGCCATTGACGGTCAGGACGGTGGAAATGACCTTTATCGCGGTACTGCTTATTATGCAAAAACCGTAAGCAAAATGGAGCTCCCAAAAGCTGACCAGTACTATTTGGAATTCAACGGTGCAAACTCTTCCGCAAAGGTTTATATCAATGGCAGAGAGGTAGCTTCCCATGATGGCGGCTATTCTACATGGAGAGTCAATATCACGGATGAATTAACCGATGAAACCTTAATCGTCGTTGAAGTTGACAATGCACCAAACAACACTGTTTATCCACAGATGGCGGATTTTAGCTTCTATGGTGGCCTGTATCGTAACGTAAACATCATTGCCGTAAGCGATTCCCACTTTGACCTTGATTACTATGGTGGCCCGGGCATTGCCGTTACCCCGGAAATTGATGGCGCTGACGCTGCTGTTAAGGTTGATGTATTCCTTACCAACGCAAAACCAGGCCAGGAACTCATGTATACATTAAAAGATGCAACCGGCAGCGTTGTTGCCGCAGATAAAGTTGACGCGTCAGAAAACAGCGTAACTTTCCGGATCAGAAACGTTCACCTCTGGCATGGACGCAAAGACCCGTATCTCTATACCGCAGATGTATGCTTAGTAGAGAATGGAACTATCCTTGATAACGTAAGCACACGCTTCGGATGCCGCTCATACCAGATCGACCCTGAAAGAGGATTTATTTTAAACGGTGAAGAGTATCCGCTTCGCGGCGTATCCCGCCATCAGGACAGATGGGGCCTGGGTAATGCGCTTCTTCCGGAACACCATGTTGAAGATATGGACTTAATCTGCGAGGTTGGCGCTACAACCATCCGTCTTGCACACTATCAGCACGACCAGTATTTCTATGACTTGTGCGATGAAAGGGGTATGGTAGTCTGGGCTGAAATCCCATATATCTCAAGCCATATGCCGACAGCCCGCGAAAATACCATCTCTCAGATGAAAGAGCTTGTAACTCAGAATTATAACCACCCTTCTATCGTAGTCTGGGGGCTTTCCAATGAAATCAGTATGCAGGGGTCAAGCGATGATTTAATTGATAACCACAAGGTATTAAATGACTTGGTACATGAAATGGACAAGACACGTCTCACCACAATGGCGATTGTATCCATGTGCTCTATGGATGACCCATACATCCAGATTCCGGATACCGTATCCTGGAACCATTATTTCGGATGGTATGGCGGAGACACCAGCATGAACGGACCTTGGTTTGATAATTTCCATGCAAAATATCCAAATATTCCGGTGGGCTGTTCTGAATACGGATGCGAGGCGCTTAACTGGCATACATCCGATCCAAAACAAGGTGACTACACGGAAGAATATCAGGCATATTATCACGAAGAGCTTATCAAACAGCTCTTTACCAGAAAATATCTCTGGGCTACTCATGTATGGAATATGTTCGACTTTGGTGCAGACTCCCGTAACGAAGGCGGTGAAAACGGACAGAACCATAAAGGTCTTGTTACTTTTGACAGAAAATACAAAAAAGATTCCTTCTATGCTTACAAAGCATGGTTATCCGATGACCCATTCGTACACATCTGCGGCAAACGCTATGTCGACCGTGTAGAAGACACAACAAAGGTTACGGTATACTCAAATCTTCCAGAGGTTGAATTATTCTCAAACGGAGAAAGCCTCGGAAAACAAAAAGCCGAAGACCACTTCTTCTACTTCCAAGTACCAAATAAGGGAGAAACGACTTTGACTGCTGTTGCAGGTGATTGCAAAGATGAAAGCCATATCCGCAAGGTGGACGTATTCAATGAAGATTACCGCTTAAAGGAAAAAGGCGCAATCCTCAACTGGTTTGATGTAACGGAGGTTGAAGGACATCTCTCCATCAATGACAGATTAGATGAAGTCATGAAGGTTCCGGCAGCTACGGCTGTGTTCGGCGAGTTCATGGCAAACATCTTAGGACCTAATATGCCGGGCGGTGTATCAGGTGCAATGGCTAGTCCTGATATGATGAAGATGTTAGGCGGATTTACGATCCTTCGTCTTACGGGTATGCTTGAAATGGCTGCCGATATGAGCGGCGAAAAGAAAGAAGGACCAATCATTACCAAGGAACAATTACTTGCAATCAATGCAAAATTAAACGAAATTCCTAAAGCATAGTGCGTTAGAATTTTAACGCATAAAATGCCCATATGTCCCTTGACCGGATATAGATTCTGTAATATAGTATCTTTAAATATGAGCTTTCCGTATTTTTCGTATTAAACACGGAGAGCTCTTTTTATAAAATCCGACAGACTTATTTTATAAGTTATATATCAAAAAGGGAAAGCGAGGAAATGAAGATGAACAGAAAATTTCGTTTATCTACCGCATTGGATATTGATGACTTACTGATGGAATGTACAAGCTACGCTATACAGCTTGCCAATGAAAAATACAAATTTGACCCGCCTCTTAGCATTTATGAACAGAAACACTGGGGAAAACACGGCACAAGAATTGACGTTATCTTTGAATTTTTTAATGACCCGGAATTCTACCGCACGCAGCCTGTTATCAAGGGCGCCAAAGAATTTGTACGCAAACTCGCGCAAATGACGGAGGTTTACGTTTCCACCGCGATTCCACCCGAATTTATGGGCATTCGCGCTAAGAGAATTATGGAGGAATTTCCGGAGATTCCTGCGGACCATATTTACATGGGCTCAAGCAAAGATAAAATCCATGTAGACATTCTTTTTGATGATGGGATGCACAATATCTTAAATTCAAGCGCAACCTATCCGATTTTAATGCGCCGTCCTTGGAATCAGGAGGCCACAGGCATGCTTGCGGTAAACACATACGACGAATTTTTAAAAGTTGTTGAAATCATTGCAGACAGCTACAGTACAAAACCACAGCAGTTCTCTTCGGAAGAACCAAGCATCGTGGTACTGGTAGGTCCTTCCGGAAGCGGCAAATCCAAAATTGCTACTAAAGTATTGTCCAAAACTAGCCGTTTTGAAAAACTTGTAAGCTATACCACCAACGACCCTACTGCCATTGAGAAAAACGAATGGTATAACTACGTTCCTTTAGAGGATTTCCACCAGATGTGCGAAAGCGGAGAAATGTTTCAATCCACCATGTATGCCGGTCACGGTTACGGCTCAAAAAAAGCTGATGTGGAGAAAATCCTCTCTTCTGGAAAGCACGTTCTTACAACTATGGACATCTGCGGTGCGATGTCTTTAAAAACAAATTTTAAAAATGTAACCACCATTTATATTAAGCGCGATAAAAAGCTGTTGATGTCTTCTATCCTGCGCAAAAACTCTTCTATTGATGATAAGGTAAACCGCCTTATCGCCATTGAAAGCGAAAAGCAAAATGCAGAAATCTGCGACTATGTTGTAAAATTTGAAACCTATGAGGATGCTGTCAGCCAAATTTGTCAGATTCTTGATATTCCTGTAAATCAGAATAAATAGCACATACTTGACACATTCTAATCTCGAAGGGAAGGTGCAATGTGAAAAATAAATTTTTCACACGGCAATTTGAGTCTTCGCGTTGCTTGACTCAAAGTTGCTAATGCGCAGAAAGCAGCGCAGAAATGGAGAGTAAAATATGTCAACAAAAAATGCAAACAACAGCTACACAAGCAGCACAAACAATTCTTCCAAAAACAGCGCCAACGACTGTTTTAAGGATGGTACCAATAACAGAGAGAAAGTTTCAAACGCTTCCAAAAACAAAGCTCAGAACAGCACAAACAACTGTAGATAATGTGTAATTCCAGATGCACCTTTACCTGGAAGCACAAAAAGGAGGGATTTGTTTCCCTCCTTTTTGCTTATCCTCTTCTATTTTGTATCTTTCCGGCGCTTTTTAAGAATCTCCACGTTCTCATTTACCTGCTTTTTATGAAGTGGATACCAGAGCCACAATACCAGCCCAAGCAGTATAAATCCCACCGCCGGAATGAGGGTTGCAATGTTAAAGATTCCCTCTTTTACGCTATCCAAAACCGCATTCTCCTCAGAATATCCGATACCGGTAAGCATCGCACCTACAAGTCCTGCCGCTCCTGCCTGTCCCAATTTTCGTGCAAATGAATACAATGCATAAACAGAACCATCCTCCCGGATGCCATTTTTAATCTCCGAATAATCAATCACATCTGTAATCAAAGCCCATGAAATCATGGAAAAAACCCCAAGAGATAACCAGCACACGGATTGCAGCGCCACATATGTCCACACCTGATTAGGGCGAAGGAAAAATAGCAGCACGCACACGCCCGCCGCGATAAAGCTTGCCACAACAGACACTTCCGCTTTGCCAAACCGTGCGGCAATTGGTTTGGCAACCGCTGCCATAAGAAGCGAGCCTGCCAGCATAAGAAACATGGAAACAGATTGTGCAGCCGTATTTCCATAATAAAACGGATATACATAATTTGCCATCGTCTGCAAGGTCATTTGCGCTAACAACATTACAATGGAGGCAGCAATGATAGATACCAGCGCTTTGTTCGTAATGGCATTTTTCAACATTACCAGTACATTATTATCCTTTTCTCCCTCACCGGAAGAAATTTCCACACGCTCCGTTACAAGATAATAACAGCCGATATATGCCAGAACGGCAAGAACCGAAAATACTCCTGCTATGATGGTAAAAATGTCTCCATCCAATACCATAATTCCGTTTACTTCCTTGTATGCAACCAGCGGAATCAATGCGCTTACTGCCACGCTTGCAACAGAAGCACCCACACTCCGGTAGGTGGATAAGGACTGTCTGTCTCCCGGTTCCGCAGAAACCGCAGATGCCATTGAGCCATAGGGAATGTTGATGGCCGTATAGAAGAAAGAACCCCACAAAACATACGTGACAAATAAGTATCCGATTTTAAACCCCATCGGCATATCAGAAAGACTGCTCTGATAAATCAAAAATGATGATACTGCCACCGGTATGCACATTCTTAAAATCCAGGGCTTAAATTTTCCCGCCTTAGTCGTTCTGCTCTTATCGCAGATCCGTCCCATTGTAATATCTGTAAAGGCATCCACAAACCGGGCAATCATAAGTATCGCACCCACTACTGCCGCAGATACCCCCATAACATCTGTGTAAAACTTGAGCAAAAAAGTGGAAGACAGCACAAATGTAAAATCATTTCCGATGTCTCCCAGCAAATATCCAAGTTTATCCCGAAATCCAAATGGTCTTGTCATAGTATCTCCTCTCCGCTATCCTTGCGTGATTATTTCCATACTATGATTACCATTTTGAATTAAAATATAACTTTATTTATTCTTTTTCTAAATTCTAATAACCAAAGGCTCCCTCTAAGGATTCGTCATTATCAATCCAATCCTGTACCCGGATAACGCGGTATTCATTTTCCGTATCACGAATAATCACCGTTTCAATACCTGCATTGATTACCATCCGTTTGCACATAGAACAACTGTTAGAGTGAAGAATTATCTCCCCTGTGCTGACCTCTCTTCCCGACAAATACAAGGTGCTTCCTATCATCTTTTCACGCTCTGCACTGATAATTGCATTTGCCTCTGCATGCACGCTTCGGCACAGTTCATAACGCTCGCCCCTTGGAATATTCATTTTCTGCCTGATGCAGTACCCCAGATCGGTACAGTTCTTTCTTCCTCTAGGTGCTCCCACATAACCTGTCGAGATTACTTCATCATTTTTTACGATAACCGCACCGTAACGTCTGCGCAGACAAGTTCCCCGCTGTGATACCACATCTGCCAGATCCAGATAGTAGTTTACTTTATCTCTTCTTTCCATCTGACTTCTCCCTATATATCTTTTCACTCTTTTCTTCTTAAAAACGTTACTATAAAAGGTATGCTTACAAATCCAGTCAGCACATCCGCTAAAGGCTGTGAAATCTGAATTCCCAGCATTCCCCACAAAGACGTTGTGATAATCAGAGTCGGTATAAACATCAGTCCCGAACGCATCATGGACAAAACTGCCGAAGCCTTTACCTGTCTGGTGCTTTGATACAGCATATTTACCGGCACGGACATTGGAAGAAACAGCGTTCCAATACAGGCACACCTTAAAGCAAAGCTGCCAATTTCAACTACTGCGGGACTATCCTGAAATGCATATACTATCTGTTCAGCAAAAATAAAACCCGGAATTGCAAGACATGCGATAAGACAAAAGCTAATTGTCATCGTGATAAGAAGGCCTTTTTTCACACGGTCATATTTTTTTGCCTGATAGTTAAAGGATGCCACCGGCTGGTAGCCCTGGCCGATTCCAAGTCCTACACACATTATAAATGCACTAAACCGGTTTACTACACTCATTGCGGCAATTGCGGCATCTCCGTACGGTCTTGTCAGATTATTCAGTAATCCGCTGGAAACAGAACCTAAGCCCTGTCGTATCAGAGCAGGAAAACCAACCTTGCAAATGGTAGCATATACTTTAAAGTTCCTGCTGACTGCCGAAAAGCGGATTTTGCTAATTGCCCGGTTATGGTAAAAATACAACAGAATTCCAAAGCTGATAGTCTGGGACACCGCTGTAGAGATGCCCGCTCCCAATACCCCGAGAGGAAAAACCACAACGAGAAGATAATCCCCAAAAATATTAAGGAATCCACCGGACACCAGACCGATCATGGCAAAAAAAGCCTTTCCTTCATATCGCAGGTTGTTATTAATGACTAAAGAGGCCATTAACATAGGACAGCTTAGAAGTACACAAGCCCCATACTGTTTTGCATATGGCAGAATTGTCTCCGTACTTCCCAAAAACCTCATAAACGGCTCTAAAAACAACAATCCAACAAACATCAGGATAAGTCCCAGTATCAGTGCTGTAAAAAATCCCGTCGACACATATTCCGATGCTTCCCTGTCGTTTCTCTCTGCCTGTGCCTTAGAAACCATAGTTCCCGAGCCTTGGCCTAACATAAACGCAATGGCCTGAATAATCGCCTGTAAGGAAAACAAAATACCGGTTGCCCCTTGCTGGCTTTCCCCCAATGTTCCTACAAAATAGGTATCTGCCATATTATAAATACTGGTTACAAGCATGGAAATCGTTGTTGGTATTCCAAGCGAAACGATAAGTTTAACCAGCGGCGTTTTTGTCATTTTATCATAATGTGTCATTTTCTCTTTCATTTCCAATTAAAAACTTCCTTATTTACAAGCCTCAAGCGCCTGTGCTACGTCAGCAAGAATATCATCAATGCTCTCAATACCAACAGAAAGGCGGATTAAATCCGGTCCAACGCCTGCTGCGATAAGTTCCGCATCATTCATCTGACGGTGCGTTGCTGAAGCCGGATGAAGCACGCAGGTATGCGCATCAGCTACATGTGTAGCAATCATAGCAACCTTAAGCTGTTTCATAAATTTTTCTGCCGCAGCTCTTCCTCCCTTAACTCCAAAGGAGACCACACCACAGGTACCGTTTGGCATATATTTCTTTGCTCTTTCATAATATTTGCTGCTCTTAAGTCCCGGATAGTTTACCCATGCGACGTTATCGTGTGCTTCCAAAAACTCTGCGACCTTCTGCGCATTTTCACAATGGCGTGGCATACGCACATGAAGCGATTCAATACCAAGATTTAACAGATATGCATTCATTGGAGACTGGACCGCACCAAGGTCGCGCATAAGCTGTGCCGTTGCTTTGGTAATGTAAGCGCCTTCCATACCAAATTTCTCTGCATAGGTAATTCCGTGATAAGATTCATCCGGAGTGGTAAGTCCCGGGAATTTGTCTGCATGTGCCATCCAGTCAAATCTGCCGGAATCAACGATACAGCCGCCGATTGTTGCATCATGTCCGTCTAAATACTTGGTTGTAGAATGGATAACAATATCTGCTCCCCATTCCATCGGACGGCAGTTAATCGGAGTTGCAAACGTATTGTCTACGATAAGCGGAACGCCATGCGCATGTGCCGCATTTGCAAATCTTTCAATATCAAATACAATCAGCGCAGGGTTTGCGATCGTTTCACCGAATACCGCCTTGGTATTTGGCCGGAATGCTGCATTTAATTCTTCGTCTGAACAGTCCGGATCCACAAACGTAAATTCTATTCCCATACGCTTCATCGTTACCGCAAACAAATTGTATGTGCCGCCATAAATCGTAGATGAACACACAACATGGTCACCGTTTCCGCAGATATTAAAGATGGAGAAAAAGGAGGCCGCCTGACCGGAAGATGTAAGCATTGCTGCACTGCCGCCCTCTAAAGCACAGATTTTTGCTGCCACATAATCATTCGTAGGATTCTGAAGCCTTGAGTAAAAATATCCGCTTGCTTCAAGATCGAATAGTTTCCCCATATCCTCGCTTGTGTCGTATTTGAAGGTTGTACTCTGTACAATTGGAATCATTCGCGATTCTCCGTTTTTTGGTTCGTATCCTGCCTGGATACACATTGTTTCTCTTTTCATGGTGATTCTCCTAACTTTCTTTTTTCCAGCAGGAACTTGTGAATCCCCTCCTGCTGTCTATATGCATACGATTATACCAGCACTTCTCCTGCCAGCACCCGTTTGTAATCTTCATAATTTTTCTTAAGCAGATTTGGAGTATCCAGTCCATATGGACATTTACTCTTACACTTGCCGCAGTTTATACAGTTTTCAATTTTCTTCATTTTCGCCTGACCCTCTTCGTTTAACTGAAGCTCCGACGGCGAACGGCGGAGAAGCAGACTCATCCGGGCACAGTTATTGATTTCAATTCCTGCCGGACATGGCATACAATAACCGCAGCCACGACAGAACTCTCCACTTAATTCTGCCCGTTCTTTTTCAATGAAGTCCCTAATATTTTCTGTCATCACCGGCGGATTGTCAATATAAGAAATAAATTCATCCAGCTCATGTTCTCTTTGCACACCCCAGATTGGAAGCACATTATCAAACTGCGCCTCAAACGCATATGCCGCTGCAGAGTCCGTAATAAGACCTCCCGAAAGCGCTTTCATGGCAATAAATCCCATATTGGCTTTTTTGCATTTCTCTACCAGTGCAAACTCTGCCTCGGTCGCCAGATAGCAAAACGGAAACTGCAAAGTTTCATATAATCCTGATGCGATTGCTTCCTCTGCCACAGCCAGCCGATGATTGGTAATCCCGATATGCCGTACCTTCCCCTGTGCTTTCGCTTCTAACATTACCTCATAGATTCCGGTTCCATCTCCCGGCTTTGGGCAAAAGGACGGATTGTGAAACTGATAAATATCAATATAATCCGTTCGAAGGTTCTTAAGAGAAGTTTCTAAATCCTTCCAGAAGGCTTCCGGCGTTACTGCTGCGGTCTTCGTTGCAATATATACTTTATCACGCATACCTTCGAAGGCTTCTCCTAATTTTTCCTCGCTGTCCGTATAAAAACGGGCGGTGTCAAAAAAATTTATTCCTGCATCAAATGCTTTCCTTGCAAGATAAATTGCATCTGCCGCAGAAATTCTCTGGATTGGCAGCGCTCCAAATCCATTCTTATTAACTTTAATTCCTGTGCTTCCAAGCGTTACAAATTCCATGCTATAACCTCCTGTTTTTCCTATATGAACCTACTTTCTGTCTGCTGTATGCTTCTTAATCCGAATAAAAGAGATTCCTATCAGCATCACAATCGGGAACAATATCGCAACACTAAGCCCCGCCTTTAGATTTCCCTCTGCCATATTCGCCACGAAACCTACCACAGATGGCCCGGACGAACACCCGACGTCACCTGCCAATGCCATAAATGCATACATCGCAGTTCCTCCTGCCGGAAGCCGCATTGCTGCAATACTGAAAGTTCCCGGCCAGAAGATTCCGACAGAAAAGCCGCAAATGGCACAGGCCGCCAGCCCCGCATAAGGATTTTTTGAAAAAATGGCCGTCAGATAACAGGCAATACACAGCACCGCACTTCCCATCATCATTTTTTTAAGCGGAATAAAATTACTGTATTTTCCATACAACGCACGCGCTAGTCCCATAAACACTGCAAACGCGCAGGTTCCTGCCAAATCTCCTACCGTCTTAGATACGTGCAGGGCAGATTCTGCGAAGGTGGATACCCACTGGCTGACCGCCTGCTCACTGGCTCCTGCGCAAATCATCAGCACAATCATAAGCCAGAATACTTTTTGTTTTAACAGCCCCTTAATGGACAATTTCTCCTGTTCCGGAGCAATCGGGTAAATCGGAACCAGACTAAAATACACAATGTTAAAAACCGGTACCAATGCCCATACCAGAGCCAGTATTTTCCAGTTTTCTATGCCGAAGAAATGAAAAAAAGCAGTGGATAACAGCACTACCGCTACATGTCCCCAGCAATAAAAGGAATGAAGAAGGCTCATAACCGCTTCCTTTCGTTCCGTCGGACAGGCTTCCACGATTGGACTAAGCAATACCTCAATAATACCCCCGCCAATGGCATACAGCACGACTGCCGCCATAATTCCTGCATAGGCGTTTCCAAACAGCGTAGGGAATACCGCAAGCCCAATCAGACCAAGAGCTGCCGCCACATGGGCGATAATCACGGCTCGCCGGTAGCCAATCATATCTATATATTTTGCAGATAGAAAATCCACCAAAAGCTGCACCGCAAAATTTACGGTCGTAATCAGCGTTATCCTGTCAAGCGTCAGGTCGTAATCCGCAGCCAGCGTCAAAAACAATAGAGGAACGAAATTGTTTACAATCGCCTGCGTAATATATCCAATATAGCTGGCATAAATGGTATGCATATAACCGGATTTTACTCTTTGTAACATTTTCTATTAGAACTCCTTCCACAAGCAGGTACCAAACTATCCGTTTCGTTCGGAATCCTCGCAGTTTGTATCCTTAATAATATAGTGAGGACGGCGTTTTACCTCCAGATAAGTCTTAGAAATATACTGTCCCATAATTCCCATTACAAAAAGCTGTACGCCTCCCATAAATGTAATAATACATACCAGTGACGGCCAGCCTGCCACCTCATCTCCAAAAAGAAGGGCGCGCACAATAACAAAAACCAATGCCAACGCTGAAACTCCGGTCAGTCCCAACCCCATATACGATGCCAGATGAATCGGGGTGTTTGAAAAGCTCACGATTCCCTCTATCGAATACCGGAGAAGTTTCCAGAAACTCCACTTCGTTTCTCCTGCGGAACGCTCCACATTTTCAAATTCCACCCATTTTGTTTCGTATCCGACCCATGCAAAAATACCCTTTGAAAAGCGGTTATATTCCTCTAAAGCTATCACGCTCTCAACCATAGGACGGCTCATAACACGGTAATCACGCGCGCCATCCACAATATCAATATCCGTCATATGGCGCATCAGCTTATAAAAGGTTCTTGCAAAAAAGCTGCGGATTACAGGCTCCCCCTTACGCGTTATGCGTCTGGTGGCGGCATTGTCATATTCACCGGACTCCACATAAGACACCAGCTTCGGAAGCAGCGCCGGCGGATCCTGCATATCCGCATCCATCGTTGCAACCAAATCGCCTTTTGCATTTTTAAGTCCAGCCAAAAGCGCAGCTTCTTTGCCAAAGTTGCGGGAGAAAGAAATGTATTTCACCCGTTCATCTTCAGCCGCCATATTCTTTAACATTTCATGCGTTTTATCTTTTGAACCATCATTGATAAATACATATTCAAAGTCATAATCCGGCATTTCTGCCGCTACTTTATTTAATTCCGGATACAAAATCGGAAGAGTCGGCTCCTCATTGTAACAAGGAACCACAATACTAATTAATCTCCTGCTCACTGTAAACCTCTGCTAATTCACTATTTTCTTCCTGTATATAGGATAGCGTTTCTGCTTCTTTCTTTGCCTTTTTTGTTTCTAATATCCGGCGGATTACCATTGTCAGTATAAACAGACCCACACTGACCATACTGATTGCCGCACCTAACAGAATCTTTGGCGGCATATACCGAAGTTCAATGGTGTGGCTGCCTTCCTCTAAGTGCACGCTGATAAATGTATCCTTAAAATACTCTATCTGTGTTTCCTGTCCGTCCACATACAGGCTCCATCCGGTTTCGTCCGGAATGGAAAAAATCAGCCTTCCCGCTTCTTTTACGTCAATGGTGCCTCTTATTGTGGTATCCGTATATTCCTCTGTTACCATCGTCTGCTGGTTTAAGGTTTCATATGCCTGGTCCACCGCATCTAAATTCATGCGGTAGAGGTAGAAATACACAGAATCACTGGATGTATTAGAAATTGTCACTACATCACCAGCCTTACACTCCCCGATTTCAAACAGATAACTATGGCTTGCCTTACCCCAGCGGGTGGTCGGGCCATCATTGATGCGAAAACTCAGCGTGCTGGCATCACAGCCCTGATGACGTACATAATAAAATCCGTCTGCCTTAATGGTAAAGGTTGTCTGTCCCTGCTCTACCTCCATAGTTGGATTACTGATGCGGACCAGCATATAATCCTCTGCTCCAAGCGCTGTGGCCAGAGAGTTGATCTGATTAATCTTATTGCCCTGGTCATTATCCCAGTTCTCTACTGCCTCCTCGCTCATCATAAAACCAAGCGGCAGACAATACTGATTCTCATATAAGAAATAATTTCCTGACTGTCCCACAAGCCTGCGGAGCGCATTTTCTCCCTGTGCATTGTCAGACAGCATATATTTTACATGCAGCATAGAGGAAATAATCGGAGTTGCACCATTGTAGCAGTAATAGTTCTTTCCTCCCTCCATATATACACTCTGATAAAACCGGCTTACATCAATGTTCATCAATGTAGAAAAAATGGTAGCCGATGGATATCCATATAAGCTGTCATCATTCTTTGTTTTACGCTCGGTATCCTCTATACGATAAAAGACCTTTTCTCCGTTTAGGGAATCCGACTGTGCCTCTTCTTCTGCCATAGCAATCAATGCCTTATAATCTTCCATCTTAGAAAGATAAGCCGTTCTGTTTAGCGAATAAAAACCTGTTACCGCCATGTTTAGAATGATTTCTCCCATAGCCACGCCAAACGCGAGCCCCCGAATTACAGGCCGCATCTTCTTTCCTGACAATTTATGAATGGCAAAGAATAACATATAGGCTATGAGAAATACCTCTGTCAGAATAAAGGACATCGTACCCACAATCTGCTCGTCTGTCTTTTTCATGCCTGCCATAAGCACCGCCACACAGATTGCAGCCGCCACGACCGCATGCCAGATTTTATTGCCCTTTCGCTTTCGGCAGGTCTCATACGCTACCACTAACATCATAAAAATGAACAGAAAGGATTGTCTGCCCGGAAGGGATGTTGGAAAACGCAGTCCATGCCAGATATAATCCATATAATTATTTGCAAAGCTGGCAATAAAAAATGCCAAAAGCAGCACTCTTGGAATCTTCTGATACCATTTGATGCGCTTATTAAACACATACATCACTACCAAAAATACGGTAAACACGCCGCAGTAAATGCTTGGCCAGTGGTCATTTCCCTCATAACGCTCTGCAAAGACACATAAGCGGGAAAGTTCCTCTGTAATTCCAAAATACCATTCCATAGATTCCGGGAAATCAGATCCGGAGCCGCTATGCCCCAGCACAATTGCCGTAGGAATCAGTAAAACCGCGCCTGTTCCGCCTGCTAACAGCGAGTACCATGCAAAGTTGATAATCGCCTTAATTCTTCCCTTTTTTTGTTCTATAAATAGAATCACAAAGTACAGGCACAAGAAAATGCAGACAAGCAGAGCAATATAGTAGTTGGACAAAATTGCAATGGATAAAGAAACGTAATAGAGCATCGGCTTATTCTGCTTCACCAGACGTTCGAGTCCCAGAATGATAAGCGGCGCTAACGCGACAACATCCATCCACATAATATTCCAGCTATAAGTAGCCACAAATCCCGAAAATGCATACGCTGTGGAAAATACCAATGCGGGCGCTGCCGTAATCATATGGTACTTTTTATCTTTGCCGATTAGCTGAAAATGCTCCTTTAGATACAGGAAAAAGAATAATCCTGCCGCTGCAATCTTTACCCATGTAATAACGGTCATAAATTCAATGGCAAGTCCCTGTGGACAAAGAATAAGCAGCCAGTTTAACGGGCTTGCCAGATAATATGCATACAGTGCAACAAAATCAGAGCCAAGCCCTAAATTCCAGGAATAAAAAAGACTTCCCCCATTTTGCAGTTTCTCTTGAAATTCCATAAAGAACGGGCAGTACTGATGATACATATCCATATGAAGGATACAGTTTTCACCAAATGGATATACGCCTGCTCCGATACAGATACAGATACTGGCCACAAACGGAATCATAAATGCAAGCATATGCCATATCCAATTTTTTTCTAATAATACTTTCCAGTTTTTCATACTTACTCTTCCTGATAATCAAACATATAATAATATTGCAGCTTCTGATACATATCCAGATAATTATCTATTTTTTCTTCTGCTTCTTTGGAGCCGTCGTCTGCCGCCAGAATCTCTTCCAATTCTAACAGGAAATTCTGGTATGGCGTTGTTTCCATTCCAATCAGTTCCAGTACATTCGCAGCCAGAAAGCTGATATCCATATCCCTGTCGGTTGCTTCTTCAATATCAAAATTTGCCCAGATGACATATGGCACCTGATAGCGGAGCAACGCCTGTTCCTCTGTCATCATCGATGTGCTTGTGCCGTTTAAACGAAGAATCTGATTTGCAACATAATCATTTGGCTGATGGTCGCCAAAGAATACAATAATGGTATCCTCCTCTTCCTGACTAAAATATTCTATCAGACGTTCAAACTCCTGGTCTGTCACTTTGATTAAAGACAGATATTGTTCTAATGCATTATTGTTTACTCCTTCTACCGTAATGTCAGGAGTAAAATTCTCATGCAGCTCGGAATAACTTCCGTGATTCTGCATGGTTACCTCAAAGATAAACTCAGGCTGATTCTCTTCACTCTCTTCGTAAATGTTAATAATCTTATCAAACGCACTCTTATCGCTTACATAATCCCTTATATAAGAGCGCGGGGCGAAATCCTTAATAAAGTAACTGTCTTCAAAACCAAGCCAGGGGTATACCTTATCCCTGCGCCAGCCTGTTGCACCATACGGATGCAGACCGGAAGTATGGTATCCCATTTCAGAAAGCTGCCATGCCAAAGATGGTGTCTCTCCCTTAATATACTGCTGGTATGGAATGCTTCCTACAGGAAGAAAATCCATCGTATGTCCGGTCAGAAATTCAAACTCTGAATTGGCGGTATTGCCGCCGCACACAGACACAGTCAGATTTCCGGTAATTGTATTTTCATTTCCCTCCTGAAGGCTATGTATAAAAGGCATATAATCTTCATTTGTTGTAAAATCGCCTAGTACTGCAAGATCCGAAAATGCCTCATCCATAATGACAATGATATTCGGTAATTCTCCATCGCTGTTACCTGTACCGTCACTCGTGTTCTCATAATCTTTTAGAATGTCTTCCGCTTCTTCAACACTATACCCTTCGGGCTTCTCTACAAAAATATATGCCATGTCCATCGCAAACGTTACCGCCATACCATTTACCTTAGTCATATAAGACGGCGTAAACAAAAATGGATACAGATTGCTCTGGCTCTGAAAATCCTCATCCTGCAGCAGATTTACAAAAACACCAAGCACCAGCGACACGCAAATGACCGGAATGACACGAAGCGCAATCCCATATGGAAACTTTAAATGAATAAACTGTACCGCTATAAACAGTATAATAAATGCAAGCGTTACTTTAATGACCTCTTCCGTAGGCGTAAAATCATAATTTCCGGCCACACTTGCCGCCGTTTCAATTGAAAAAATGTCCCAAGGGACAAACGGCGTAGAGCGAAATGCCATGATATAGTGGTTTACCAGCCCATACAGCATTGCGATCACGATTTCAACCCGAAGCGCAGTTCTGCCCGAACCAAAGACAAAAAACAAAAACCATGCAATCAGTTCAAACAGAAAAATATTATACCACTGCGCCGTTTGTCTTACCTCTTCAAAGGCATTATGTTCATATGCTTCCATAAGATAAAACAGTAAAACCGGAACAATGGAAAACAATACTACATATCCCACATTTTTTAGTGTACGTTTTATATCAAACATCATCCTAACCTTTCTGCCAATAGCCCGGCTTCCCATATATCAAAAAGACAGGCTGTGCTAGAATAAATTCTACCACACCTGCCTTCATTTTTAAATTAAAATATGAAAATATGTAAGTTTGTATTCTATCACTCTTGTATATGCAATCGCATTTTACATAGCTTTCTGCGTTTTACTCCTTCTTGCCTTTACAATTCTGATAATACTGTTAATGATAGCAAGAAAACCGAAAGCATATGAATATGTCAAATCCAGTACAAATGCCTGAAAAATTTCTCTCTCAGCCAAAAAATCCGGCGTAGCCCGTACTGCATCGAAAAAGGTTATCTCTATTGCATCCTTGTAAACATCAAAAATTTCATACGATATGCATAAATACTCTGCAATAAATATTACCAAAAATAACATAATAATTGAAGTAACCAAACCTGGTACTGATTCCTTGTTTCTGCATTTTCCAAACAAACCGTAGCCGAAATCTGCCAAAACAAATATTATCAGTCCGCATATACTTGCAATATATCCGATTTGATATACCAAAAAGTAAACAACCCCGCCGAGTAACGAAAACAGAAAAGCTCACACAACTCCTGCAAGAATATTCTCGTTTTTCACAATCGGCGCCAGACTCTCTGTATTTCCACTTTGGAAAGACTGTGTCTGTACATCCCATTCCCTTTCATTTTGTTCAAAACCTTCAGCGCTATTCATTTTCTTTCTCCTCCTTTTAATTGCATGACACAAGACGAAACGAACTTCTCTAATGCTGCGATCATGTTATTATACAAATTTAATACTAATATTTATTTTAGTATTTTGCAACATTTTCTAATAATTTGAAAGAACCAGTCTTTTGCGATACATCGTATCAATCTGGTCAATCACACGTCTTGCCTGACCATATCTGTGCGGGTTTATGCTGATGACCCACATCTGTTCTGCTCCGTTATATTGTACTCTCTTAAAGAACGGAATCTTCCTGCAATTCTTGGTAAACGGGATACTTGCGTTCATCAGCGCCTGTACCGTCTGATTGCTTGCATTGCTGTTCGTTGTTCTGCATAATTCAATATCATTTCCAGAGAAATTCCCAAGTTTTTTAGCCGCCATATGCCTTACCCCTTTGTATCTTATTTCCTGTCTGCTTTCCTCATTTGGACATAACCTTTACCGAAATCTGTTTTCCAAGCCCATCCGCCACCTTAACCAGAAAATCCAGACTCGGATTATACCGCCCGCTCTCCAGACGGGATATATTTGACTTTTTTGTGCCCACCAATTCTGCCAAGTGTTCCTGCGTCATGCCTTCTGCCTTTCGGACCTCTTTCAACTGACGCGCCACTTCTTCTCTGGGCGTTGTATTCTTACTCACAATACATTTCTCCCTGTTCTTCCTGTTTTACGATATTTCACTAGAAAAGTTATCATATATGATAACTTTTGTCAACAAAAAAAGCCTTCGCAAAACTATATTCTGAAAAGGCTTTTTTGCTTTTAGATTTTCATTCCGGCGTGATGCTGACGCTTTACCTCGTACATTCTGGAGTCTGCGTCACTGAC
The DNA here is from genome assembly GCA_944381555.1 of uncultured Agathobacter sp. Classification (GTDB taxonomy): domain Bacteria; phylum Bacillota; class Clostridia; order Lachnospirales; family Lachnospiraceae; genus Roseburia. The sequence goes on along the minus strand of CALWLL010000032.1, from coordinate 17,392 downwards.
ATACTCAGCCAGACTCTTTGCCGGATCATTTGCCACAACATAACCAATGCTGGCTGTAATCTCAAATCCAATATCCAGTGCCTCCGATGTCTTTGCAATATGAGCCTGAATACGCTCCACAATGCTTTCTGCTTCATCCTCCTTTATATTCGGAACAAGAACCACAAATTCATCGCCGCCATACCGGATAACAATGCTTTCCTTAGGGATTTCTCCCGATGTGGCGTTAGCGATGCTCTTAATTGCCACGTTGCCCATATCATGCCCAAAGGTATCGTTGATGTATTTCAGCCTGTCCACATCAATAAACAAAACAAGCAGACTTTCCTTCTTATCCATACATTCCTGATACATAGGAATCGCATAACGGTTATAGGCCATACGATTGTAAAATCCCGTCAGAGAATCTAACACATATAGCTGGGAAAGACCTTCATTCAGGTAACTTAACATCAGTCTGTGATGCATATTTTCCATAGATTCCAGCAGTACATTGAGAATCTCAAAAATAAGCTGGGAGTCAAGCATATAGTCACAGTTTTTAAAAACCAGATATCCCACCTCTTCATCTCTGAAGTGAAGCGGTGAAAATACATAAATATCCTCTCTCTTTGAATCATCTATATCCGGTAAAAGCTGTCCTTCGTTTTTGACTGCATCTTTCACAAGCCGGCCATTTACATAAGCCATTACAACTTCCATATGCTTCGGATATCCAACAACACGTTTTGGCATATCACCCTGTATGCTGACATTAACATAATTCCGGCTGTTCGCAATCTCGTGATTTACCATCATATAGATGGCATCACATTTCAGACTGTCTAAATGCTTTGGAAGACGTTCCCCCATTTCCTTAAATGACTGGCACTCTAAGAGTTCTCTCTTAAGCTCCATCATCGCACTGTCCATCCGTACGTCTCTGTCTTCATTTAAGATGTGATCTTCTACATATTTTCCTAAATCAATCGTTCTGTCCGTTTTGCAGCCGCAGCTATCCTGAAAGAAGTGCGTTACGTTCGTATATATGGCTTTTACATCTGTCCTGCCTTTCCAGATTTGATGCATCAGCTCCATTGCCCTATAGGAAATCTCCCCTCTCTCAAAGCCTGCCGTTGTAATCTTCGGCTCGAAATAAGATGCTTTATCCAGATTGTCAAATCCCGTTACAATAAAATCTTCCGGAATCCGGTATCCCAGACTTTTGGCAATATGGCACAGACCCACTGCAATATTGTCGTTAGCACAAATAAAAGCCTCCGGTACTGTTTCCTGTTCCAGAAAATAATGAAATCCGGCTTCCCCTGTAATAATTGTGTAATCCTTATGAAAAAGCCGTTTCTCATCATATGGAATATTATATTTCTCCAGCACAGCCCTATAAGCCCGAAGACGCTCCCTGTTCTCATAATTTTCAACCGGACCGCCTACATAATTGAGTTTTCTGCATCCATGCTCTTTAATAACATGCTCCACGATGGTATACATGGCAGAATAATTATCAATGCCTGCATAATAACACCCCGGAATCTCATTTAAAAGAGAAATTACCGGAATGTCTGAATTGCGCAGCTTTCTTAGAAGTCCTTCCCGAATTTTATCATCCCGGATATTATTTGAATCTAGAATGACGCCATCAAACTCCTTTAAATCAGGAAGATTGAAAATATTAAATTCTCCCGCATTGAATTTTTCGTCAACACTGAAATCTCCAAAGCTGTTAAATACATATACCTGTGCGTCCAGATGATGATCCAAAATATATTGATGACATCCGTCAACCCATGAAAAATTGAAGAATTTTCTCCAACCGTCTGAAAAAATAGCAACTTTTTTCATCAGATTCCCCCAAAAGTCATATTATGAAATATATTATACCTTAGATTTCCAGAAAATGTCCACTTTTTCCTACTTTTTTTGTCTGTTTTCGATAGGCTGCATTCTGCGGAGTTCTTTTGCGTGATAGGGAACGGGATTTCCTGTAATGCAAAAAGGAATTGCATTACTGCAATTCCTTAATATGCCGGCAATGGGACTTGAACCCATACGTGGTTGCCCACAACAGATTTTGAGTCTGCCTCGTCTGCCATTCCGACACGCCGGCAGGTTCATTACGAACGTATCTATATTATCATAAGAAAGTCCGTAATGCAACAAAAATTTATTTTTCAAATTTAAAATTTTCAAAGCAGTCAAAAGTTGCAAAATAATCCGCAGGTGTTTCCGCACGCCGGATCATTTTTACACTTCCGTCCGTTTGCAGCAGCAATTCCGCCGATTTTAATTTCCCGTTGTAGTTATATCCCATAGCAAACCCATGCGCACCTGCGTCATGGATAACCAGATAGTCTCCTTTATCAATCTTAGGAAGATTGCGGTCGATTGCAAATTTATCGTTATTTTCACAAAGAGAGCCTACAACATCATAGGTTTCGGTACATGGAGCCTCCTCTTTTCCAAGCACCGTAATATGATGATAAGCGCCATACATGGCTGGTCTCATCAAATTCACCGCACAGGCATCTACCCCGATATATTCTTTATAGATATGCTTTTCATGAATCGCTTTTGTTACAAGACAGCCATATGGCGCGAGCATGAATCTTCCCATTTCTGCGAAAATAGATACATCTCCCATTCCGGCCGGTACTAACACCTCGTTAAAAGCCTCATGCACACCCTCTCCGATTGCATGAATATCGTTCGGCTCCTGTCCCGGACGATATGGCACTCCGACTCCGCCGGACAGATTTACGAATGCAATATGGCAGCCCGTCCGTTCTTTTAGCTCTACTACAAGTTCAAATAACTGCCTTGCAAGCTTTGGATAGTATTCGTTTGTTACTGTATTGCTTGCAAGGAAAGCATGTATGCCAAAATTCTTTGCACCTTTTTCCTTTAAAATCTTAAAGCCTTCAACTAACTGCTCTTTTGTCATGCCGTATTTCGAATCGCCCGGATTATCCATAATGCCATTGCTCATCTCGAAAACCCCGCCCGGATTATACCGGCAGCTTATGGTTTCCGGAATATATCCAAGTGTTTCCTCCAGACATTTGATATGGGTAAAATCATCCAGATTAATGATTGCTCCTAATTCATTTGCGTAAGCAAACTCCTCTAACGGAGTATCATTTGAAGAAAACATAATATGCGGTCCATCAAAGCCACAGGCTTTTGCCATCATAAGTTCTGTCATGGAAGAACAGTCACAGCCAAAATCATATTCTTTTAATATATTAAGGATAAATGGATTTGGAGTTGCTTTTACTGCAAAATATTCACGGAATCCCTTATTCCATGAAAAAGCCTCCTGAACCGCTTTTGCATTTGCACGGATTCCCGCTTCATCATACAAATGAAATGGGGTTGGGTATGTTTTTACAATTTCCTCCACCTGTTCTTTTGTAACAAATGGTTTCTTTTCTATCGTTTTTTTCATCTATTCATTTCTCCTAATCTTGATTTTTTTAGACTACAACAACTTGGGATTTATTTCAATACTATTTTGTGATATAATGTTGGAAAAGTATGGTGGAGGTGGCAGAATGAGAGTTCAAAACTACCAGACAATTTCATCAAACAACACATTTGCTTTGGCAGCCCGCAAGACTGGTTCTTCGGAAACGTCTTTTCAGGATGTATTGGCGCAAAAGCAGGATGCTCTTATGGACGTCGATGCTTCTGCGCATTTTTGCAGTAAGATTTCGGACAGCCTTTTAAAACCGTCCGGAAATGAAATCAGTTCTGCCCTTGCAGATAAAATTGCAGAAATACAAGCCTCTATTGATAAGGCAAATGCGGCAGACGGTTATCCCGTATCCGAATCGGCATCATCTGAACCGACAAATAGCCAGACTTCTTCTGTAACGGATATATGCAGCTCATCCGCAGGAAATAACGAGGGAAATTTACGTTGCAGTGATGAATTAAACGCTTACTTCTTAGAAGCAGCCTCGACATACAATCTCGATGTAAAATTCCTTAAGGCTGTTGCATTTACGGAATCCTCTTTCCGTGCTGACGCTACAAGTAAATGCGGCGCTATGGGTATTATGCAGCTTATGCCTTCTGCCGCAAAACAGTATGGTGCAGAAGACCCTTATGATGCAAGACAGAATATTCTTGCCGGAGCTAAGATTTTATCAACTTTCTTAAAACGATATGATGGTGACAAAGAACTTACCCTTGCCGCCTATAATGCCGGACCGGGTAATGTTAAAAAATCGGGCGGTGTTCCTGAATACACTAGATATTATATCAATAAGGTGTTGAAGTATTATAATGAATAAAAACAGCCACAAACCCTTGATTCCACTGGGTTTATGGCTGTTTTCCCTAGAAAGCTACTAACGGGAGTCGGACCCGTGACTTCTACATTACCAATGTATCACCATTTTTTTCAATCCCTTGATTTTACTGGCTTTTTCATCCTTGTTTTAATATTTTTTTAATATTTCATGTCTACTTACCATCTTTTTGTTTCATCTAACTATATTAACATGTAAACTCTTTTTCAAGTAAAACACTCTGACTCCGAGTGTTTTTTATTTTTCTTTTTTTCTGACAGTATTACAATTTGATAGATACATTCTTGTTCAATTCAGCACGCTGTTCCTTCTCAGGGAAGGACTTATTCTCTTCTGCCAAATCATAGCCCCCACCAATCCAGAACTCGCCGTCTTCATCTACACTAAAACATTCAAGGGCATACTCCTCTATGAACCAGCAATGACCGTTGCTGCTGTAGGAACATTTATACTTTGCAAGCTCTTCCTTTGCCTGCTCCAGTTCATCTCCTCTCCACCGCTTTAGTTCGTAGTCTCGCGGTCATTTCCCCAGATGGTATCCCCTTTCGAAAATTTCATGTATTCCCAATTGGTGAGCGTCGCTTCGCCTTTTCTCAAAACGATAATATCGGATATCTCCTTTTTCATTTTCGTCTCCTCCTACTTTATAATTCCTTAAAAACATCCTGTATTGCTGCCATTTTCTCATCTTCCGCGTATTTCCTTATCAGCGGATACTGAATCTTTTTTCTGCACAGCTCTTCTGCTTCGTTGGCATCCATCCATGATACACAATTTCCCGAAAGCTCGAATCCCACGAACAGTATCTTGGAAAATAAGCGCCGGCGGATGAACGGAAGCTCCAGCACATATTTATGGTGCACATCCCTGCAGCCGTATACTTTAACCAGAACCTCTTTTATCTTATCCAGCGGACAGACTTTTGCACCCGGATGTTTGTCCTTATACAGTATTGACAGCATGCCGACGATATCTGCCATCTGCTCCATGCTCCAATCTCCCGACTTTAGTATCAGCGCATCCTCGCCGTCTTCTTCAAAGAACCTGTCGATTACATATATCATCTTGCTTTCATCTCCTTATTCTCTCTCATATAAATCTGTCTTAATATTTCCATTTTTCCCTGCTCCATTACTGCCAGTGTCAATATCTGCTCTTCCGTTAAATTGTCTGCAAATGCCATGCATATCTGTTCCTGCTCCGGCGCGCTCATATCCTCCCAATGGTCACGAAGGAGCGCCGCCAGCGAAGTGTATTTATTCCATCCGGTCTTATCGGTAGCCTTTTCCTGCGGATTCAGGATTTCTTCCACATCCTCCCTGTTCTGCATCACGATAAGCCCACGCATAGCCTGTCTGCGCTGTTTTTCATCCTCCTGAATCTTCTTATAGACTTCTTCCGCACGTTCTTTTGTACACTTTCCGTGTCCCCATGACAGGTACAGCAGTTCCGATTCCTTAACTGTAAAGGTAAAGATTGTCGGGTCTGTTTTTGCGGCTTCCTGATATGTTTCGATTTCTTTTCTGTCCGTAATTATCTGGTACGGCATGTCCGGTTCGACAGTGATGTAGGTAAAATGCACCGGATCATAAACCGTATGCACCGGATGTTCATACAGTCCATAGGATAATGCTTCGCTGTATCTGTCCTTCAGCCATTTCGGCGCACGGTACTTTAGAGCCGGCTTATCAAACGGAATCGCCTTTGTATCGTAAATCGGCTTCGATGCTTTAAGAAATACTATCGCATCCGTTGTCGGCAGCTCTTTTACCTCTTCCGGCGTCATCAGCTCCCTTCCCTGCTGGTTAAAGTTAAGTGCGCTGTTTGGATTCTGTCCGAAGTGCACATTATCATGCTGTACATCAATCGTTGCCTTGCCGAGAATCTTGCTGAAAAATTCATGGGTCGATAATGCGGTCGGGCCGCTTCCGAGAAATAATACAACCGCAACATTGTCCATGATAATCTCCCATTTATCACTCTTATATAAGTCCTTAATCTGCGAAACGGACTGCAGGATTGGAATAAGACAGATGTTCCTGCTTCGCACCACGCCAAGCAGCTCTACGGTGTTATTGGGACGCGCGCCGGCATAAAATTCATCCAGCCAGAACTCCACACGGATAGGAAGCGGTTTGTGCAGCTCTTCATCCGAATGCCGGATGAGAATGTCAAGTGCCTGATTATAAAACATCGAGACAATCCAGTTGTAAACATTGTTGTTATCCGGAATGACCAGGAACAGGATGGTCTTCTTTTTAGGATTTCCCCCAACACCGGAGCCAATCTCCCTTATATTTATGTCGTTTCCGGAGAAGATGCGCTTTACTTCCCCTGTTTCGCAGATGGAGAGCATGGAGTTTACCATCAGGATGACCGTGTTTACCGTATCCGGCGCACCTTCCTTTAACTTCCGGTAGTCACGCACCGGCGGATAATCTGCGCCGTATTGGGCGGCCAGTTCATCCATATAGAGTTTCAGTTCCGTAACCTCTTCTACGTCATCTCCTCTTTCAATAACAACCCTCTTCGATTCCATGTTGGCCAGACGCATGACATCATTCATGGTTCCGGGTGTCCCGTTTCTGCGCCCGTCCAGCCAGCTTGCATAAAACATAGACTGCAGATACAGCTTGACCGCGTCATCCCAGAACGGGTCAGCCGTAGACATGTTCTGGGGAGGACGGCAGGCTTCATGCAGGGCTCTTATTGCACGCAGCAGGTCATCCTCCTTCTCGATGTTTACAAATGGATTAAAACGGTCTGATTTGCTTGGTTCCTTAAAATTGAGCACGCGGACATCATAACCGCATTTTTTAAATTTATTTCCCAGCTTTCTGCAGGTGTCACCCTTTACGTCAAGCATGATGTAAGAACTCTGCATCTGCAGAAGGTTCTGCTCGACGGAAGAGGTTGTCTTATAGTCACCGGAAGATGCAATCACAAGCATATTGTTGTTGGGCAGTGCTCCATCGAGCGATACCTGAAGGTTCTGCGTTAAAATCCGGTTATTCTCCGGATTCTCATGGTCCATGTAGGTTTCACACGCTTCGTGTACATCTCTCCATCCGGATGAGCCGTGCGGATTGGCATGAAAGTTCCGGTGGTACTGCAGATAGTAGCATATGAGGTACATCCATATAAGGACGCCGATTCCCATAAATGCCACCGTTTTCTCATTTCATAATGAAAATATATTCGCAAACAGATAGCTTAGGCTCTCTTCCGAAAATGCTGCCACCTCTTCAGGAAGCACCAGCAGTCCGGACGCCAGATAGCCAGCAGACAGGAACAGAAGCAGAAGCACGGAAAATACGGCGTATGGAAATTTTCTTTTTTGGTACATACAAATTCCTCCTAATAAAAATATAAACAAACAAGACGTACCGAAATTCGGTATATCCTGTTATAAGTTAAAATCAATTTTCGGCTTTGGGGCAGAAGACTTTGATGGCGAAATGTCAACCTTCGATACCTTAGGCTGCTTCATATCCTCTACCCCATTAAACCCTCTGCTTACATTGGCATAATTCTCGCTATAAAGTTTTTCGTTTGGGATGGAAACCGTCTTACCAATGCTCCGGTCTATGACAGCAGAGGAACCTCCTTTTTCCAGAAACGCAACATAGGTTTTTCCGGCATCTGCTACAAACAACTGCTCTATGGGAATCAGAAGCGTCTTTTCATTTTTGCCGTATGTTCCCGGTACCCTTGATGCAAACAGACCTTCCTTCTGATAGGCAAACCTGTCTGCTTTTTGGTCCAGCACCAGGGTTTCTTCGTTTATACTGATTTTCTGGTAGCGGTCATCCTGCGCATAACGCATGAATTCCTCGCTGTTTTCCTTTCCCGGACCTGCCTCAACCGGAACCTGCTTGGATTCCTTCTCAAATTCTTCCTGCACTTCTTTGTACTCTGCATCCGCATTCTGGATATACTCATCCGCGCTCATGGCTGCAGTATTCATGTAAGACCCGGCATCCATTGCAAACATTTCCTTTGGCATCTCACCGTTACTGATTGCACGGTCCTTCCACATGTTAAACCATTGTTCCACCTGACTTCTGTCTGCATTCGGGACCGCAACCTGTGTGTATCCGTCTCCGACAAGCAAATCCGGAAGGACCGCATAGTTTACTTTCATCGTATTAAAATCCGACATCATTTCTGCAAGTTCTTCCGTCTTTTCAAACGGCATGTTAAGGATGGTGTAATTTCCTTCGGTAAAGACCCTGATGGATTCCAGATTCTTCTCTCCGCCGGCAGACATCTCCGCAGTCAGATGATTACCGAACCAGTTTTTAAAAAGCTGGTCATCATCCTTTGCCACTACTATCTGCATGGTCTGCTCAGAACCGTTCAATTTTGGCAGCATACAGTATTTGATTCCGAGTTTGTCCAGCTGTTCCAGTTCCGGAATGGATTTCTTCATCTTTTCAATCTGTCTGCGGAGACCGACTTTGGCAAACGGATTCTTCGTCCCCTGAAGCTGCAGCTCCAGCTTATTTAATTCCTGCATGGTCTTGGCATGTTTGTCACTAAGCGGGATATTGTATGCCGTGTACCTTCCGCCGGTTGCGTTCGAAAACTCCTTGAATTTATCTGCCGCGCCCAGCGCAACCATTCCTTTTTTCGCCAGCCGGTATAAAAATGTTACCAGCTTAAACGTCATCCGGGCCGAGAACAGCGTTGCGCTCATAACTGCTCCGCTGGTATTTGATATGTTCATCAGGACACGGTCCTCTTCTCTCTGATTATCCATTTATTTTTCCTCCTTCTGTAACTTCTGTAACTCCAGCCTTTTTAAGTTCTGCATTATTTCAACCGAAAGGTTCGGTGCAATGAATCTTTCAATAACTTCTCTTTCCATGTCCTCTTCGACACAGGAGAGGATGAACTGCAGCTGCTCCGGGGAATATCCGCGCTTTTGCAGTGCAGAAAACCACTTCGATAAAGGTTCTTTCTGTTTCTGCTCTTTTGCCTTGTGATTCTTCGACTTCTTCGATTCTGCCGCCGCCTTCCTGTATGCCCGGTGTCTGGACATAACAATGCCTATATCTTTTATAAGGGAATTTCTTCCTGTTTCCGGCGAATCCAACCCCTGTGGCACGGCAGAACCTTTTACAGGCATTGGTTGTTCATTTATGTACTTTTCTATCACAACGCTCTCCTCCGGAATCTGCGGCGTAATGTTGGTAAACAAATCCTCCATTGTAGGGACCTTGTCCTCAATGACACTAATCTGGCTGGATACTGCGCGTACTCCGGATTCAATGCTGTTGACCGTATGCATGATGCTTTCAATTTCTTCGTGGTAGCGGCCAAACAGCTTCTTCTCCCAATGTTTCTTCCTGATGTAAGCAAGTGCGTTCTCCAGCGGTTTCTTTTCCTCTGCACTCTGCATAAGGAGCGGGTCAACCGCGTCAAAAGCACACAGAAGGATTTCCCTTAAAACTGCAGCATTGCCCTTGTACCTTTTGGCCATTTCTTTATAATCCTCCCTGATGGAGCTGCTCTGCATGATAACGGCATACACCGCATCATCCAGTTTTACTGTTTCTACCATAACTTCCTCCTTCTACATTTTTATAGTTGGCTGATGATGAACCGTATGCGCTGCTTTTGCCGGGCTTTTTTCCTGAGCCTTTAACCGTTCATACCTTCCCTGCATTTTTTCCTGCAGCCCCGCTTCAATGGACGGCAATGCTTTCGCAAGAAGCGGATGACCAGAGCTATCGTCAATGCCTAGCAGTGTCATATCCGGTCCGTCTTTCGGTGCATATATGCGGAAAATACCGGCATGGACCTCTCCATTGACAACCACATCAAACCGCATATAGCCTCCTTCAAATTGCGCATTTGTAATTGTTATTCCTTCCTCTTTCGGCTGCGGCTGTGGCTCAGGCTGCGGCTTCGGTTCAGGCTGCGGCTCTGGTTCAGGCTGTGGCTTCGGTTCAGGCTGCGGCTCCGGTTCAGGCTGTGGCTTCGGTTCAGGCTGTGGCTGTGGAATCATTCTTTCATATTCATCCAGTACAGCCTTCTTTATTTTTTCCTGCATCGGCGCATTGATTCCGTATACAACATCGCGGTACTCTCCGTTTCTTTCCCTTCGTTGCGGCATCTGGACAAACATTCCGTATTTACCCTCCTTAATGGTTATTCCGTTAATCTCAATTCCGCAGATGGTAATGCTTGCTACGGCTTTTACGGCAATGCTCCCCGTCTTTTTCTGTTCCTTCAGCAGCGCCACGCGGACTTCTGATACATCCGGAATATCCAGTCCTTCATTTCTGATAAGTTTCTCACGGACTTCTTTAAGCACCGCGTCCTGAATCTGTCTGCGCACATTTGGGTCCTTTGGATACAGGATGTTTTCGTATTCGTCACCGCTTTTTTTATTCGGATAGCCGACGAACATCTCGTCTTTATTTGTTTTTGGATTGTTCCATTTCATGACTCTGATTGGAAATTTAATGGCATTCTCAATTTCCACCCATCCGGATGCCAGACAGCTTCCCTCTTTCCTTTTAAGGGCAATGTCATTGTCTACATTCAGTATAGTTTTAATATCTAATCGTCTCTCTTCCTCCTGCACAGGTTCCGGAGGCTGGAAAATCATATTGTCGAACTCTTTTAGCGGATTATCCCCGGGGCAGGAAGAGTATGTTATTACCCCGTCTGACAGGTCCGTATCCATTTTTTCAATGAACGACCGTAAACTCCCGGCCAGATACTCTTCAAATCCCGACAGTGATTCCATGACGTTTTCTGCAAAAATAGCTTTGTCAATTTCGTTAAATGCATGGACGCCGTCTCTCCGCTCATTTTCATGCATGGTTTCAAGGAGGCACAAAATATCACCGCTGGCGGCAAATCCCTTGTATGAGAGCCGGATATAATTCTGTGGATTCTTCTCGGTTGACAGGATGCCTTCCCATCTTCCGTTTATATGGCCATTCTTCTGCATCTCGTCTATAACCAGAGTGGTTAGTCTTCTCAGCAGATTTTTTCCCCCACAATATGCATTTTCCCTGTATACGGCATCCATAAGGCCGGAAATATTCTCCTGAAGCTCCTTCTCCCTTTCCCCGGTAAGTCCGGTCTTGTCTATCCGGCTTATATCCGGTATGCTGTAGCTGTCTGCCGCAGCATCATAGCGGCTTAACGGAAATTGTCTTCCGTTTATTATGACACCAATCTCTTCATAGTCCCTTGTTTCTGATAAAAATACAGCTTCTGCGTCTGTAAATGCCGCAAACTCCTCCGCATCTGATAGTGGTTTTCTGGCGTAATAAGACAGCTTCACATCCGGCTTTGGCTCTGGCTGTATCTCCGGCGCTTCCTCCTGCTTTGATGTCTGCGGATTCTCCATCAGTGCCATTATTCTCTCGTAATTTTTTTTCATTTCCTGCATTTCTTTTACAAGTTCCTCATTCCGCAAATTTTCATTCTCCATCTCTTCCCTCCTTGTGGCAAATTAAAACGTACCGAAATTCGGTACGCTACATTTTAGGTCCTTTTGGCTGTGGCTGCGGCTTATGAACCGGTGCTTTTTTCCCGCTGTCCAAATCCGGTAAACCGCTTTGCTTCTGCGGCGTTTGTACGTACCCTTTTTTTATCAGGGCTTCATAATGCTCTCGCATATCATTGTCCGCAAAGCCGGCTTCCGGCCGGGGCGGCTCCGGCAGAACATTTACCAGACCCTCCCGGAGTTCCTGGACGGATTCCAAAATCTGACGGTGTCCATTTTTCAGTTCAAGAAGGTCTTTTTCAAAGTCTGAAGCGTCCATGCTGTATTTATCCTGTGGACGCTCATCCTGAACAAATGCCTCGCCGTTTCCGATGGCCTTAATCTTACGTGCCAATTCTTCTCCGGCATTATCAATTCCGACCATGTTTCCCTTCCACGTCCCGTTTGTATGATTGATGCCGTTTAATACCTTAATGCCCTTTGCAGGAGGTTCCCATCCAAGAAGGTTGTGTGTGTAATCATCAATCAGGCAGTCCGTTTCACGGACTCCGTCCGGAATGTAATCGAGCTTATTTTCCCCACACGGCGGGAAAATCCTGTGCTGCGCATCGATGCCCGGAAGGTAGCGGTCAATCCATGCATTTTTCTCGGCAAGGGCATACCTGCTGTCTGATAAAACTGAGGACAAAATAAAAACCTCTTCCGTCGGATCTGCAAGAAGCCGGTTAATGGCATCTATAACAGATTTAATCGGTTCGAGGTTTTCAAAGTACCCTTTTTCATACAATGTTTCAATTTTTTCCACCGGTTTAAATGCCGCAGCCGTTCCATCCAAATCAAAAAATTTGCGTCTTTTTACACCTTCCTGCATTGCGTCTTTCTCCCCCTCTCTAATCTCTTTCCTCTTGAATTCTTCCATGTATGCCTCTGCCTTTGGCAGATATTCTTTTAGAGTTCCGCTTTCTTCTGCCCGAATAGGATTTAACATAAAGTCCTCTTTAACATCCCCCTTATATTCCACTACAAAGTCGATATCCGAACCATCATGTTCCAAGCCTCTGGAACGGCTGCCATAAAGAGCAACGTCAACTATCTCCGCTTCAGAAGCCTCAAATGATGCATTTACTATTTTCTTAAACTCAGATTCCGGGAGCAGACCTGCCTTAAATTCCATGTAGGAAGCTGCTCTTTCTGCTTCTGCAATCGCTTTTATCAAAAGCTCCGGCTTCTTTCTAACTGTAGCTGCCCATCCCTGAACATATGCTTTATGATTTTCGAAATGAAAGCTGTTTTGTTCTACAGACAAAGACACCGACATAAAACAGGCTGAAATTTCTGCAATTAGTTCTTCAAATGCGTATTCTTTAGAACCAAATTCATTGCTGATATTGCGGTTTAACCGATGAGCAGCACCTGTCGCATGTCCCAATTCATGTAATGCAGTGCTGTTATAGTCATAGCTTGAATCAAAAACTTCCGGAAAGGGAAGGTGTATTTTATCTTCGGCTGGGTGGTAAAAGGCTTCGTCTCCTCCATCATTTAGTATCTCTACTCCCATGTTTGCAGACAGCGTATTTATGAGTTCATCCGTAACAATAACATTATTCTGCGCGTGTATCCGCTCTGGAAGTCCTTCAATATGCGCCGCATTAAATACCACGCTATACCTTGCACGCAGAAAATAACGTTCGCCAAACGGTTCCTCTCTCGATTTAAACTCGGCCCAGCTTATTGCACGATTTTCCTCCCTGTCAAATGGAAACCAGTATTCCACGGTTACTCCCATTCCCTTTGCGTTCTTTAAGCGATATCCCATTTTTTGAATCTGATGATAGGTTGCCCAGCGCGGATCCGTGTATCTCCGTTCAATCATGACAAGCATCAGCTTGAATGAATTTATTCCTTTATAGATATTTCCATGGACGGCATTTAATGGTCTATCAGACCAGCCTTTCCATGTTTTTTTCCAGTTCAAGCTCTCTTCTTCCAGAATACGTGCAAACATTTCTGCCAGTTCCGCCCGGTACTCCTTTGTCTTATTTATCTGTCCCATCCTCTGTTTCCTCATTTTCTTCTAACAGTTCTTCTTCCGATATAGTTTCTATATCAATAAAAATTGTCTGTGTATCCATTTTTCCCTCCTGACAAAAATGGCGTACCGAATTTCGGTACGCCCTCTTATCTACAGCTTTGGTCCGCGTGGTTTTACTTCTTTTTTCGGAACCGCAGCCTTCCTCTTCTCTTCCTGCTGTCTGTCTTTCTCCATCTGCTCTTTTTGTTCTTTTGCCAGAGCTTCTTCCAGTCTCATAAAGACATGCTTCTCTGCATCTACCATATATGCCTTATCAGACAGAATCTCATCTTCTGACAACTGCTCCTGATTTACCTCTTTAATCATGCTCTCCAGTTCTTCAATGGAATGATGCGCAACATCGCCTATATATGGCAGAATAATAAATAGCGATAGGTAAGGTCTGAGCGGCATTCTCACACCACTTTCCACCTTTTCCCCCGCTCCGCACCGTACGTGAGACTTTCACCTCATACGGCGCTCCATCAAATTAAACCTATTTACTCTATAATGGTATTACCGACTAGAATTCGATAATTATTGGTCTTTTTCAGCGCATTTTCGTTCCACAATCCTTCACTTAACAGCTTTTCTATCAGCTCCTTTGCTCGTGCTATGTCCTTCGTATGAATCAGCTCATAGGCATCCCTCGAGACGATGTCTATGTTTCTGTAGCCATCTCCACCATTGGGATATATTTTATGCACTCGCATATCATACACTGTAAGTTGCTTCTTGGTGATTGCACATTTACCTCTCTGTGCAGATACCCTGGAAATACGATTATCGTTCAGCTCGATAGACTCATGTTGTAGCGGATGCTCCGCTAGGTATCGAAAAATGACCTCTAGATGAGTCAGCCTTTTGTGAATCAACTGTCTTCCTTCCTCTGTATAGTTGCATGTTTCCTGTTTAAATCCATAGGGAATCGTAAATGTAACCGCATATATTGGGTCAATAACAACTGTCCCTATAAGGTAACGTCTGCCGTGATAATTACCATACCTACGCTTTTGGAATTCTGACAGCGGTGGTCCTATTTTGCCATGTGACCGTGTTATGTGTTTTAGGGTTTTGAGTAGATGAAAATATATCTCCCAAAAATCTTTGCTTATCCTCGTTGCTACACAATAGTAATTGTGCATTCCTCGGATTTTCATGTTAAGGTTACGTGCTTTATCCTCATTTCCTCTGGCGTCCCAAAGTGCTTTTCGGAGTTTATCCGTGACCTTTTTCTTTGCTTTGTCCGACATATGAGAAATAATTACACTCTGTTTTGGTCTTTCTTCTAACTTTATTTTAAATCCTAAGAATTCAGAGTAATGCCTACACAGATTTGTTATTTTACTCTTTTCGGGACTTGTCTCAAGATGCAACCTTTCCATCAGCCACTTTTCAACAGCTATCTTGACTCGTTTGGCATCCTTCTTGTTTCTGCAGAAGATTTTAAAATCATCTGCATACCGCACAAGGTACATTTCTTTCAGTTTCGTTTTCTTCAACGCCGTACATCTATCTCCATCCCAACGGTATGGAAACTTGCTTGGGAATGTTTCCCACTGATTACTAATCCACCAATCAAGTTCATTTAGCACGATATTGGAAAGCAGCGGCGATAAAATACCGCCTTGTGGTGTTCCTTTGCTCGGAACTCCCTCTCCCTGTATGGGTGCTTTTAAGAGCTTGCTTATTACACATAGCAGATTTTTATCGTGGATACCCAACGACCATATCTGTTTCAGCAGTTTAGAGTGGTCTACATTATCGAAAAATCCTTTAATGTCGATATCCACTACATATTCAAGTTTTACTGTAAATGCCAGAAACCGAAACCTGCTGATTGCATGGTGCGTATTGCGGTTTGGACGGAAGCCATAGCTATGTTTGTGAAACTTAGCTTCGCATATCGGCTCCATCACTTGAAGAATACATTGCTGAATCAAGCGGTCTTCAATGGTTGGAATCCCTAGTGGTCTTTCTTTCCCATTGTCCTTGGGAATCATGACACGTCTAACCGGATGTGGTTTGTAGTTTGCCAGTCTTCGCTGAACATAATCTACCAAAATGTCATTTCCCCGTTCCGCTATCTGCTCGATTGTACCCATGTTTGTACCAGGAGTTCGACTTCCCTTATTTCGCTTAATTCGCCTGTACGCAAGTGCTATATTCTGCGGACTTGTTATAAGCGACATAAGGTCGGTAAATATTGCACCCTGTTTACTTTTTGCATATAAGCCATCAAACACATCTTGAATTGCGTAGTATTCATTACGCCTTAAAACCTTGTTTTCTCTCTTCTTTGCCGTTTGGTCAGTCATCTCCTCTGCGGAGATTTCTTCTCTTAGTCATACTCGAACCCAAAACACTCTTACCATTATTAAGTTTTAATGAATTAATCTGACTTGGGGCTATCCCTCCACGGCTTATTATCACCGCTTCGCAGGTACATTGCCCCTACTCTCACTGACATAAACTGTGTTACCACAGACCGCCTCATTGGAATTGCACTTCCTAATCGTTGTCAGCTTTCCCCGTTCCTATTTTCCTATCTGTACATATACCCTTAGGCGCTCTCTTTGAGCCTGTAAGCTTGGTAGTGCCTGTAACACTACATGGATTTTCATAACGAATGTCTTACTCACCCACACTTACCTGACGTCACGTCATCAATGCATTTCTACATTGCCATTCTTTAGACCCTTTCCTTCAAGAGTTCGCCAGTTGCCCCTGTATAGGTAACATTCTCGCCATAGGTATTTTATAGACTTCCGGCCTATCATCCACTCGACCACCTCTGGTTCGCAGTTCCTCGCCATTACGCGTTAGGGTGGCTCTCAGCCGACTTCACCGAGCTTATAACCTCTCACGATGTGCAACTGTGAGACGCTATTCGGAGTATCAAAGGAGGCGTTTCAAGGCGTTACCCTGTCATTCCACCTCTCGGAAAATAAGTTGTTGTCACAACTAGATAAACTAATTGCAACCCTCGCCCTTTGTTAATTTATGCGGCGAAACGGGTCGCACCTTCATGGATCGAACTGGGCAGTATGTAAAGATCGCAACCGCTCCAATCAGCGAACTTCTCTAACAAATCTGTCCTGAGCATTCCGATCGCGCCCCTGTTCTGATATTTGTTTGTAAGAACATATAGTGCAGACTCAAATTTCTTCTTATCCGGCAGTCCGGTTAAGTTTCCCTCGGGAAATATAAATCTGAGGACTTCGTTTACATCTTTTATGTCAAATTCTTCCGTTTTCAGATTGGAAAAAGCCGTCTCCCACAGAGCTTCTTCACTGATCCCCCACTCTTTTAGCATATGGTTCTGGACAATCGTACTGGCAACCCCGTTCTCATTTTTATCAATGATAACCCGGCAGTACAGTACCAGATCAAGGAAATCCATGTGCGGTATTCCCGACATAGCATCTGCATTCCATGCTTTATTGATTACCGTCATCTCAATTTTCCCACGGACATCTTTCCATTCTTTATATGCCATATCTATATCAATTTCCATGGCAGAACGATAGACTTCCACAG
>CALWLL010000031.1 GCA_944381555.1 uncultured Agathobacter sp. | reverse complement strand
CTGTTGGAGCAGTGGCAGAAAAAGAGACAGAGAAATCAGGAACGGTAGAAAGAAAGGGCACCAGAGAATGGTGCTTTTATTTATGCAGAAAAAGGAGAAAGAATGAGCGAGAAAAAATTTACAATCTATGTAACAGGCGGAACGAATGTATTTGTTCCCGTTTTATCGGATGATCCGAAGCAGGTAAGCACAGTATTAGATATCCTGAAAAAATGCTATGGAGAAGATGACAGTGAAGAGATTCAGGCGGCGATATCATTCTTAAGCGATTATCTGGACGAGCTGATCCCGGAAAGGGAGAAAAAGTTTTCCGGTAGGAATAACAGGAAAGAAACGAGGAACGGAGTTGAGAAAGGGCGTTTCTCTTTCCGTCTGACCGCCCCATACAGCGAGGAACGGCGGAGAGCCGCCGGCGAAGCGGCGAAAGCTGCCGCGAGCAATCTCACGCGAAGTATGGTATATTTTTTTTGAAAAACTTCTCTCTTTCATTTAGTATTTGCCGTGAAAACCGTAGTATATAAGTGAAGCCGGAAAGGAGGTGGCGCAATGATTGATGATGAAAAAATTATCGAGTTATTTTTTGAGCGTTCCGAGCAAGCCATATGGGAGCTGGACATTAAATACGGAAAAATCTGCCACAATCTCTCGTATAACATTGTGAATAGCAGACGGGACGCGGAGGAATGCGTCAATGACGCTTACTTAGGCGCATGGAACGCCATTCCCCCGGTACGCCCTAACCCGCTGCTCAGCTACATTGTGAAAATCGTGCGGAACATTTCACTCAAAATCTATTGGAGAAAGGAAGCAGCCAAACGAAGCGGACACTATACGATTGCCTTAGAGGAAATCGAGGGCTGTATCGCAGACCAGAAAACCGTGGAAGATGAAATTGAAGCCAGAGAGTTAGCCCGTATCATCGAAGGATTTTTGGATACGCTGACCGTAAAAGAGCGCGTTATCTTCATGCGCCGTTATGCGTATGCAGATGCCCACGCAGACATAGCAAAGTGCGTAGGTATCTCTGAAAAAAATGTATCCGTCCGGCTTGTCCTAATCCGCCAGAAGATGAAGCAATATTTGATTGAAAGAGAGGTATTCGTATGAACGCAAAATTATTTTCCGAAGCCATGAGCGAAGTCAACGACAAATATTATGAGGAAGCCGCAAACTATCACTATAAAAAGCATGGGTGGGTAAAATGGAGTGCTATGGCAGCTTGCTTAACCGTTGTGCTTTTTACCGCCCTTTCAGTTCTCCCCAACTATTTCCGTCAGCAAGGTACTACACCACCGGACAATCCGAACGGAGTTATTGTTGACAATCCTACTGACAATACCAATGATGATACAACGCCCGCAACATCTGAATTTCACATTAGTTTGAGTAATCTCTATTTCAATGAAGTTGAGGGAATTTCGGATGCCGCGCCAAAATGGTATGATCCCGAACTATATGATACTGATGTTGTCTGGGATAAAGACGAAGTGAAGAATTATTATGGGAATGACTTAACACCGTTGTATATTCCAGATGGCTTAGTTGCAGCTTCCGGGAACGGTACAGCAAGAGTTGTACTTGAAAAGAACGGCAAAGTTGTAAAAGATACAGTTGCACTTAACTTCTACCATGACTATTATGAAGATGGCAGCCCGAAACTGACAGAAGATGTGGCGGCAGTCAAAGGATTTTCTATCACAGCTTCAAAAATCGGCATTTTAAGTGATTGTATTTATCTTCTGCCAGAAAATGAAGTAAAAACTTCTGACATTGACGGAACGGCAGTTACCTTTGGGTATCGTTCCATGCCCTATGGTCCGTATAACCCTGACACGCATGAACCGTCCGGCTACTATGATATGTATGTTGCTGAATTTGAATATGACGGTATCGAATATCAGATAGTCGCTGAGCAAATGGAAGCAGAAGAAGTTGTAAAAGTTGTATCGTCTATCATCTGCGGAGAAGAAGTATTCGTTGATAAGTAATTGACACCAAAAGAGAAGATACCACAAGGACAGCCGAGAAAATCGACTGTCCTTTTTAGTACCATAAAAGTGTAGTTGTTAGAGAGTAATTAATATGTGGAGGTACTTATATGATCCATGACGATACAAAAAAGCCCATATTCCGTTCAGACAGATATCAGTTTACGGTGGTGATGCCAAATCTGAACTATGATGTCCCCCAGGATGTCCCTCAGAATGTCCCTCAGGATAATATGGAGGATCAGATTATTGGTTTAATTCAAAAAGACAACAAGATGAGCACAGAAAAGATGGCTATGATTTTAGGCGTGAGTTCTAAGACGGTAAAATGCCGTATAAAACAAATGGATCACGTAAATTATATTGGACGGGGATCAAATGGCCATTGGGAGATTTCAGAGGAGAAGTGATAGAAGTGTAGTCGAAAAAACGTAGACAAGCGGGGAAAGATTTTTCACTGCATTGCGGGTGAACCGGTCATAGGATAATCCTCTATAGCCATATTCAAAGAAGAAAGAAGTGGGAGAAAAAAGAAGGTCATTGAAATAGAACTCAAAATATGATATTTTAAATCTGTAACCTAAAACGAGTTACAAATTTAAAAGGTGATATTGTGAAAGAATACATTGAAAAATGCTTGAGGAGAACAGTTACTATAGAAAAAAATCTTAAATTGTATAATAATCTTCCGCTGCTGTATAGAGGAGCATATGAATTGTTCTCCGTGTATCAAGATGGAATAGAGTGGATTATTGCAAGACCTCAAAATAACTTGCGTTTGAATGCATTACGTTATGATCAAAAACAGATTGAGAAAGTAACGGGGATGAATTGCGCTTTTTACTTCACAAAACTGAATTATTATACAAAAGAGATGATGCTGACTGAAGGGATCCCGTTTATCCTTGAAGAAAAACAGATGTATTTGCCTTTTATGGGGATGCTTTTAGCAGATAATAATGATAGAAAATTGAAGCCGGTGCATACCATTTCTTTTTTGACACAAAAACTTTTGTTATGTGCCCTGTATGAAAAATGGGACAAGATGAATGTAACAAGAATTGCAGAAAGGTTACAGGTTACAAAAATGTCCATAACCAGATGTTTGGATGAACTTGAATATCTGGATATTGAAATTCTTGATGTGTCAGGAAAGACGAGAAAAATATCAATAGGGGAAGATATAAAAAAAGTATGGGAAAATATTAAACCTGTACTTCGAAATCCGGTGATTACAAAATTCCAGTTAGCAGAGGATATTGGTTTGGAAAACAAAGCAGGAATTTCTGCACTTTGTGAATATTCACTGCTTTCTGATAATGTGTATCCCACATATGCAATTACGAAGAAAGAGTTAAGTGCTAAGAATATCAAATCCTATCGTCAGATTAGTGCAGGAGAAACCATTGAATGTGAGGTTTTGGAAGTTGGATATTTCATTGATTTTGAAGGGAAAAAAATTCAGGATCCATTAAGTGTGATGCTGAGTTTGTCGAAAAAAGATCTGGAAGATGAACGAGTGCAGATTTGTATAGATGAAATGTTGGAGAAATATGTATGGTAAAAGGGTTGGACAGGTTTAGAGAATTTTTTAAAGACTTTGAAGATCAATATGTGTTAATAGGCGGTGCTGCATGTGATATTTTGTTTGCAAGAAATCAAGGACAATTTAGAGCAACACGCGATTTAGATATGGTCCTGATTGTAGAAGCATTAACTTCGGAATTTGGAGAAAAGTTCTGGGAATTTATCGAAGATGGAAAATATCGTAATAAAGCTACGAATTCAGGAACCCCCCAATTTTATAGATTTGATAAACCAGAGAACGATTTATATCCAAAGATGATAGAATTATTTGCAAGAGCTGATTTTAAATTGAAAGAGATGAATGGTTTGACACCAATTCACATTGATGATGAGGTGAGCAGTCTTTCGGCAATATTATTAGATGAAGACTATTATGCGGCTCTTCTTTCGGGGAAGGTAGTAGTCAACGGTTTGTCTGTATTGAGACCTGAATATTTACTTTTGTTTAAGGTAAAAGCGTTTTTGGATTTGAGCGAAAGAAAGACAAAAGGTGAGCATGTAGATTCGCGTGATATAAAGAAGCACAAGAACGATATATTTAGGATTGCAACGGAATTTGTCCTGGAAAAGATGGAGAAATTGCCAGAAAGCATACATATTGATATGAAAAGCTTTATTGAAAAGTTGAAGGATGAACCATTTGAAAAGAATCTTTTGAAGGGATATGGTCTATCGAACACAGATGTATTAGTCAGATTGCAACAACTTTATATAGATAGTAAATCTGATCAATTGAATATTGTATATCATTCCTGCTAAGGCGGGCATGGTAGCCGATCCTTTAGGAAGCCGTTGACAGTAAGCCGAACACCTTTTATTAGTCGAGCCAATATCCGGCTAATATCCACCGGTTGTTCCGGGTTTACAGAGGCTGACAGCAATTGACCAGAAACGATTTGAACTGTAGTAAAAGACCTTTTATTGCGTACCTTGCGTGAACTGAACATGACTTAGATTGACAGTGGTCAGAAGACCTCCTAAGCGGTAGGTCGGGTGTTCGAATCCGCCCGGGAACGTAACCGGGAAGCCGAAAATTCCTTGAAAAATGATATGCTCCCCACATGGTAGACATTTGAAATATTCAAAATCTATCATGTGAGGAGCATTATTATGTCTGGAAAAAAGTACACAAAGGACTTTAAGTTAAAGGTATTGTAGGAACATAAGGAGAAAGGGGTATTTTTCGATGGAACGAAATCTATGTCTGATGGTCAAGAGCCGTAAAAAACAGAAATCTTGCGATAACAGCCGCCTGCATACAGCCGCCGTTATCCGGCGATCTGCCAGCAGACCGACGCAGACCCGGAAACGGGCTGCATGGAGTTTGATATTAAGAAGAAGAATTATTTACCACCTTTAACACAGCAATCTTTAAGGGAACCATATCAGAAATCAGAAATATTGTTGTGAATTTCGACGGAGATAAGGCATATCGTGCAATCGCAAAAATTGAAGTTGAACAGGTCTACCGAGGCCCTTGCAGCGCGGGCGATACGATTTCTGTCATGCTTCCGTGTCCGCTTGTCAAAGGATTCTGGGTAACAGATACAAGCACTGTTTCAGCTATGGAAACAGGTATCACTGGAATATTCATGCCGATGATATATGATGATGAAAACTCTATCTGGGAACAAAATGGAGCAAAGTTAGATATAAGGGACATCGCAGACTATGGATTTGCAGACGGCGAGCGATTTGCGTTTCTT